>NZ_JBSFIE010000034.1:0-78680 GCF_053597395.1 Streptomyces sp. NPDC001415
CGCCTCGACAACAGCCTCCGCGCCAAGCTGCGCGAGTTCGGCAACAAACTCCCCGACACCCTCCGCAGCCGGACCACGCCGACTCACCAACAACAAACTCCGCACCCCATGCACCACCACCAAATGCCGAGCAACGATCCGCCCCAGACCGCCCGTACCGCCCGTGATCAGGACCGTACCGGACGGATCCCAGGCGAGGGTCTGCTGCGCCCGGGCGCGAGCCAGCCGCGGTACCAGCAGCTCGGCACCGCGCACCAGCAACTGGGGCTCATCCGACGCCAACGCCCGCCGGAACACCGCCGCTGAGGCATCATCCTCCACATCCACCAGACCGAAACGGCCCGGATGCTCCGACTGCGCCGACCGCACCAGACCCCACACCGCCGCACCCGCAAGATCCACACCCGACACCGCACCCCGCGTCACGAACACCAAACGCGAGCTGGCGAACCGGCCCTCCGCCAACCACGACTGGATCACCTCCAGCGCCCCCGCCACCGCAGCATGCACCGACTCCACCACTCCGGCGGAATCGGCCGTCACCGCCGCCAGCACCGTGCCGTACGCACGGCCGGATGCGGCCAGGGAGGCCAGATCCGCGTAGTGCTCGACGGGGGCCGCGCACCAGGCGGCCGTCGAGCCCACGGGGAAACCGATCGCTGCGACGGTCTCCGCCGTCCTGGCCTGGGGCGGGTGTACGGGGTTCCACTGGACGCGGAACAGCGCATCGTGGCCGAGCGAGTTCGTGCCGCTTTCCCACTGGTCGGCGGAGACCGACCGCAGGACGAGTGCCCCGATGGTGGCGACGGGGCCGCCCTCGGTGTCGGTGACGTCCACGGACACCGTGTCGCTGCTGTGCCGGGTGACCCGGACCCGTACGGCCGCGGCGCCGGAGGCGTGCAGCGAGACGTCCTCCCAGGCGAAGGGCACGACCTGCTGGTCGACTCCGTTGAGGGTGACGACGTGCAGGGCCGCGTCGAGCAGTGCCGGGTGCAGGCCGTAGCCAGGCGCTTCGCCTTCGGCCACAGCAGGCAGGGCGACCTCGGCGAAGACCTCGTCGCCACGGCGCCACGCGGTGCGCAGGCCCTGGAAGTGCGGGCCGTAGTCGAATCCGCAGTCGGCGAAGCGCGGATAGAAGCCAGTCAGATCGACGGGCTCGGCGTCGGCGGGCGGCCAGGGCGCCGAGGCGAAGTCGGCGGCGACCGGCTGAGGGTCGACGGCGAGTACGCCGGTGGCGTGCTGCACCCACGGGCGGCCGCCGTCGCCCTCCGTCCTGGAGCGCGCGCTGAAAATGCGGCGGCCCGCCTCGTCGGCGGAGCCCACGTGTAGTTGGAGGTGCACGCCTCCGTGCTCGGGCAGGACGAGCGGGGCGGCCAGGGTCAGTTCGTCGACGCGGTCGCAGCCCGCCTGGTCGGCGGCGCGGACGGCGAGTTCGACGAATGCCGTGCCCGGCAGCAGGACCGAACCCATGACGACGTGCCCGGCCAGCCACGGATGGGTGGCGAGCGACAGGCGTGTGGTGAACAACACACCGTCACCGTCGGGTAGTTCCACGGCGGCGCTCAGCAGTGGGTGCCCGGCCGCTTCGAGACCGACGGCACCGATGTCCCCGGTTCGGGTGTGGTCGGGGGTCGGCCAGAACCGCTGGTGTTGGAAGGCGTACGTCGGCAGGTCGACGGCGCGGGCGTCCTGGCCGGCGGCGGGGAACGCGCTCCAGTCGATCATGGCGCCGCGTACGTGCAGTTGTGTCAGGGCCGCGAGGAGGGTCTCCTCCTCGGGGCGGTCCCGGCGCAGGGCGGGGACGAGGACGGTCTCCTCGGGAGCGCTCTGGCCGGTGGCGTCGTCGTCCGGCAGCGACTCGCGGGCCATGGCCGTGAGCGTGCCGTCCGGGCCCAGTTCCAGGAAGCGCGTCACGCCCTGCGCGCTCAGGGTGCGGATGCCGTCGGCGAAGCGCACCGCGGCCCGCACGTGGGTCACCCAGTATTCGGGGGTGCGCAGCTGGTCCGGGGTGGCGAGGTCGCCGGTCACGTTCGACACGACGGACAATTCCGGCTCGCCGTAGGACAGGCCCTCGGCGACGGCGCGGAAGTCAGCCAGCATCGGTTCCATCAGCGGCGAGTGGAAGGCGTGCGAAACCCGCAGCCTGCTGGTCTTGCGGCCCTCCGCTGCGAAGTGCGCCGCGACGGCCAGCACCGCGTCCTCAACGCCGGAGACCACCACCGACGACGGACCATTGACCGCCGCGATCGACACCCCACCCGTCAAGTGCGGAAGAACCTCCTCCTCCGCCGCCCTGATCGCCACCATCGCCCCACCAACGGGCAGTTGCTGCATCAACCGGCCCCGGGCCGCCACCAGCGCGCAGGCGTCGGCCAGCGTGAAAACCCCGGCGGCGTGCGCGGCGGCGATCTCGCCGACGGAGTGTCCGGCCACGTACTGCGGCCGCACACCCCAGGACTCCACCAGCCGGAACAGCGCCACCTCAATGGCGAACAGCCCGGCCTGGGCATACACCGTCTGGTCCAGCAGCTCCGCGTCCTCACCCCACACCACGTCCCGCAGCGGACGGTCCAAGTGCTCGTCCAAAGAAGCGCACACCGCGTCGAACGCCGCCGCGAAAACCGGATAACGGCCGTACAACTCCCGACCCATCCCCGAGCGTTGAGACCCCTGGCCCGAGAAAAGGACGGCGTCCCGGCCGGTGTGGACCGTGCCGGTGTCCAGGGCGGGATCGGCCTCGCCCGCGGCCAGTGCGGTCAGGGCCCGCAGCGCGGTGGCGTGGTCGTGGGCACGGACGGCCGCGCGGTGGGCGAGGGCCGTGCGGTGCGTCATCAGCGTGTGGGCGACGTCGGTGAGCCGGGGTGCGGGCTCGTGGTCCAGGTGGGAGCGGAGTCGGGCCGCCTGGGCGCGCAGGGCGTTCTCACTCTTGGCCGAGAGCAGCAGCGGTACCGTCCCGTCGGGGGCGGTGGTGGACGGTTCGGGTTCGGTGGCCGGGGGCAGTTCCAGGACCACGTGTGCGTTGGTGCCGCTGATGCCGAAGGCGGAGACGGCCGCGCGTCGCGGGCGACCGGTCTCGGGCCAGTCGGTGTTCTCGGTGAGCAGTTCGACGGCGCCCGCGGTCCAGTCGACGTGTTCGGTGGGTTCGTCGACGTGCAGGGTGCGCGGCAGCATCCCGTGCCGCATCGCCAGCACCATCTTCATCACGCCCGCCACACCGGCGGCGGCCTGGGTGTGCCCGAGGTTGGACTTCACCGCGCCGAGCAGCAACGGCTGCTCCGCCGGCCGCTCCTGGCCGTAGGTGGCCAGCAGTGCCTGGGCCTCGATCGGGTCGCCGAGTGTCGTACCGGTGCCGTGCGCCTCCACGGCGTCGACGTCGCCGGCGGCCAGCTGGGCGTTGGCCAGGGCCTGTCGGATCACCCGCTGCTGGGACGGGCCGCTGGGTGCGCTCAGGCCGTTGGACGCGCCGTCCTGGTTGACGGCGGAGCCGCGTACGACGGCGAGTACCTGGTGGCCGTTGCGGCGGGCGTCGCTGAGCCGCTCCACCAGCAGCAGGCCTACGCCCTCGCTCCAGCCCGTGCCGTCGGCGGCGGCCGCGAACGGCTTGCAGCGGCCGTCCGGGGCCAGCCCGCGCTGCCGGGCGAACTCCACGAAGGACGACGGGGTGGACATCACGGTCACACCGCCCGCGACCGCCAGGGAGCACTCGCCCTGACGCAGCGCCTGCGCCGCCATGTGCAGGGCCACCAGCGAGGAGGAACACGCGGTGTCCACGGTGAGGGCGGGTCCTTCGAAGCCGAAGGTGTAGGAGACCCGGCCGGAGACGACGCTCAGGGCGTTGCCGGTAAGCCGGTGCCCGCTCGCTTCGTCCTGTGCCGTGTCCAGGACGGCGCCGTAGTCCTGGGTGTTGGTGCCCGCGAAGACCCCAGTGCTGCTGCCTCGGAGGGACTCCGGGTCGATGCCCGCCTGTTCGAGCACCTCCCAGGTGGTTTCCAGGAGCAGTCGCTGCTGCGGGTCCATGGCGAGGGCCTCGCGCGGCGAGATACCGAAGAAGTCGGCGTCGAAGCCGACCACGTCGGACAGGAAGCCGCCGTCGCGGGCGTAGGTGGTGCCCTGGTGGTCGGGGTCGGGGTGGTAG
The DNA here is from genome assembly GCF_053597395.1 of Streptomyces sp. NPDC001415. Lineage (NCBI taxonomy): Bacteria > Bacillati > Actinomycetota > Actinomycetes > Kitasatosporales > Streptomycetaceae > Streptomyces > Streptomyces sp. NPDC001415. Next base: position 4,136 of record NZ_JBSFIE010000034.1, read on the forward strand.
AGCCGGTCCAGGTCCCAGCCACGGTCGGTGGGCATGGGGGCGATGGCGTCGCCGCCCTCGGCCAGCAGCCGCCACAGGGCCGCGGGCGAGTCCACGCCGCCGGGGAAGCGGCAGGCCATGCCGACGATCGCCACCGGTTCGTCGAGGGCGGCGGCCGATGCCTGTACGACCGTGACGGGCCCCGTGGAGCCCAGGACTTCGGCGCGCAGGTATGCGGCGACCGCGGCTGCGCTGGGGTGGTCGAACAGCAGGGTGGCGGGCAGCCGCAGTGCCGTCGCGGCGGAGAGCCGGTTGCGCAGGTCGACCGCCATCAGCGAGTCGAATCCCTGCTCGCGGAAGGCGCGTTGGGCGTCGATGGTGTCCGGTGTGCGGTGGCCGAGGGACTTGGCGGCCTCTTCCCTGACCATGGCCAGGAACGCCTGTTCCTGTTCGGCGGGCGGCAGTGCGGCGATCCGGTCGCGCAGGGGGGAGCCTTCGCGGCGCGGGCCCTCCGCGGGGCGGACCGCGCGGCGGGCCTCGGGCAGGTCGCCGATGAGGGGGCTGGGGCGGAAGGCGGTCAGGGCGGGGGCGTAGGCGCTCCAGTCGATGTCGGCCACGGTCACGTGGGTCATGCCCTGGGCGAGGGCCTGGCGCAGGGCGGCGAGCGCGGGGGCCGCGGCCATGGGCAGCAGTCCGTCGCGGCTCAGCCGGTCGGCGACGTCACTATCGACGGCCATACCGTCGCCCGCCCAGGGGCCCCAGGACACGGAGGTGGCCGGGAGGCCCTGCTGGTGGCGCTGTTCGGCGAGGGCGTCCAAGTAGGCGTTGGCGGCGGCGTAGTTGCCCTGTCCGGCGTTGCCCAGGACACCGACGATCGAGGAGAACAGCACGAAGTGGTCCAGGTCCAGGTCCTGGGTGAGCTCGTGCAGGTGCTGTGCGGCCTGTGCCTTGGGGCGCAGTACGGTCTCGAAGCGCTCGGGGGTGAGCGCTTCCAGTACGCCGTCGTCCAGCACGCCCGCTGCGTGGACGACGCCGGTCAGCGGCAGGTGCGGCGGGATGTCCGCGAGGACGGCCGCCAGGGCGTCGCGGTCGGCGACGTCGCAGGCGGCGAGGGTCACCTCGACGCCGCGGTCGGTGAGTGCGGCCGCGAGTTCGGGTGCGCCGGGGGCCTGGGGGCCGCGGCGGCTGGTGAGTACGAGGTGTTGGGCTCCGGCGTCGGCCAGCCAGTGGGCGAGGTGTGCGCCGAGGGCGCCGGTGCCGCCGGTGACCAGGACGGTGCCGTGGGTGCTCCACTGGGCGTCGGTGTCGCCGCCTGGTGCGGTCCGTTCCACGCGGCGGGTGAAGACCCCGGCCGGGCGGATCGCGACCTGGTCCTCGTCGCCGGCGAGGGTGCTCAGCAGCGCGGAGACGGTCCGCCGGTCCAGGTTCTCGGGGAGGTCGACGAGCCCGCCCCAGCTCTGCGGGGACTCCAGCGCGGCTACCCGTCCCAGGCCCCAGGTCTGCGCCTGTACAGGGCTGTTGAGCGCGTCACGCCGGTCGACGGCGACGGCGCGGCGCGTCACACTCCATAAGGGTGCCTGGACGCCTGCGGCCTCCAGGGCGCGCAGCAGCGCGGTGGTGGCGGTCAGGCCGCGCGGCACGGAGGGCAGCTGCGGGTGGGGGCGCTCATCGAGGGCCAGCAGGGAGAGCACGCCGTCGACCGGGGTGTCGGGCCGGGCGAGGGCGTCGCCGGGATCGTCGGTGTCGGGCAGCTCCCGTACGTCGGTGTGCAGACCCTGGTCACGCAGGGCGTCCAGGAGGCGGACGGTCCACGGGTCGTCGTTGGCGCCGTCGGGCAGGACGACGAGCCAGTGGCCCGTGGCGGCGGCGTCGTTGGAGGCGGTGCGCGGGGTCCAGTGGGCGCGGTAGCCGAAGCGGTCCGCGGCGGCCTGGATGCGGCGTTGCCGGCGCCAGGAGGAGAGGGTGGGCAGGAGGTTGCCGAGGGAGTCCGCGTCGCTGCCGTCGATGGCGAGGACGGCCGACAGCTCCTGGAGGTCCTCGCGTTCGACGGCGGCCCAGAATCCGGCCTCGCCCGCCTCGGCGGCGGCCGCTTCCGCCGGCTCGTGTTCGGCCGGGTCCAGCCAGTACCACTGGCGCTGGAAGGCGTAGGTGGGCAGTTCCACGTGGGGAGCGCTGCGAGCGCCCAGGCAGGCGGACCAGTCGACGTGGGCGCCGTGCGCGAAGGCAGTGGCGACGCCCGTGGTGAGGGTGGGTGCTTCGGGGCGGCCGGTGCGCAGGAGGGGGACGAGGAGGGGCTCGTCGGGGGTGGTCAGACAGTCCTGGACCATGGGGGTGAGGACGGCATCGGGGCCGATCTCCACGAAGGTGGTGACGCCCTCGGCTTCGAGGGTGCGCACGGCGGCGCAGAAACGGACCGCTTCTCGGACCTGCCGGACCCAGTAGTCGGGCGAGCACAGTTCGTCGTCGGTGGCGAGCTCGCCGGTCACCGTGGACACCACGGGGATGCGGGGGGCATGGAAGGTCAGGCCGTCGGCGACGCGCCGGAAGTCCTCCAACATGCCGTCCATGTGCGGGGAGTGGAAGGCGTTACTGACCCGCAGACGTTTGGTACGGCGGCCCTGCGCCGCCCAGTGGGCCGCGATCTCGGTCACGGCTTGTTCGTCGCCCGAAATGACGGTGGAGTCGGGCCCGTTGGCGGCGGCGACGGAGACCTGCCCCTCATGGGCCGCCAGGCTGTCCCGGGTCTCCTCCTCGGTGGCCTGGATCGCCACCATGGCGCCGCCTTCGGGCAGTGCCTGCATCAGGGTGCCCCGCGCGGCGACCAGTCGTGCGGCGTCCTGGAGGGTCAGCACGCCGCTGACGTGGGCGGCGGTGATTTCGCCGATGGAGTGGCCGACGACGAACTGGGGGGTCACGCCCCAGGATTCGACGAGCCGGAACAGGGCGGTTTCCAACGCGAAGAGGGCGGCCTGGGTGTAGGCGGTCTGGTCGAGGAGGGCGGCGTCGGTGCTGCCTTCGTCGGCGAAGACGACGTCGTGCAGCGGCCGGTCCAGGTGCGGGTCGAGCTCGGCGCACACCGCGTCGAAGGCGGCGGCGAACGCGGGGTACGCGGCGTGCAGTTCGCGTCCCATGCCCAAGCGCTGCGAGCCCTGCCCGGCGAAGAGGAACGCGGTGGCGGTCTTGGCGGCGACGCCGCTGACCAGGCCGGTGGTGGTGCGGCCCATGGCCAGGGCGTCGAGGCCGTCCAGGAACGCGTCCCGGTCGTCCGCGACGAGTACCGCGCGGTGCTCCATCAGGGCGCGGGTGTCCACGAGGGCGTGGGCGACGGCGGCCGGTTCGAGGTCGGCACGCTCCCGTACGTGGCGGCCGAGGCGTTCGGCCTGGGCGCGCAGAGCCTCTTCGGTGCGGGCGGACAGGATCCAGGGCAGCGTGCCCAGCCGGGCGGCCGGCTCGGGGGCGGCTTCGGCCTCGCGGGCGGGCGCCTGTTCCAGGATGACGTGGGCGTTGGTGCCGCTGATGCCGAAGGAGGAGATGGCGGCGCGGCGGGGCCGATCGGTGCTCGGCCAGGGTTCGGCCTCGGCGAGGAGCCTGGCATGGCCGTCGCTCCAGTCGACGTGCCCGGTGGGCTCGTCCAGGTGCAGGGACTTGGGCAGTTGCCCGTGCCGCATCGCCAGGACCATCTTCATCACACCGGCGATACCGGCGGCGGACTGGGTGTGCCCGATGTTCGACTTCAAGGAGCCGATCAACACGGGCCGGTCCGCGGAGCGCTGCTGCCCGTACGTGGCCAGCAGGGCATGCGCCTCGATGGGGTCGCCGAGGGTGGTGCCGGTGCCGTGCGCCTCCACGGCGTCGATGTCCGCGGTGGTCAGGCCCGCGCCGGTCAGGGCCTGGCGGATGACGCTCTGCTGCGAGGGGCCGTTGGGGGCGGTCAGGCCGTTCGAGGCGCCGTCCTGGTTGACGGCCGAGCCCTTCACCACGGCGAGTACGGGGTGGCCGTTGCGCACCGCGTCGCTGAGCCGCTCCACCAGTAGCAGGCCGACGCCCTCGCTCCAGCCCGTGCCGTCCGCGGTGTCCGCGAACGGCTTGCAGCGGCCGTCGGGAGCCAGGCCGCGCTGGCGGGAGAACTCCACGAACAACTGCGGCGTGGACATCACGGTCGCGCCGCCCACCAGGGCCATGCCGCACTCGCCGCGCCGCAGCGCGTGCATCGCCAGGTGCAGGGCGACCAGCGACGAGGAGCAGGCCGTGTCCACGGTCAGTGCGGGGCCTTCCAGACCGAGGAAGTAGGAGATCCGGCCGGAGGCGATGCTGATGTGGTTGCCGGTCAGCAGGTGTCCGCCGACCTCGTCGGCGCGTCGGCCCGCCTCGGCGTCGTAACCGCCGTAGTCGGTGCCGACGAAAACGCCGGTGCGGCTGCCGGCGAGGGATTGCGGGTCGATGCCGGCGCGTTCAACGGCTTCCCACGCGGTTTCCAGGAGCAGTCGCTGCTGGGGGTCCATGGCGAGCGCCTCGCGCGGGGAGATCCCGAAGAAGGCTGGGTCGAACTCGCCTGCGTCATGGAGGAATCCGCCCTCCCGGGCGTAGGCGGTGCCCTGGTGGGCCGGGTCGGGATGGTAGAGCCCCTCCAGGTCCCAGCCACGGTTGCGGGGGAACGAGGAGATCGCGTCGACTCCGTCGCGCAGCAGTTCCCAGAGCTCTTCCGGCGCGCGGACGCCGCCGGGGAAGCGGCAGGCCATCGAGACGATCGCGATCGGCTCGCGCTGCTTCGCCTCCGTCTCGTCCAATTGCTGACGAGTCTCGTGAAGGTCTGCGATCGCGCGCTTGAGGTACTCGCGCAGCTTCTCCTCGTTCGACATCAGGACGCCAATCGTTCGGTGGAATGCCGGACTTCGGGAACAGAACGTCGACACGCACGCCCGACCGGTTCCCCGCCATCTTCCACGCGGTGGACTGCGGGTTTCCGTAGTTGAGTGCCGGAATGCGCCGCGGCGGGCGGCCCGTTGGCCGCCCGCCGTGACGATCTGTTCCTGTGCGCTGGTCAGGTGTGTGCCGTGGTTACGCCTCGCCGAGGGTGGCGAGCCATTCCTTGACGATCCGCGCGGTCTCCGGAGCGTCGTCGCGCACCATAGAGAAGTGATCGGCTTCCACGAGGCGCACCTCGGCCGTCGGGAACACCTTGCTCTCCGTGTCCTCGGCCGCAGCGGCCGCGATGGCCTCCAAGGCGACGGTCTCCTGGGTGGCGCGGACGACCAGCACGGGGGCGGTCGTGTGCGACACCTCAAGTTGGCTGAGCAGGTTCATCCACCGTCCCATGCCGGACAGCCTGGAGTTCGTCATCCGCACCGGTGATTCCTCGTCGACCCGGAAGTTGTGGTGCATCAGCCTGTCGTAGTCGATCTCGTCCTCATCGTCGTGCCGGATGCTGACCGAGTCCAACAGCACCACCGCTGCGGGCCTGATGCCCCAGGTGGCCTCCAGCAGACCGGCGGCGGCGTAGGCGTAGGTACCGCCGGAGGAGTGCCCGGTCAGGATGAACGGGTTGCCGTCGCTAGCGCGCAGGGCGCTCTCCGCGATGGTCCTGACCGCGGTCATCACCGTGGTCGGTACCCGTTCCCCGGCGGCGAAGCCGACCAGGGGCAGCGCGCAGACGTGCCGTTCGCCCCGGAAGGGTGCGGCGAACCTGGCGTACTCGTGGACGCCGCCGTTGGCGGTGGGTGTGCTGACGCAGATCATCCGCGGTTCGGCGGGGCCTTCGGCGAGCGTGGTCGCCAGCGGCAGTTCCTCCAGTTCGGCCGTGTTCTCGAAGGTCTGGCGCAGGCCGGTCAGGGCCCGCAGCATGAGCCTGGCCTCCGGGAACTTGCCGTTGTCCATGGCGTCGAGGAACAGCCGCTCCAGCGAGTCGGGTTCCGGCCCGGCCAGGAGCAGGCTCCCCGCGGACGCGGAGCCGGCGAGTCCGGGCTGTGCGGCGAATTCGCTGCGCAGCCGTGCGCCGAGGTCGGCGGAGGTCTTGGTGTCGAAGACCAGCGTCGCCGGCAGTTGCAGTCCGGTGGCCGTGGCGAGCCGGTTGCGCAGCTCGATCGAGGTCAGCGAGTCGAGACCGAGTTCGTAGAAGTCCCGGCGGGGCTCGATCTCCGCCGGGGACGCGTAGCCGAGGATGAGGGCGGCCTCGCCGCGGACGAGGTCGACGAGGTGGCCGACGCGCTCGCCTTCCGGCAGCTCCAACAGTTGCTGGGCGAAGGTGGCCGGGGTGCCGGACGTGCTCGTGGCGTTCGAGGCGGTCCGCCTGCTGTGGCGGACCAGGCCGCGGAACATCGGCGGAATCTCCCCCTGCGGCACCCGGGCGCCGGGGATCAGACCCACCGCCATCACGACGGGCTCGACGTAGTCGCGAGCGCTGTCGAACAGTTCCATGCCCTCCTTGATGGAGACCGGCGCCATGCCGTTGAGCCGCATGCGCGCCACGGTGGCCTGGTTCAGCGATTCGGCCATGCCGCCGCCGTCCCAGTGGCCCCACACCAGCGACTGGCCCGGCAGGCCCAGGGCGGCGCGGTGCCGGACCAGGCCGTCGAGGAAGGCGTTCGCGGACGCGTAGTTGGCCACGCCCGGGGCGCCCAGCACGCCGGAGACGGAGGAGAACATGATGAACCCGGCCAGGCCGAGGTCCTTGGTGGCCTCGTGCAGATGCCAGGCGGCGTCCACCTTCGGGCGCAGCACCGGCGTCAGGCGCTCCGGAGTCAGCGCGGTCACCACGCCGTCGTCGAGGACACCGGCGAGGTGGACGACCGCGGTCAGCGGGTGCTCCGCCGGGACGGCGGCCAGGAGTCCGGCGAGCGCGTCCGGGTCGGCCGTGTCACAGGCCACGATCGTGGGCAACGCACCCAACTCCCGCAGTTCCTCGGCGAGTTCGTCCGCCCCGGAAGCCTTCGGGCCGCTGCGGCTGACCAGCAGCAGGTGCCGGGTACCGTTCGCGGCGAGCCACCGGGCCAGTTCGATGCCGAGGCCGCCGGTACCACCGGTGATGAGTACGGTCCCCTCGGGGTCCCACTGCGACGGCCGTGTCTCGGCGTCGGTGGGCAGCCACGCCAGCCGCCCCATGAGCACCGCCTTGTCGCGCACGACGAACTGGGTCTCACCGGAGGGCAGCAGGCCGGGCAGCGCCTCGACGAGCACCGCCAGGTCGCCGCCGTCACCGTTCTCGCCCAGTTCCTCGACGTCGGCCAGGACGAAGCGGCCGGGGTGTTCCGCGATCGTCGAGCGCACCAGGCCCCAGAGGGCGGAACCGGCCAGGTCACCGCCGTCCACCGCACCACGCGTCAGGAACACCAGCTGGGAGGTGGTGAAGCGTGCGTCGGCGATCCACTCCTGCGCCAGCAGCAGGGCTTGGGTCGTCAGCTCGTGCACCGCCGCCGGGAAGCCGTCCCGCGCGCGGGGCACGGGAACCATGACCAGGTCCGGGGTGCCCGTGATGTCGGCGAGTGAGGCGGTTCCCAGAGGCGCCAGGAGGGTGCTCCGGAGATCGGGCACGTCCTCCGTACGCGGTGCCGGGATCCACTCCAGGCGCAGGAGCCGGTCCCGCCGGCTGCGGACGGCCCGCTTGGGTGCTTCCGCCAGGGCGCGCAGCGTGAGGTGGCGCACCGACAGGACGGGTTCCCCGGAGGCGTCGACCGCCACGACGCTGACGGAGTCCGCACCGGTCTTCGTGATCCGTGCCCGTACCGCCGAGGCGCCGGAGGCGTGCAGCGACACGTCCTTCCAGGAGGCGGCGTACGAGAGGTGCTCCTCGTCGCCCGCGCCGCTGAACGCGGTGCCGTGCAGGACCGCTTCGAGCAGCGCCGGGTGCAGGCCGAAGGACGGGGCGTCGGAGGCGAGGCCGTCCGGGAGTGCGGCTTCGACGAACGTGTCGGCGCCACGCACCCAGGCCGCCTGCAGCCCGCGGAAGGCGGCGCCGAGCTCCGTCCCGTCGTAGTAGCCGTCCACGTCGACGTCGGAGGCGTCGCGGGGCGGCCAGTCGGACGCGTCGAAGTCCGCGGTGTGCTCGCCGGTGGTGAGGGTGCCGGTGGCGTGCCGGGTCCACGGTTCGTCCGGTGTGGCCTGGGGCCGTGAGAAGAACCGGATCTGCCGGTCGCCCGCGTCGTCGGGGGCGCCCAGCCACACCTGGAGCACCAGGGCCGTGCCGTCGGTGAGCGCCAGCGGTGTGTCGAGGGCGAGTTCGGCGACGCGGTCGCAGCCGAACTGGTCGCCGGACCGGACTGCCAGTTCGACGAAGCCGGAGGCCGGGAAGACGGCCGTGCCGCCCGCCACGTGGTCCTTGAGCCAGGGGTGGGTCTCCATCGACAGACGGCTGGTGAACAGCATGCCGTCGCCGTCCGCCAGCGGCACCGCCGCGCCGAGCAGCGGGTGCTCGGTGGTCAGCAGACCCGCGGAGGTCACATCGCCCGCCAGTGCCCTGCGCTTCGGCCAGTACCGCTGGCGCTGGAACGGGTAGGTGGGCAGGTCGACGTGGCGGGCGCCGGTGCCGTCGAAGATCCTGGCCCAGTCCGCGTCGACTCCGGCGACGTGCAGCTGCGCCAAGGTGGTGAGCAGGGCCGTCTCCTCGGGGCGGTCCTTGCGCAGGGCGCTGACGGCGACGACGGTGCCGCCGGTGCCATGCACGTTGTGCGGGACCATCCCGGTCAGTACCCCGTCGAGGCCCAGCTCCAGGAAGGCCGAGACGTCCTCGGCGGCCAGGGTGCGTATCGCGTCGGCGAAGCGGACGGGCTCGCGGACGTTGCGGACCCAGTAGTCGGCGCAGCGCATCAGGTCGTCCGAGGCCCGTTCGCCGGTCACGGTCGAGACCAGGGGAATGCGCGGCTCCTGGTAGGTGAGGCCCTCGGCCACCTTGCGGAAGTCGTCCAGGATCGGGTCCATCAGCGGGCAGTGCCCGGCGACCTGCACCGCCACCTGCCGCGTCTTGCGGCCCTCGGCGGCGAATGCCTCGGCGATGCGCTGTGTGGCGGGTCCGTCGCCGGCGATGACGACGGCCTGCGGTCCGTTGATCGCGGCGATCGAGACGCCGTCGACGAGCCGCGCGGTCGCCTCCTTCTCGCTCGCCTGGATCGCCACCATGATGGCGCCCCGGCCCTCAAGGGTGTTCATCAGCCGCCCGCGGGCGGCCGCCAAGGTGCAGCCGTCCTCCAGCGAGAGGACCCCGGCGACGTGCGCGGCGGCGATCTCTCCGAACGAGTGCCCGCCGACGAAGTCGGGGCGGATGCCCCAGGATTCGACGAGCCGGAACAGCGCCACCTGGATGGCGAACATGGCCGGCTGGGTGAACACGGTCCGGTCCAGCCGCTCGGCGTCGGCGAGCATCACCTCCCGCACCTCGTCGTCGAAGTGGGCCAGTACCGCGTCCAGTGTCTCGGCGAACACCGGGAACCGGTCGTACAGTTCGCGGCCCATCCCGACCCGCTGCCCGCCCTGGCCCGGGAAGAGCATCGCCAGCGAACGGTCCTCGGCCGTACCGCGCGCCACCTCGTCCCCGGTGCCCCCGGCCAGCAGCACCGCGCGATGCTCGAACAGCGGCCGCCCGGTGGCCAGCGAGAAGCCCACATCGGCCGGCGCGAGTTCCGGCCGCTCACCGACCCAGTCCCGGAGCTGCCCGATCCCGTCGGCCAGCGCCTGGGGCGACCTGCCCGACACCAGCCACGGGACGGCCTGCGGCTCGACGGGACGGGTGTCCCGGTCCGGCCGCTCGGCGCTCTCCGGTGCCTGTTCGAGGATGGCGTGGGCGTTGGTGCCGCTCATGCCGAAGGAGGAGACCGCGCCGCGGCGCGGGCGGCCGGTGTCCGGCCAGTCGGTCTGCTCCGTGAGGAGCTTGACGTCGCCAGCCGTCCAGTCGACGTGTGAGGACGGCGTGCCGATGTAGAGGGAGCGCGGCAGCACACCGTGCCGCAGCGACAGGACCATCTTGATGACGCCGGAGACGCCGGCCGCCGCCATGGTGTGGCCGATGTTCGACTTGAGCGAGCCCAGCATCAACGGCTGTCCCTCGGCCCGGTCCTGACCGTAGGTGGCGAGCAGCGCCTGGGCCTCGATCGGGTCGCCCAGGGTCGTGCCGGTGCCGTGCGCCTCGACGGCGTCCACATCGCCCGTCGAGAGCCCGGCGTTCGTCAGGGCCTGGCGAATGACGTGCTGCTGGGACGGGCCGTTGGGGGCCGTCAGGCCGTTGGAGGCGCCGTCCTGGTTGACGGCCGAGCCCCGCACGACGGCGAGGATCTCGTGTCCGTTGCGGCGGGCGTCGGACAGCCGCTCCAGGACGAGTACGCCCACGCCTTCGGCCCAGCTCGTACCGTCCGCGTCGTCGGAGAACGCCTTGCACCGGCCGTCCGACGCCAGTGCACCCTGCCGGCTGAATCCGGCGATGCTCATCGGCGTCGACAGCAGCGTCACACCGCCGGCCAGCGCCAGCGAGCATTCGCCGCTGCGCAGTGCGTGGGCCGCCAGGTGGAGCGAGACGAGCGAGGAGGAGCACGCGGTGTCGACGGTGAGGGCCGGGCCCTCAAGCCCGAACGTGTAGGAGAGCCGCCCGGAGAGGACGCTGCCGGCGAGCCCGGTGCTGGCGTGGGCCTCGACGTCCTCGCTGGAGTTCATCAGGATGCTGCCGTAGTCGGAGCCGCTCGTGCCGACGAAGACGCCGGTCTCGGTGCCCCGCAGGGACACCGGGTCGATGCCGGCCCGTTCGATGGCCTCCCAGGAGGTCTCCAGCATCAGCCGCTGCTGCGGGTCCATCGCCATGGCTTCGCGAGGGGAGATGCCGAAGAAGGGGGCGTCGAAGTCGCCGAGGTCGTCCAGGAAACCGCCCCTGGACGAGGAACTGCGGCCCTGGTCGCCCTCTCCCCCGCCGAGCAGGGTCTCCAGGTCCCAGCCGCGGTCCGTCGGGAAGGCGGAGATGCCGTCGCGCCCGTCGACGACGAGCCGCCACAGGTCCTCCGGGGATCGCACACCGCCGGGCAGCCGGCAGGCCATGCCGACTATGGCGACCGGATCGTCGGTGGACGCCGCGCTGATCGCGGCGGGGGCGTGGGCCTCGTCGTGCTCGTCGAGGAGGACAGCGATGAGGTGGCCGGCGAGTGCGGTGGGGTTGGGGTAGTCGAAGACGAGGGTGGCGGGCAGTCGCAGGCCGGTCGCCGTGGCGAGCCGGTTGCGCAGTTCGACGGCGGTCAGCGAGTCGAAGCCCAGGTCGTGGAAGTCCCGCCGGGTGTCGATCGCCTTGGCCGAGGCGTGCCCGAGCACGGCGGCGGCCTCGGTCCGTACGAGATCGACCGTGAAGGCGCTCCGCTCGTCCGGGGTCAGCTCCGTCAGTCGACGGGTGAGTCGCAGGACCGCTTCGGTGCCGCCGGCGGAGACCGCGGCCGTACGGCGGGCGCCCTTGACCAGGCCCCGCAGCACCGGAGGCACGGTGCCGCGGCTCCGGGCGCCCGGAGCCAGGGGCCCGACGGGGACGAGGTGAGCCTCGTCGGTCTCGGTGGCGGCGTCGAACAGCGCCAGTCCCCGCTCGACCGACAGCGGCGGCACGTCCAGGGACGCGATCCGCTCGGGTTCCGCAGCGGCCGACGCCCGCGTGCTCCCGTCCTTCTTCGCCCAGGCGCCCCAGGCGAGGGACTGGGCGGGCAGGCCCTGCGCCGTACGGTGGCGGGCCAGCGTGTCGAGGAAGGCGTTGCCCGCGGCGTAGCCGCCGTGGCCGACGCTCCCCATGACGCCCGAGACGGAGGAGTACAGCACGAACGCGGCGAGGTCGAGGTCCTTGGTGGCCTCGTGCAGATGCCAGGCCGCGTCCACCTTCGGACGCAGTACGGCCGACAGCCGCTCGGACGTCAACGCGGACACCACACCGTCGTCCAGGACACCGGCGGTGTGGATCACCGCGGTCAGCGGGTGCGCGGTCGGAATGGCGGCCACCAGCCCATCGACGGCACCCCGATCGGCCATGTCACCGGCCCGCACGGTCACCTCGGCGCCGTGGCCGGCCAGTTCATCCCGCAGGTCGGCGACGCCCGGAGCATCCGGGCCGCTGCGGCTGACCAGCAGCAGGTGCCGTACGCCCCGCTCGGTCACCAGGTGTCGGGCCAGCTCGCCGCCCAGCGCACCGGTGCCACCGGTGATCAGCACCGTGCCGTCCGGGTCCCAGGGCCGCGGCAGAGTAAGCACGATCTTCCCGATGTGCTGCGCCCGACTCATGAACCGGAACGCCTCCGGCGCCCGCCGCACATCCCAGGAGGTCACCGGCAGCGTGTGCAACGCGTCCTGGCCGAACAACTCCAGCAGCGCGGTGAGCATCTCCCGGGTGCGCTCCGGACCCGCGTCCGCGAGGTCGAAGGCGCGGTAGTGCACCCCGGCGGCGGACCGCGCATCACGGATGTCCGTCTGGCCCATCTCCAGGAAGTGGCCGCCCGGGGCGGTCAACCGCAAGGAGGCGTCGATGATTTCGCCCGTGAGGGCGTTGAGGACCACGTCCACACCGCGGCCACCGGTGACCGCCCGGAAACGCTCCTCGAAGTCGGTGGTACGGGACGACGCGATGTGGTCGTCCGCGACACCCAACTCCCGCAGCGTGTCCCCCTTGCCCTCACTCGCCGTGGCGAACACCTCAGCACCCAGATGCCGGGCCAACTGGATCGCCGCCATGCCCACACCACCGGCCCCGGCATGCACCAGGATCGACTGACCGGGCTGGAGATCGGCGAGGTCCTTCAGGGCGTAGTACGCGGTCAGGAAGACCATCGGTACGGAGGCGGCCTGAGCAGCCGACCAGCCCTCGGGGATGCGGGTCAGCAGCCGCTCGTCGGCGACGGCCTCCGGGCCGTAGCCTCCGAAGACCAGGCCGGTCACGCGGTCGCCCGGGTGCAGTGCGCGCACTCCCGGCCCGGTCTCGGTGACCACACCGGCCGCCTCGGCACCCAGCGGTCCGGCTTCGCCCGGGTACATGCCCAAGGCGTCCAGGACGTCGCGGAAGTTGACGCCGGCAGCCTGCACCTGAATGCGGACCTGGCCCTCGGTCAGGGGCTCCAGGGCTTCCGGGCAGGGGGCGAGAACCAGGTTGTCCAGGCTGCCCTTGGCCGCACTGTCCAGCCGCCACGGCACGTCGGCCGGCGGCAACAGCCCCGCACTGCTGCTGATCGAGGCCAGTCGCGCCACCCGGACGGCACCGTCGCGGACCACGAACTGGGAATCGTCGGTGGCCAGCAGACGCGGCAGGTCCGCAAGCACCCCGGTCAGGTTTCCGTCCTGCCCGTCCTGCCCGTCCTGCCCGTCCTGCCCGTCTTCGAGGTCCAGGAGCACGAACCGCCCGGGGTTCTCCGACTGCGCCGAACGCACCAGACCCCACACCGCGCCCGCGGCCACATCCCGTACGGCCTCGCCCTCGACGGCGGAGACGGCGCCGCGGGTGACGAACACCAGACGCGCGGCTGCGGGCTCCTCCTGCCCCGCCCACCCTTGGAGGAGGTCCAGGACCCGGGAGGTGAGTTCGTGCGCCGAGGCTGGCACGTCGTCGCCCGTGCCACCGGACACGGGGACCACCACGAGGTCCTCGGCGCCCGTGAGATCCGTCAGGGACGCGACCGACGCGCCCACACCCAACTCATCGGCGCCCAGGGACACACACCGGACCTCGGCGGGCTGCACCTCCGGCGCCGCCACCCAGTCCAGCGACAGCAACGCGTCGTACTCCGCGCGACGCCGTGCCGTCAACGGGCTTGCCGCATCTGCCAGTTGGCCGCGAAGGACGAGCGCCTCGGCGGACAGCACGGGGGCGCCTTCGACGTCGACTGCCGCGATCGACACCGAGTCGTCCCCGGTCTTCACCGCCCGGGCCCGCAGCACCGCCGCTCCTCCGGCATGCAGTGACACACCGCGCCAGGCGAACGGCAGAAGGAGTTCCTGCTCGCTGCCGACCCCGGCCAGCCGGTGGGACTGCAGCACCGCGTCCAGCAGCGCCGGATGGATCCCGAACGCCCCGGCTTCCTCTGCGACCTGGGCTGGCAGCGCGGCCTCGACGAAGACCTCGTCCCCGCGCCGCCACACGCCGCGCAGGCCCTGGAAGGCCGGGCCGTAACCGGTCCCGTCGTAGAAACCCGCCAGATCCACGACCACGGCGTCCTGCGGCGGCCAGACCTGGGAACCGAAGTCCGCGATCCGCTCACCGCTGGTCAGGGTGCCGTGAGCGTGCTGAATCCACGGCTGATCAGCAGATCCGTCAGCGGGTCCGTCGGCCCGCGAGTGCACCGAGATCGTCCGGACGCCCGTCTCGTCCGGGGCACCGACCAACACCTGAACCTGTGCGGCGCCGTCCTCCATAAGTGTCAGGGGCGCGAGCAGGACGAACTCGTCGATCCGGTCGCAGCCGACCTGGTCGCCGGCGCGCATCGCCAGCTCCAGGAAACCGGTCGCCGGGAAGAGAACGCTGCCGCCCACCTTGTGGTCGGCCAGCCACGGATACGCCTGCAACGACAGCCGACCCGTGAACACCACCTCCCCGGAGTCGGCAAGAGTGAGGGTCACGCCCAGCAGCGGATGCTCCGCGGGCCGAAGACCCGCACCGGTGACGTCCCCGGCGAGCGCGGCGGGCCGGGGCCAGTACCGCTCGTGCTGGAAGGGATAGGTGGGCAGGTCCACACGCCGGGCACCCGTGCCCGCGAACCACGCCTCCCAGTCCACCGCCACACCCGCGACATGCAGCCGCGCCAACGCCGTCACCAACGCCGACTCCTCAGGACGGTCCTTGCGCAGCGCGCTGACGAACACCGAAGCCTCGTCCGCGCCATGCTGCGCCATCGCCGTCAACACACCATCCGGGCCCAACTCCAAGAAGACCGAAGCACCTTCAGCCTCAAGCGCCCGCACACCATCCGCGAAACGCACCGTCTCCCGCACATGCCGCACCCAGTACTCCGCCGAGCACACCAACTCCTCGGAGGCGAGCGCCCCGGTCACGTTGGACACCATGGGGATCTCCGGCGCCTTGAACGCCAGCCCCTCGGCCACTCGCCGGAAGTCCTCCAGCATCGGCTCCATCAACGCCGAGTGGAAGGCATGGCTCACCGACAGCCGCTGCGTCTTGCGTCCTTCGGCCGCCAGCTCCCCGGCCACCCGGAGCACCGCGTCCTCTTCACCAGCGAGCACCACCGCCTCGGGGCCGTTGACCGCCGCAATCGACACCCCGTCGACCAACCGGGCCGCCACGTCGTCCTCGGCTGCCTGGACGGCCACCATCGCCCCGCCCGCAGGGAGCGCCTGCATCAGCCGGGCCCGCGCCGCCATCAGCACACACGCATCCTCCAGCGACAACACCCCCGCCACGTGCGCCGCCGCGACCTCACCGATCGAATGCCCCGCCACGAAATCCGGCCGGACGCCCCAGGACTCCACCAACCGGAACAACGCCACCTCGACCGCGAACAACGCCGGCTGAGTGAAACCCGTCTCGTCCAGACCCTCCGCGTCACCGAACATCACCGCACGCAGATCGCGCAGCTCGCCGTCGAACTGCCCCAGGACCGCGTCCAGCGCCTCGGCGAACACCGGGAACCGGCCGTACAACTCCCGGCCCATCCCGACCCGCTGCGCACCCTGCCCCGAGAACAGCACCGCGGTCTTTCCGGCCGTGTCCTCGGCGAAGCCGCGGGCCACCTCGACGGTCTCGTCGCCCTCGGACAGCAATACCGCACGGTGCTCCAGATGCGCCCGGGTGGTCGCCAGCGAGAATCCCAGGTCGATCGGCGACGGGCCGGTCAGCGCGGTGATCTGCTCGCGCTGTGCGGCCAGTGCCTCTTCGGACTTGCCCGACAGCAGCCACGGCACGACCGCCGGCGCAAGCCGGGGAACGGACTCGGGGGCGGTCTTCGGGTCGCTCTCGTCCTGCTCGCCGGGCTCCTCGGCGAGCGGCGCCTGCTCGATGATGACGTGGGCATTGGTGCCGCTGATGCCGAAGGACGACACACCCGCCCGCCGCGGCCGATCGGCCACGGGCCACTCCCGGGACTCCGTCAGCAGCTCCACCGCACCGGAATCCCAGTTCACATGCGACGACGGCACATCGGCGTTCAGCGTCCTCGGCAGGACGCCGTGCCGCAGCGCCAGGACCATCTTGATGAGCCCCGCCGCACCGGCGGCCGCCTGTGTGTGGCCGAGGTTGGACTTCACCGAGCCGAGGAACAGCGGCCGCTCGGGGTCGCGGTCCTGACCGTAGGTGGCCAACAGGGCCTGCGCCTCGATCGGGTCGCCCAAGGTCGTGCCCGTGCCGTGCGCCTCGACGGCGTCCACGTCCGAAGGCGAGAGACCGGCGCTCGCCAGGGCCTGCTGGATCACCCGCTGCTGCGACGGGCCGTTGGGGGCCGTCAAGCCGTTGGAGGCGCCGTCCTGGTTGACGGCCGAGCCCCGCACGACGGCGAGGATCTCGTGTCCGTTGCGGCGGGCGTCGGAGAGGCGCTCCACGACGACGATGCCGACGCCTTCGGACCATCCGGTGCCGTCGGCGTCGTCGGAGAACGCCTTGCACCGGCCGTCCGACGCCAACCCGCCCTGCCGGGTGAATCCGGCGAAGCTCATCGGCGTCGACATCACGGTCACACCGCCGGCCAGTGCCAGCGTGCACTCGCCGCTGCGCAGTGCGTGGGCCGCCAGGTGGAGCGAGACGAGCGAGGAGGAACACGCGGTGTCGACGGTGAGGGCCGGTCCCTCAAGCCCGAAGCTGTACGAGAGCCGCCCGGACAGAATGCTGCCGGCGAGCCCGGTGCTGCCGTGGCCCTCGATGTCCTCGCGGGAGTTCAGTACGGCATTGATGTAGTCGACGCCGCTCGTGCCCACGAAGACGCCGGTCCGGGTGCCCCGCAGGGACACCGGGTCGATGCCGGCGCGCTCCAGCGCTTCCCAGGAAGTCTCAAGGAGCAGCCGCTGCTGCGGGTCCATCGCCACGGCTTCACGGGGCGAGATGCCGAAGAAGCCCGCGTCGAACGAAGCGGCGTCAACGAAGCCGCCTTCGGCGGTGGCGCTGCTGCCGCCCCCGTCACCGCCGAGAATGTCGAGGTTCCAGCCACGGTCCGTGGGGAATGCCGAGATGCCGTCGCGACCGTCGTCCAACAACTGCCAGAGGTCTTCCGGCGACCGCACTCCGCCCGGCAGCCGGCAGGACATGCCGACGATGGCTATCGGCTCCTGCTTGGCGGACTCGGCCTCCCGCAGCCGCTGGCGGGTCTGGTGCAAGTCGTTCGTGACCCACTTGAGGTAGTCGACGAGCTTCTTGTCGTTCGGCATGACGTGGAACCTTCCGTATAAATGCGTGGGTCTGACTCAGAGTTCGCTCTGCCGGCCGAGCTCGTTGTCGATGAAGGCGAAGATCTCGTCGGTGCTGGCGGATTCGATCCGCTCGGAGACCTCCTCGCCGTCCTCCTCCGCCGGGGTCCCGCGCCAGTCGTCCAAGATCTGTGCCAGGCGGCCGGCGACGGCGGCCCTGGTACGGGCGTCGGGCTCGCTGACGGCGAGCGCGGAGCCGAGCCGTTCCAACTCGGCGAGGAGGTCCGGGCCCGTGGCGGACTCGTCCACGAGCTCCGCGACGAGGTGTTCGGCGAGTGCGGTAGGGGTGGGGTAGTCGAAGACGAGGGTGGCGGTCAGCCGCAGGCCGGTGGCCGTGGAGAGCCGGTTGCGCAGTTCGACCGCGGTCAGCGAGTCGAAGCCCAGGTCGTTGAACTCCCGCCGGGCGTCGATGGCCTTGGCCGAGGCGTGCCCGAGCACGGCGGCGGCCTCGGTCCGTACCAGGTCGGTCGCCAGGCGCATACGCTCCTCCGGCCGTGCCTCCCGCAGTCGATGGCCGAACGTCGCCGCGGCGCCGGTGCCGCCCGCGGCGGCCGCCGTCCGGCGGCCGCCTTTAACCAGGCCCCGCAGCACCGGAGGCACCGAGCCGCGGTCCGGAGTGCCCGTGGCGACCGGCCCGATCGGGACGAGGTGCGCCATGTCGGTCGCGGTCGCGGCGTCGAACAGCGCCAGCCCCTGCTCGGTGGTCAAGGGCGTGGCCCCGTAGGCGGCGATCCGCTTGAGGTCCGCGTCCGACAGGGCGGCGGTCATCCCGCCGCTCGGGGCCCAGGCGCCCCAGGCGAGGGACTGGGCGGGCAGGCCCTGCGCCGTACGGTGGCGGGCCAGCGCGTCGAGGAAGACGTTGCCCGCGGCGTAGTTGCCCTGACCCGGAGTGCCGAGTACGCCCGATATCGACGAGTACAGCACGAACGCGGCGAGGTCGAGGTCCTTGGTGGCCTCGTGCAGATGCCAGGCCGCGTCCACCTTCGGACGCAGTACGGCCGACAGCCGCTCGGACGTCAACGCGGACACCACACCGTCGTCGAGAACACCGGCCGTGTGGATCACGGCGGTCAGCGGGTGCTCGGCCGGTACGGAGGCCACGAGCGCGGCGACGGCAGCCCGGTCGGCCATGTCACCGGCCCGCACTCTCACCTCGGCGCCGTGGCCGGCCAGTTCATCCCGCAGTTCGGCGACGCCCGGAGCATCCGGGCCACTGCGGCTGACCAGCAGCAGGTGCCGCATGCCGCGCTCGGTCACCAGATGCCGGGCCAGCTCACGGGCCAGTCCCCCAGTACCCCCGGTGATCAGCACCGTGCCGTCCGGGTCCCACGGGCGCGGCAGAGTAAGCACGATCTTCCCGATGTGCTGCGCCCGGCTCATGAACCGGAACGCCTCCGGCGCCCGCCGTACGTCCCACGTCGCGATCGGCAGGGGGCGCAGCGTGCCCTGGGCGAAGAGATCCAGCAGTTCGCCGAGCATCTCCTGGACCCGGTCGGGGCCCGCTTCGGCGAGGTCGAAGGCACGGTAGTGCACTGCGGCGGCGGACTCGGTGCCTCGGATGTCGGTCTTGCCCATCTCCAGGAAACGGCCACCGGGGGCGGTCAACCGCAGCGAGGCGTCGACGAACTCACCTGCCAGGGCGTTGAGCACCACATCCACGCCCCGGCCCTCGGTGACCGCCCGGAAACGCTCCTCGAAGTCGGTGGTACGGGACGACGCGATGTGGTCGTCCGCGACACCCAACTCCCGCAGGGTGTCCCACTTGCCCTCGCTTGCCGTGGCGAACACCTCGGCGCCGAGATGCTTGGCCAGCTGGATCGCCGCCATACCGACACCGCCGGCACCCGCGTGCACCAGAATCGACTGGCCCGGCCGCAGATCCCCCAGGTCCTTCAGGGCATACAGGGCGGTCAGGAACACCAGAGGCACCGACGCCGCTTGAGCCGACGACCAGTCCTCCGGGATACGGGCCAGCAGCCGCTGATCGGTCACCCCCACCGGCCCGTAGCCGCCGAAGACCATGCCCAACACCCGGTCACCCGGACGCAGTCCGCGCACGCCGGGCCCGGTCTCGGTGACCACACCGGCGGCCTCCGCGCCCAGCAGCCCGGCCTCACCCGGATACATCCCCAAGGCATTCAGAACGTCGCGGAAGTTGACGCCGGCGGCCTGGACCTGGATGCGGACCTGGCCCTCGGTCAGGGGCTCCAGGATCTCCGGGCAGGGCGCGAGCACCAGACCGTCCAGGCTGCCCTTGGCCGCGCTGTCCAGCCGCCACGGCACTCCGACAGGGGGCAACAGCGCGGCTCCACTGCCGAGTTGAGCCAATCGGCCCACCCGTAGCGCACCGTTGCGCACCACGAACTGGCTCTCTCCGACGGCCAGTTGGCCCGGCGCGTCCGCGAGCACCGCGGCGAGATCCTCACCCTCCGCCCCGTCCTCCAGGTCCACCAGCGCGATCCGGCCGGGGTGCTCCGACTGCGCCGAGCGCACCAGCCCCCACACCGCGGCAGCGGCCACATCCCGTACGGACTCCCCGGCATCCGCCGAGACGGCGCCACGGGTGACGAACACCAGACGCGAGGTGGCGGATTCCTCCCGGTCCGCCCAGTCCTGAAGCACACCGAGAACCCGTGCGGAGAGCTCGTGAGCACCGGCGGGCACGTCGTCGCCCGCACCGGACACGGGGATCACCACAAGATCCTCGTCCCCCGCGAGATCCGCCAGGGAGCCGACCGACGCGCCCACACCCAGCTCATCCGCGCCCAGGGACACACACCGCACGTCGACCGATCGTTCGTCGACCGACCGCGTCTCGGGAGCCGCCACCCAGTCCAGCGACAGCAGCCCGCCGTGCCCCGCACCGCGCCGAGTCGTCGACCGGCCCGTACCGG
Source organism: Streptomyces sp. NPDC001415 (assembly GCF_053597395.1). Classification (NCBI taxonomy): domain Bacteria; kingdom Bacillati; phylum Actinomycetota; class Actinomycetes; order Kitasatosporales; family Streptomycetaceae; genus Streptomyces; species Streptomyces sp. NPDC001415. The sequence continues at coordinate 24,340 of NZ_JBSFIE010000034.1, forward strand.
GGTCCCGGTACGCCCGCATCACCATCGCCTCGGCGGACAGCACGGGTGCGCCTTCGACGTCGACGGCCGCGAGGGACATCGAGTCGTCACCGGTCTTCGCCACCCGCACCCGCAGCACCGCCGCGCCTCCGGCGTGCAGCGAAACGCCCTTCCAGGCGAACGGCAGAAACTGGTCGTCGGCGCCGCCGACCCCGGCCATCCGGTGGGACTGCAGCACCGCGTCCAGCAGCGCCGGGTGGATCCCGAAGGCCCCGGCCTCCCCGGCGACCCGGTCCGGCAGCGCCACCTCGACGAAGACCTCGTTCTCGCCCCGCCAGACCGCGCGGAGCCCCTGGAACGCGGGTCCGTAGCCGGTCCCGTCGTAGAAGCCCTCCAGGTCGACGTTCACGGCGTCCCGCGGCGGCCAGACCGGGGAGCCGAAGTCGGCTACCCGCTCACCGCGGGTCAGCGTGCCACCCGCGTGCTGAGTCCACGGCTGACCGGGGTCGGCGTCCGGGCGCGCATACACCGAGACGGCGCGGGCGCCCGTCTCGTCGGCGGCTCCGACCAGCACCTGGACCTGCGCGGCACGGTCCTCCTGGAGCACCAGCGGCGTCATCAGGACGAGGTCCTCGACCCGGTCGCAGCCGACCTGGTCGCCGGCGCGCATCGCCAGTTCCAGGAAGCCGGTCCCGGGGAAGAGGACGCTGCCGCCCATGACGTGGTCGACCAGCCACGGATGCGTGTGCAACGACAGCCTGCCTGTCAGCACCACCTCGCCGGAGTCCGCGACGGTGAGCGACGCCCCCAGCATCGGGTGCTGGGCCGGGAGGAGCCCGGCACCGGTGAAGTCCCCGGAGAGCGCGGCGGGCCGGGGCCAGTACCGCTCGTGCTGGAAGGGGTAGGTGGGCAGGTCGACACGGCGGGCACCGGTGCCCGCGAAGATGCCGGACCAGTCCACCCCGACGCCCACGACGTGCAGGTGCGCGAGAGCGGTGACCAGCGCGGTCTCCTCCGTCCGGTCCTTGCGCAGGGCCGGAACGGCGGTCGCGGCGTCGTCCAGGGTGTGCTGGGCCATCGCCGTCAGCACCCCGTCCGGCCCCAACTCCAGGAAAACCGAAGCCCCTTCGGCCTCCAGGGCATCAACGCCATCGGCAAACCGCACGGTTTCCCGCACATGCCGCACCCAGTAGCCGGGCGAGCACACCAGCTCTTCGGTGGCCAGCCCGCCGGTCACGTTGGAGACGAGCGGAATCTGCGGGGCCCCGTACGACAACCCCTCCGCCACCCGGCGGAAGTCCTCCAGCATCGGCTCCATCAACGCCGAGTGGAAAGCGTGGCTCACCGGCAGCCGCTGCGTCTTGCATCCATCGGCAGCCAACTCATCTGCGATACGTGCCACTTCGGCCTCGCGACCGGAAAGGACGACCGCCCGGGGGCCGTTGACCGCCGCGATCGACACCCCGTCGGTCAGCCGCGCCACCACCTCATCCTCGGCGGCCTGGACGGCCACCATCGCGCCACCGGCCGGCAACGCCTGCATCAACCGCGCCCGGGCCGCCACCAGCACACACGCATCCGCCAGCTCCAACACCCCGGCCACATGAGCCGCCGCGATCTCACCGATCGAATGCCCGGCCACGAAGTCCGGCCGCACGCCCAACGACTCCACCAACCGGAACAACGCCACCTCGACCGCGAACAACGCCGGCTGCGTAAACCCGGTCTCGTCCAACCGCTCCCCGTCCTCGAACATCACCTCCCGCAGATCCCGCAGCTCACCATCGAAGTGCGCCAGCACCGCATCCAATGCCTCCGCGAACACCGGGAACCGGCCGTACAACTCCCGGCCCATCCCGACCCGCTGCGCCCCCTGGCCCGAGAACAACACCGCCAGCGGGCGCGCCTCCTCCGCGCGGCCTCGGGCCGCCTCGGACAGCTCGCCGTCCTCGGACAGCAGCACCGCACGGTGCTCGAAGGCCGAGCGGCCCGAGGCGAGCGAGAACCCCATATCGACCGGTGTTTCCGCACCGCTGCGCGACGAGATCCGCTCGATCCCTGCCGCCAGCGCCTCCTCGGTCCTGCCCGACACCAGCCACGGGACGACGGCGGGCACCAACCCCGGTTCGGTCTCCGGCTCTTCGGCCGGTTCCGCCTGCTCGATGATGACGTGGGCGTTGGTGCCGCTGATGCCGAACGACGACACCCCGGCGCGCCACGGCCGGTCGGCCTTGGGCCACTCCCGGGACTCCGTCAGCAGTTCCACCGCACCGGACGACCAGTCCACGTGCGACGACGGCTCGTCCACGTGGAGCGTCTGGGGCAGCACACCGTGCCGCATGGCCAGGACCATCTTGATGATCCCCGCCACACCGGCCGCTGCCTGCGTGTGGCCGAGGTTGGACTTCACCGAGCCGAGGAGCAGCGGCCGCTCGGGGTCGCGGTCCTTGCCGTAGACGGCCAGCAGGGCCTGCGCCTCGATCGGGTCGCCCAGGGTCGTGCCCGTGCCGTGCGCCTCGACGGCGTCCACGTCCGAGGCCGACAACCCGGCCCCGGCCAGCGCCTGCCGAATCACCCGCTGCTGCGCAGGGCCGCTGGGGGCGGTGAAGCCGTTGGAGGCGCCGTCCTGGTTGACGGCCGAGCCCCGCACGACGGCGAGCACGGGGTGCCCGTTGCGGCGGGCGTCGCTGAGGCGCTCGACGACGAGGACGCCGACGCCTTCGGACCAGCCGGTGCCGTCGGCGTCGTCGGAGAACGCCTTGCACCGGCCGTTGGCCGCCAGCCCGCCCTGCCGGCTGAACTCCATCAGGGAGCCGGGGGACGACATCACGTTCACTCCGCCGACCAGGGCCAGCGAGCACTCCTCGGCCCGCAGGGCGTGGGTCGCCGTGTGCAGGGCGACGAGCGAGGAGGAGCACGCCGTGTCGACGGTCACCGCCGGGCCTTCCAGGCCCAGCGTGTAGGAGAGCCGGCCGGACGTGGCGCTGGCGGCGATGCCGGTGCCGATGTCGCCGGTGGCGTCGGCCAGCGAGCGCACCAGCAGGTAGGCGTAGTCCTGGCCGTTGGTGCCCACGAACACGCCGGTGCGGCTGCCGCGCAGAGCGGTCGGGTCGATGCCGGCGCGCTCGACGGCCTCCCAGGAGGTCTCAAGGAGCAGCCGCTGCTGCGGGTCCATGGTGACGGCCTCGCGCGGGGAGATGCCGAAGAAGCCGGCGTCGAAGTCCCCCACGCAGTCGAGGAAGCCCCCTTCCTGGCTGACGGCGTTGCCGCGCGCGTCGACCCCGGCGGTCCGCAGGGCGTCCAGGTCCCAGCCGCGGTCCGTGGGGAACGCGCCGATCGCGTCCTTGCCCGCGGCCAGGAGCTCCCACAGGTCCTCGGGCGACTGCACGCCGCCCGGATACCGGCAGGCCATCGCCACGATCGCGATCGGCTCCGTGGCCGCGGCGACGAGTTTGTGGTTCTGTCGGCGCAGGTGCTCGGCTTCCTTCAGCGAGGCGCGGAGGGCTGCGACGACGCTTTCACTGGATGTGGTCATGGTCCGCTCTTTCAGCGCTCTTGGGAGGAGTTGCCGTCGAGTGCCGCCTGTACCAAGTCGGCGACGTCCATCGCGTCGATCGACTCGTCGTAGGCGTCCGGTGCCTTTCCGGCGGCCGCGCCGTCGGATGCCGCGGCCTGTTGGGCGGCGAGCTTCATCAGGGGGTCGAGCACACCGATCTCGCGTAGTTGGTTCATGGAGACGGAGGCGAGCAGGGCCCGGATGCCGGAGGGGTCCGGGTCGCTGTCGCCGGCCCCGTCCCCCGGTCCCTCGTCGGGAACGAGCAGGCTCAGGAGGTGGTCCGCCAAGTCGGCGGAGTTGGGGTGGTCGAAGACGAGCGTGGCGGTCAGGGTCAGTCCGGTGGCGGCGCCGAGCTGGTTGCGCAGTTCGACGGCGCTGAGGGAGTCGAATCCGAGGTCGCGGAACGCCCGGTCGGCGCCGACGACGTCGACGGTGGAGTGTCCCAGTACGGCCGCGGCTCGGCCGCGGACCAGGTCCAGTACGGCTCGGGTGCGCTTGGCGGGCGACAGGCCGGCGAGCTTCTCGCGCAGTGCGTCGCCGGTGGTGCCCTCGCCGGTGTCCCCGGCCGTCTGGTGCTCGGTGACGGCCGGCTCGCCGAGCAGCGGGCTGGGCCGTACGGCGGTGAAGGAGCGGACGAACCGGTCGCGGTCGATGTCGGCGACGACCTCGGTGGGTCGCCCGTCCATGACGGCCCGGCGCAGCGCCACGACGGCGAGGTCCGGGTCCAGCGGGCGGATGCCGGTGCGCCGGGCCGCTTCGGCCGCCCGGTGGTCGGCAGCCATTCCGTCGCCGCCCCACACTCCCCAGGCGAGCGAGGTGGCGGCCAGGCCCTGGGCGCGGCGCTGTTCGGCGAGCGCGTCCAGATAGGCGTTGGCGGCGGCGTAGTTGGCCTGGCCAGCGTTGCCGACCGCTCCGGAGGACGAGGAGAACAGGGCGAACACGGCCAGGTTCAGGTCCCGGGTGAGGTCGTGCAGGGCCAGGGCCGAGGCGGCCTTGGCGCGGAACACGGCCTCGTAGCGGTCCGGGGTGAGACTGTCGAGGACACCGTCGTCCAGGACGCCCGCCGTGTGGATCACGCCGGTCAGCGGCGCCTCGTCGGGGATCGCGGCGAGGACCTCGGCGAGCGCGGCGCGGTCGGCGGCGTCGCAGGCGGTGAGGGTGACCTCGGCGCCCAGTGCGGTGAGTTCGGCCCGCAGTCCGTCCGCGCCGGGGGCCTCGGCGCCCCGGCGGCTGATGAGCAGCAGGTGCCGGGCGCCCGCCTCGGCGAGCCGGCGCGCCACGTGACTGCCCAGGGCTCCGGTGCCGCCGGTGATCAGAACGGTGCCGGTGGGGTTCCACTCCCGCGTGCCGGGTCCGGCCGGTACGGGTACCAGTCGGCGGCCGAGGGCGGCGGAGGGCCGGATCGCGATCTGGTCCTCGCCGCCGGGAGCCGCGAGGGTTTCGGCGAGGCGGGCCGCGGACCGCACGTCGAGGGTGTCGGGCAGATCGATCAGACCGCCCCAGCGCTGCGGGTACTCCAGGGCGGCGACCCGGCCCAGGCCCCATACGGCGGACTGGGCGAGCCCGGGTACCGGCTCGGCGGGGGTGGTGGCGACCGCGCCGCGGGTGACGCACCACAGGGGTGCGACGAGGTCCGCGTCACCGAGTGCCTGGATGAGGGCGGTGGTCAGGGCCAGTCCCTCGGGGGCCTCCGCACCGTGCCCGGGTGCGGCGGCAAGGGCGAGCAGCGACACCACTCCGGTGAACTCGTGTCCATCGGCGGCCAGTTGACGCAGCCGTGCGGCCAGCGCCGCACGGTCGGGTCCGGGCACTTCCAGGCGCACGGTGTCCGGGCCCAGGGCGGCGACTGCGTCGGCGGCCCAGGGGTCGTCAAAGTGGCCGGCCGGAAGCACGGCGAGCCGGGTGCCGGCCAGGGTGCGGACGGATTGCGGGGTCAGCGGCTGCCAGGTGATCTGCTGCCGCCAGCCGTCGATGGTGTGCTCCTCGCCCCGCCGGCGGCGCCAGTCCGCGAGCGCGGGCAGCACCTTGGCCAGTGCGTCGCCGTCGACGTTGAGGGTCGTCTCCAGCGAGGCGAAGTCGGCCTCGTGGACCGCCGACCAGAAGCCGTCGTCCGCGGCGCCCGGCGCTGCGGGGTCGGCGGCCGCCTGGGTGACCGGCCAGTACCGCTCGTGTTGGAAGGGATAGGTGGGCAGGTCTGTGCGGCGGGGCGCGGTCGCCGTCCCGTCGAACAGGGTGTCCCAGTCAGGGGCGGCTCCGTCGACGTACAGCCGGGCGAGGGCGCTGACCAGGGACTCCTGTTCACCGCGGTCCTTGCGCAGCGCCGGTACGGTGACCGGCCGCGCGGGCAGGGCGACCAGGGTGTCCAGGGTGTCCTGGGCCATGGCGCCGAGTGAGCCGTCGGGGCCGAGCTCCAGGAAAGCGGTCACGCCGCGCTCGGCCAGGGTGCGGATCCCGTCGCCGAAGCGGACCGTTTCGCGGACGTGGCGCACCCAGTAGTCCGGGTCGCACACCTGCCGTTCGGTGGCCACCCGGCCGGTGACGTTGGACACGATCGGGATCGCCGGGGCGTGGTAGGCAACGCTTTCGGCGACACGTCGGAAGTCCTGGAGCATGGCATCCATGTGCACGGAGTGAAACGCATGGCTCACCCGCAAACGCGTAGTCTTCCGCCCGTCGGCGGTGAACTTCTCCGCGATGTCGGACACGGCCGCCTCGTCGCCGGAGAGGACCACCGATCGCGGTCCGTTGGCCGCGGCGAGGGACACCCGGTCGGTCAGGTGCGGCCGGATCTCCTCCTCGGTGGCCTGCACGGCGACCATGGCACCGCCCGTGGGCAGGGCGTTCATCAGCCGGGCCCGTGCGGCCACCAGTCGGCACGCGTCGTCCAGGGAGAGGACCCCGGCCACGTGCGCGGCGGCTATCTCGCCGACGGAGTGTCCTGCGGCGAAGTCCGGGCGGATGCCCCAGGATTCGACCAGGCGGAACAGTGCCACCTCGATGGCGAACAGTGCGGGCTGGGTGAAGCGCGTCTCGTTCAGCCGCTCCGTGTCCCCGAACATGACGTCCCTCAGGGGGAGTTCCAGTTCCGCGTCCAGGCGTGCCGTCACCGCGTCGAGGGCCTCGGCGAACACCGGGTAGCGGGCGTGGAGTTCCCGGCCCATGCCCACGCGCTGCGAGCCCTGGCCGGAGAACAGCACCGCGAGCTTGCCGCGGCGCTCCGTCGCCTCGCCCCGCAGGACCTGGGGGGTGTCGAGTCCGTCGGCGAGCGCGGCCAGGCCCGTGAGCAGTGCCTCGCGGTCTTCGGCGAGGACGGCGGCCCGGTGGGTGAAGGCCGATCGGGTGGTGGCCGTGGACCGTGCGAACTCGGCGACGGCGAGGTCGGGCCGAGCGACCACGTAGGCGTGCAGTTGTCGGGCTTGGGCCCGCAGTGCATCCGGCACGGTGCCCGTCACGGGGACCGGCAGCGGGCCGACGGTCCCCTGGGGGCGCGCGGGCTCGTCCGTCGTGGTCTCCGCGGGCTGTTCGATGATCACGTGGGAGTTGGTGCCGCTGGCGCCGAACGCCGAGATTCCGGCCCGGCGCGGGCGTCCCGTACGCGGCCAGTCGGCCGCTTCCGCCAGAAGTTCGACGGCTCCGGCGGTCCAGTCGACGTGTGCCGACGGCTCGTCGATGTGCAGGGACCTGGGCAGCACGCCGTGGCGCATCGCCAGCACCATCTTGATCACGCCGGCGACGCCGGCGGCCGCCTGGGTGTGGCCGATGTTGGACTTCACCGACCCCAGCAGCAACGGCAGTTGGGGGTCACGTCCCTGGCCGTACGTGGCCAGTAGCGCCTGCGCCTCAATGGGGTCGCCCAGGGTGGTGCCGGTGCCGTGCGCCTCCACGGCGTCCACGTCGGCCGGCGCCAGCCCCGCGTTGGCCAGCGCCCGCTGGACGACGCGGCGCTGCGAGGGACCGTTGGGCGCGGTGAGGCCGTTGCTGGCGCCGTCCTGGTTGACGGCCGAGCCGCGCAGCACCGCGAGGACCTGGTGCCCGTTGCGGTGGGCGTCCGAGAGGCGTTCCAGGACGAGGACGCCCACGCCCTCGGACCAGCCGGTGCCGCCCGCGGCGGAGGAGAACGGCCGGCAGCGGCCGTCCGGGGCGAGGGCTCCCATCTCCCCGAACTCGACGAAGTTCACCGGGCTGGACATCACCGTCACACCGCCGGTGACCGCGAGGGAGCATTCGCCCGCCCGCAGGGCCTGGGCGGCCAGGTGGAGTGCCACCAGGGACGACGAGCAGGCCGTGTCGACGCTGACGGAGGGGCCCTCCAGGCCGAAGTGGTACGCCACCCGGCCAGAGAGCAGGCTCGCCGACTGCGCGGTCTGCGCGTGGCCCAGCTGGCCCGCTTCGGGCCGGTAGTCGCCCGATCCGCCGCCGACGAACACGCCGGTGTCGCCGCCGCGCAGCTGGGCGGGGTCGATGCCGGAGCGTTCCAGTGCCTCCCAGGTGGCTTCCAGGAGGATGCGCTGCTGCGGGTCCATCACCATGGCCTCGCGCGGGGAGATCCCGAAGAATCCGGGGTCGAAGTCCGCGACGTCGTAGAGGAATCCGCCTTCGCTGGTGACGGTCCGGCCGCGGCCGTCCCGGTCGCCGTGCAGCAGTCGGTCCAGATCCCAGCCGCGGTCCGTGGGGAAGCCTCCGATGGCGTCGACTTCGCCCGTGACCAGCTGCCACAGGTCTTCGGGCGAGCGGACCCCGCCCGGGTAGCGGCAGCTCATGCCCACGATGACGACCGGGTCCTCGGAGGTGTGGGAGTGCTGCGCCCGCACCGCCCCGCGGAGTTCTTCCGCTTCCTCGCCGAGGAGTTCGGCCCGCAGGTGACCGGCGAGCGCCTCGGCCGTGGGGTAGTCGAAGACGAGGGTTGCGGGCAGGGTCAGGCCCGTCGCGGTGGCGAGCTGGTTGCGCAGGTCGACCCCGGTCAGCGAGTCGAAGCCGAGGTCCCGGAACGCCTGGCCGGAGGGTACGGCGTCGGCGTCCGCGAACCCGAGCACCGCGGCGACCCGGGCGCGGACGAGGGCCAGCAGGACCTCGGTGCGTTCCGTGTCCGTACGGGCGGCAAGTTCGGCCCGCAGGCCGGTCGCGGTGCCCGCGGTGCCCGGCTCGGTACCGCCCGGCTCCGCCAGTGCCTCGTGGGCCTCGGGCAGCTCCGCGAAGAGGGCGCTGCGCCGGTTGCGGGTGAAGGCGGGCACGAACCGGTCCCACTGGACGTCGGCCACCGTCACCGAGGGGGTGTCGGTGCCGAGCGAGCGGGCGAGCGCGCTCAGGGCCCGGGCGGGGTCCATCGGGGGCAGCCCGTTGACCCTCAGGTGGGTGGCCAGGCTGTCGGACTCGGTGTCGGCCCAGCCGCCCCAGGCGACCGTCACGGCAGGCAGTCCGCGGGTGCGCAACGTGCGGGTCAGGGCGTCGAGTTGGGCTCCGGCCGCGGCGTCGGTGGCCCGGCCGCCGGCACCCCAGGTCCCGGCGACCGAGGAGAAGAGGACGAACGCGTCCAGGGGACGGTCGCCGGTCACCGCCTCGGTCACCTCCGCCAGGTCCGCCACGTCGGCGCGCAGCGCGGCCAGGGCGGCGTCGGGCTCCTCGGTGTCGGACGGCGTTTCGGCGTAGACGACGGCGGTCAGCGGTGTCTCTGCCGGCAGTGCGGCGAGCGCGGTCAGCAGTGCCTCGCCGTCGGTCGGGGCGCAGTCGAGCACCGTCACGGGTACGTCGAGGCCGTCGAGTGCGGCGTGGGCCCGTGCGGGGTCCGGTGCGGTGGGGTCGGCCAGCACCAGGTGCCGGGCGCCGTGTTCGGCGAGCCAGCGGGCGCAGTGTCCGCCGGTGCCGGCTGCCGGGCCGACGATCAGGACCGTGCCGGTCGGCTGCCACGGGGTCGCCGGGCCGTCGTTGGCGGCGCGCACCAGTCGTCGCCCGAAGAGGCCGGAGGCACGCAGCGCCACCTGGTCCTCGTCGCCGATGCCCCCGAGGACGGCACGGAACCTTTCGGTCGAGCGCGGGTCGAGCACCTGCGGCACGTCGACCAGGCCGCCCCAGCGGTCCGGGTGGTCCAGGGCGGCGACCCGGCCGAGTCCCCAGACCGTCGCCTGGGCGGGGCTGACCTCGGTCTCGGAGCGGCCCACCGACACCGCGTCGCGGGTGACGCACCACAGCGGGGCGTCGATTCCAGCCTCCGCCAGTGCCGCTATCGCCTCGTTCGGCCAGGCCGGTCCGGCGGGGACGGCGTCGGTGTACGGGGCCGCGAGCAGCGAGACGACACCCGCGAACTCGACGTCCTGTGCAGCGAGTTCGGCCAGCGGACCGCCGAGTGCGGCACGGTCGGTCGGGTCGGCTTCGACGATGACGGCCGACTCGCCGAGGGCCGCGAGGACGGCGGCGGTCCACGCGTCGGCGGCGCCGCCCGTCGGGACGAGCGCCAGCCACCTGCCGGTGAGGGTGGCGGGCGGGGTGCCGGTCAGCGGGGTGAAGGTAACGCGGTAGCGCCAGCCGTCGACGGTCGAGCGTTCGACGCGCTTGCGGCGCCAGGCGGACAGCGCGGGTACGAGGGCCGACAGTGCGGCGTCGTCCAGTTCGAGGCCGTCCGAGAGCGAGGAGAGGTCCGCGCGCTCCACGGCGTCCCAGAACTCGGCGTCCACGGAGTCCTGCGGGCCGTCCTGAAGGTGCCCGGCGGCCCCGGCCTCCGGCCAGTACCACTCCTGCTGGAAGGGGTAGGTGGGCAGGTCCACGCGGCGGGCGCCGGTACCGGCGAAGATCGCCGACCAGTCCACCCCGACGCCCACGACGTACAGGTGGGCGAGTGCGGTGAGCAGCGCGGTTTCCTCGGGCCGGTCCTTGCGCAGCGCCGGAACGGCGGTCGCGGCCCCGGCCAGGGTGTGCTGGGCCATCGCCGTCAGCACCCCGTCCGGGCCCAACTCCAGGAAGGCCGATGCGCCTTCCTCCTCAAGCGTCCGCACACCGTCCGCGAACCGCACGGTCTCCCGTACGTGCCGCACCCAGTAGTCGGGCGAGCACACCAGTTCCTCGGCGGCGAGTCCCCCGGTCACGTTGGACACGAGGGGGATCTGCGGAGCGGCGTACGACAGCCCCTCGGCCACCCGCCGGAACTCCTCCAGCATCGGCTCCATCAGCGGCGAGTGGAAGGCGTGGCTCACCGCAAGACGCTGTGTCTTGCGGCCCTCGTCCGCCAACTCCCCGGCGATCCGGCGGACTTCGGCTTCGTTCCCGGCGAGGACGACCGCCTCGGGGCCGTTGACCGCCGCGATCGACACCCCGTCGACCAGTCGCGGCCGGACCGCGCTCTCGGCGGCCTGGACGGCCACCATCGCGCCGCCCGCAGGCAGCGCCTGCATCAGCCGCGCCCGGGCCGCCACCAGCGCGCAGGCGTCCGCGAGCGAGAACACTCCCGCCACGTGCGCCGCCGCGATCTCACCGATCGAGTGCCCGGCCACGAAGTCCGGCCGGACGCCGAGGGACTCGGCCAGTCGGAACAGTGCCACCTCGATCGCGAACAACGCCGGCTGGGTGTAGCCGGTCTCGTCCAGGCCCTCCGCGCCGCCGAACATCACCTCCCGCAGCGGACGCTCCATCGCGTCCTCGGCCTCGAAGTGCGCCAGCACCTCGTCCAGGGCCGCCGTGAACACCGGGAACCTGTCGTACAACTCCCGGCCCATGCCCACCCGCTGGGCACCCTGGCCGGAGAACAGCACGGCCAGTTTCCCGCCGGCCTCCTGGGCGACACCGCGTGCGAGTTCCCGTACGCCCGCTGCGTCGGCCGCGAGAACCGCGCGGTGGGCGAACGTGGAACGGCCGGTGGCGAGGGAGTGGCCCACGTCGAGCGGTGACGTGCCGGTCAGTGCCGAGACCTGCTCGATCTGTGCCGTCAGCGCGGCCGCGGACTTGCCCGACACCGGCCAGGGCACGAGGCCCGGCAGCGTGGCGGGCTCCGGTGCCACCCGTTCCTCGGTGTCCGGTGCCTGCTCGATGATGACGTGGGCGTTGGTGCCGCTGACGCCGAAGGCGGAGACGCCGGCCCGCCGGGCGTGCCCGGTCTCGGGCCACTCCTGCTGCTCGGTGACGAGCGCGACCGTGCCGTCGGTCCAGTCGACGTGCGAGGACGGGGAGTCGATGTGCAGGGTCTTGGGCAGGACGCCGTGGCGCATCGCCAGGAGCACCTTGATGGCGCCGGCGACGCCGGCGGCGGCCTGGGTGTGGCCCAGGTTCGACTTGACGGCGCCGAGCAGGAGCGGGTGTTGCCTGTCCTGCCCATAGGTGGCGATGAGGGCGCCTGCCTCGATGGGGTCACCGAGGGTGGTGCCGGTGCCGTGGGCCTCGACGACGTCGACGTCGGCGGGGGTGAGGCGGGCGTCGGCGAGGGCCTGGCGGATGGCGCGCTGCTGGGCCCGTCCGCTGGGCGCGGTCAGCCCGTTGGAGGCGCCGTCCTGGTTGACGGCGGTGCCGCGCACGATGCCCCATACGTCGTGGCCGTTGCGGCGGGCGTCGGAGAGCCGTTCCAGGACGAGGACGCCCACGCCCTCGGACCAACTGGTGCCGTCGGCGGCGTCGGCGAAGGGCTTGCACCGCCCGTCGGGGGCCAGTCCGCCCTGGACCGTGAACTCGGTGAAGGAGCCGGGGCTGGACATGACCGAGACGCCGCCGGCCAGGGCGAGGGTGCACTCGCCGTTGCGCAGCGCGTTGGCAGCCAGGTGCAGGGCGACCAGCGCGGAGGAGCAGGCGGTGTCGACGGTGACGGCCGGGCCCTCCAGGCCGAACGCGTAGGAGAGCCGGCCGGACATGACGCTGGCGGTGTTGCCTGTGGCGACGTGGCCGCGGAGGTCGGCGGTGCCGGTGCCCTGGCGCAGGAGCGTGGCGTAGTCCTGGCCGTTGGTGCCGACGAACACGCCGGTGCGGCTGCCGCGCAGGGTGTTCGCGTCGATGCCGGCGCGCTCGAACGCCTCCCACGAGGTCTCCAGGAGCAGTCGCTGCTGCGGGTCCATGGCCAGCGCCTCGCGGGGCGAGATGCCGAAGAAGCCGGCGTCGAAGAGGCCGACGCCGTCCAGGAATCCGCCTTCGAGCGTGGCCGAGGCGCCCTGGGCGAGCGCGTCGAGGTCCCAGCCGCGGTCCGCGGGGAAGCCGCTGACCGCGTCCTCACCGCGGGTCAACAGCCGCCAGAGGTCTTCGGGGGACCGTACGCCGCCGGGGAAGCGGCAGTTCATGCCGACGACGACGACGGGATCGTCGTCCGCCGCCCGGCCGGCCGGGGCCGGGATGTCGGTGTCCGGCTCGGGCAGGGTGCCCAGGAGTTCGGCGAGCAGGAAGTCGGCGAGTGCGGTCGGGGTCGGGTAGTCGTAGACGAGGGTCGCGGGCAGTTTCAGGCCGGTGCCGGCCGTGAGCGTGTTGCGCAGTTCGACGGTGGTCAGCGAGTCGAAGCCGAGGTCGCTGAAGGCGCGTTCGGCGCCGATGCCCGAGGTGCCGGTGTGTCCGAGGACCGCGGCCACCTGGGTGCGTACCAGGTCCAGGACGAAGCTCGGGCGGGCGGCCGGGGAGAGTCCGGCGAGCCGCCGGCGCAGGGCCGGTTCCCTCAGGGCGGCGTGCGGTGTCCCGGCGGACGGTGTGGTCTGGCGCAGTGCGGGCAGGTCGCCGACGAGGCGGCTGGGGCGCGTCGCGGTGAACACCGCCGCGTAGCGCGACCAGTCGATGTCCGCGAGGGTCGCCGTCGGGGCGCCGTGCTCGATCGCCCGCCGCAGGGCGGTGAGGGCGAGGTGGGGTGCCATGGGGACGAAGCCGCCGCGGCGGATCCGAGCCTGGACGCCGGTGCCGTCGGCCGCCATACCGGTCTCGGCCCAGGGGCCCCAGGCCACCGAGGTGGCGGGCAGGCCGTGGGCGCGACGCTGTTCGGCGAAGGCGTCGAGGAAGGCGTTGGCGGCCGCGTAGTTGCCCTGGCCGGGTGCGCCGAGGGTGCCGGCGACGGAGGAGAAGAGCACGAACGCGCTCAGTTCCTGGTCGCGGGTGGCCTCGTGCAGGTTGACCGTGGCGGTGACCTTGGCGCGCAGGACCGCGGTGAACTGCTCGGCGGTGAGGGTGTCCAGGGTGCCGTCGGCGACGGTGCCGGCGGTGTGGAACACCGCGGTGAGCGGGTGCTCGTCGGGGATCGCGGCCAGGACGGCGGTCAGCGCGTCGCGGTCGGCGGTGTCGCATGCCGCGAGGGTGACCTCGGCTCCCAGCTCTTCGATTGCCGCGGCCAGTTCGGCGGCGCCGGGGGCGTCCGCGCCTCGGCGGCTGACCAGCAGCAGGTGCCGGGCGCCCGCCTCGGCCAGCCATCGGGCGACGTGTCCGCCGAGCGCGCCGGTGCCGCCGGTGACGAGCACGGTGCCGGTGGGGTTGAAGGTGTCTGTCCCGGGGGCCGGTTCGGCTCGGTGGTGGGCCAGGCGACGGGCGAACGCCGCGGTGGTGCGCAGCGCGAGTTGGTCCTCGCCACCACTGGCGGCGAGGACGGCGGCCAGGCGGCGCAGGGTGTTGCCGTCGAGCTCGTCGGGCAGGTCGATCAGACCGCCCCAGCGCTGCGGCTGCTCCAGTGCGGCCACCCTGCCCAGGCCCCAGACGGCGGCCTGGGCAGGGTGGACCAGGTGTTCGGTGCGGTCCACGGCCACCGCGGTGCGGGTCACGCACCACAGGGGGGCCTCGATGTCCGCGTCGCCCAGGGCCTGGACGGCGGTGGCCGTCAGCAGCAGACCCGTGGTCGTGGTGTCAGTGACGTCCTGGGTGTCGTCGCCGGCGGTGGCCAGCAGGGACAGGACGCCCGTGAACTCGCCGTGTACGGCGGTCAGTTCGCGCAGCCGGTCGGCCAGGTCCCGGCGCTCCGGGGCGGTGACGACCAGGCGTACGGAGTCGGTGCCCAGCACACCGGCGGCCGCGTCGAGCCATCCCGGCTCGCCGTCGGCGGGTGCGAGCACCAGCCAGGTCCCGGTGGGGCGTGCGGTGGCAGGGGCGGCCAGGCGCTTCCAGGTGGTGCGGTAGCGCCAGCCGTCGACGGTGGAGCGCTCCCGGCTGCGGCGCCGCCAGGAGGAGAGAGCCGGGACGACGGCGGTGAGGGTGTCGTCGTCCAGGTCCAGCGACGAGCCCAGGGACTCCAGGTCCGCCCGCTCGACGGCCGACCAGAAGTCCGCGTCCGCCGCGTCGGCGGGGTGGGCGGGTGCGGTGGTTCCGGTGGCCGCCTCGGGCCAGTAGCGCTCGCGCTGGAAGGGGTAGGTGGGCAGATCGATCCGGTGGGCTCCGCTGCCCGCGAACACGGCGTTCCAGTCGACCCGTACCCCGTGGAGGTGCAGGTGAGCCAGTGCCGTGGTCAGGGCCGGGGCCTCGGGCCGGTCCCGGCGCAGTGCCGGGACGGCGGTGGCGTGGGTCTCCTCGTCGGTGCCCTCGCGTACCGCGCCGCTGAGCACGGCGTCCGGGCCGAGCTCGAAGAAGGTGCGCACGCCGTGCTCGGTGAGATGCCGTACGGCGTCGGCGAAGCGGACGGTGCCGCGGACCTGTCCGGTCCAGTACTCCGGCACGGCGAGTTCTTCGTGCGTGAGGAGCGTCCCGGTGACGGTGGACACCAGCGGCACGGTGGGTGCGTGACAGGTGACGGAGCGGACGACGCGGGCGAAGTCCGCCAGCATCGGGTCCATGTGTGGCGAGTGGAAGGCGTGGCTGACGCGCAGCCGCTTGGTGCGGCGGCCCTGCTCTTCGAAGTGCGCCGCCACGGCGAGCACCGCGTCCTCGTCGCCCGAGACGACGAGGGAGGTCGGGGTGTTGACGGCGGCGACCGCGGCCCGTCCCTCGTACGGGGTGAGCGCGGCGGCCACTTCGTCCTCGGTGGCTTCGACGGAGGACATGGCGCCGCCCCGGGGCAGTGCGGCCATCAGCCGGCCACGGGCGGCGACCAGGGTGCAGGCGTCCTCCAGGGAGAGGACTCCGGCGGCGTGCGCGGCGGCGAACTCGCCGATGGAGTGGCCCGCGACGTAGTCGGGGCGCAGGCCCCAGGACTCGGCGAGGCGGAACAGGGCCACTTCGAGGGCGAAGAGGGCAGGTTGGGTGTAGCGGGTGTCGTCCAGCAGCGCCGCCTCGGGTGAGCCCGGGGCCGCGAAGAGGATCTCCCTTAGCGGACGGTCGAGTTCGAGGTCGAAGCGGGTGAGTACGGCGTCCAGTGCCTGGGCGTAGACCGGGTGCTGGTCGTAGAGCTCGCGTCCCATTTCGGGGCGCTGGCTGCCCTGGCCGGTGAAGAGGAAGGCCAGCCGGCCGTGGTCCGGGCGGCCGGTGAGCAGCCCGGCGTCGGGGGTCGCGTCGCGCAGCGCGGTCAGGGCCCGGGTGAGGGTGTCGGGGCCGTCGGTGAGGACGGCCGCGCGGTGCTCCAGGGCGGCGCGGGAGGTGGCGAGCGAGAACGCGAGGTCGGTGAGCGGGAGTTGGGGATGGTCGGTGAGGTGGGTCAGGAGCCGTCCGGCCTGGGCGCGCAGGCCCGCTTCGGTGCGTCCGGACAGGACCAGGGGGACGGGGGTGGGGTCGGCCGGGCGGGCCGGTGCGGTGGCTGTGATTGCGCCGTCTGCCCCGGATGCCTCGGACCGGTCTGCCGGGGCCTCTTCGAGGATGGTGTGGACGTTGGTGCCGCTGAGCCCGAAGGAGGAGACGCCCGCGCGGCGCGGGTGTCCGGTGCTCGGCCAGGGCAGCGGCTCGGTGAGCAGTCGGAGGGCGCCGGAGCTCCAGTCGACGTGCGAGGAGGGCCGGTCGATGTGCAGGCTCCGCGGCACGGTGCCGTGGTGCATGGCCATGACCATCTTGATGATGCTGGCGACGCCGGACGCCATCTGGGTGTGGCCGATGTTGGACTTGACCGATCCCAGCAGCAGCGGGTGCTCGGGGTCGCGGCCCTGGCCGTAGGTGGCGAGCAGGGCCTGCGCCTCGATGGGGTCGCCGAGGGCGGTGCCGGTGCCGTGTCCGTCGACGACGTCGATGCTGTCGGGGTCCACGTTGGCGTTGGCCAGGGCCTGGCCGATGACGCGCTGCTGGGACGGGCCGTTGGGCGCGGTCAGGCCGTTGGAGGCGCCGTCCTGGTTGACGGCGGAGCCACGGATGACGGCCAGGACCCGGTGCCCGTTGCGGCGGGCGTCGGAGAGCCGTTCGACGAGGACCAGCCCGACGCCTTCGGCCAGGCTCATGCCGTCGGCCTGGTCGGAGTACGCCTTGCAGCGGCCGTCGGCCGCCATCGCGCGCTGCCGGCTGAAGCCGACGAACGCGCCGGGCGTGGACATGATGCTGACGCCGCCCGCGAGGGCCAGGGAGCTCTCGCCGTTGCGCAGGGACTGGCAGGCCAGGTGCAGGGCGACGAGGGAGGAGGAGCAGGCGGTGTCGAGGGAGACGGCCGGGCCCTCGAAGCCGTAGGTGTAGGAGAGCCGGCCGGACAGGACGCTGGAGATGGTTCCGGTGATCAGGTGTCCCTCGGCGCCTTCCGGGCCGGCGCCGGAGGCTCCGTAGTCCTGGTAGCTGGCGCCGATGAAGGTGCCGGTGCTGCTGCCGCGCAGGGTGGCGGGGTCGATCCCGGCACGTTCCATCGCCTCCCAGGAGGTCTCCAGGAGCAGGCGCTGCTGGGGGTCCATGGCGAGGGCCTCGCGGGGCGAGATACCGAAGAAGGAGGCGTCGAATTCGGTGGCGTCGTGGAGGAATCCGCCCCGGGTCGAGTAGGTGTGGCCGGCCCGGTCGGGGTCCGGGTCGTAGAGGCCCTCGGCGTCCCAGCCGCGGTCGGTGGGGAATTCGCTGGTGGCGTCGCCCCCCTCGGCGACCAGGCGCCACAGGTCCTCCGGTGAGCCGATGCCACCGGGGTAGCGGCAGCTCATGCCGATGATGGCGAGGGGCTCGTCGTTGGCGGCGGTGGTGTGCGTGGTCGGGACGGTGGTGCCGGTGGCGGATCCGGCGAGGGATTCGCGCAGGAACGCGACGAGGGCGAGCGGGTTGGGGTGGTCGAAGACCATGGTGCTCGGCAGGGCGAGCCCGGTCACGGCGGCGATCCGGTTGCGCAGGTCGACGGCGGTCAGCGAGTCGAAGCCGACGTCGCGGAAGGCACGTTGTTCGGAGAGCACGTCGGGTGAGGCGTGGCCGAGTGCGGTGGCGGCCTCGCCACGGACGAGGTCCAGCAGGAGCCGGTCCTGTTCGACGACGGCCAGCCCGCGCAGCCGGGTGGCGAACTCGCTGCCGGAGTCCTTGGCCTGGTTGGTGTCGTCCTCGACGAGTCGCCGGACCTCGGGCAGGTCCGCGAAGAGCCGGGTGGGCCGCGCGGCGGTGAAGACGGGGTAGTAGCGCTCCCAGTCCACGTCGGCGACGGCCAGCAGCGTCTCGTCGTCGTCGAGGGCCTGGCGCAGGCCGGTGAGGGCCAGTTCGGGGTCCATGAAGACCAGTCCGCTGCGGCGGATCTGGCCGGGGTCGACGCGGCCGAGCTTGAGGTCGTCGGCCCAGATGCCCCAGGAGACGGCGGTGGCCCGGGCGCCGCGGGCGCGGCGGTGTTCGGCCAGGGCGTTGAGGTGGGCGTTGCCGGCGACGTAGGCGGCGTGGGCGCCGCTTCCCCACATGCCGGCGGTGGAGGAGTACAGGACGAAGGCGTCGAGGTCGTCGCCGAGGAGTTCGTCCAGGTGCCGGGCGCCGTTGACCTTGGCGTCCATGACCTTCGCGAAGTCGTCGAGGGTCGTCTCGTCCAGCGTCGCCAGCTCGATGGTGACGGCGGTGTGCACGACGGTGCGTACGGTGCGGCCCTCGGCCGTGAGCGCGGTGAGCATCTGGGCGACCGCGTCGCGGTCGGTCAGGTCGCAGGCGACGACGTCGGCCTCGCAGCCCAACTCGGCGAGTTCCCGGACGAGTTCGTCGGATCCGGGGGCCGCGGGGCCGCGGCGGCTGGTGAGCACTACGTGCTCGGCGCCCTGCTGGGCGAGCCAGCGGGCCAGGTGCGGGGCGAGGGTGCCGGTGCCGCCGGTGACGAGGGTGGTGCCCCTCGGCGTCCAGGAGCGGGCCGGAGCCGGGTCCGCGGGGGTGGCGCGTACGACGCGACGGGCGAGGACGCCCGAGGCGCGGACGGCGAGTTGGTCCTCGCCGGTACGGCCGGTCAGGACCGCGGCCAGGCGCTCGGCGGCCCGCCGGTCCAGTTCCTCGGGCAGGTCGACCAGGCCGCCCCAGCGCTGCGGGTGTTCGAGGGCGGCCGTCCAGCCGAGGCCGAGGATCTGGGCCTGGTCGGGGCGGGTGAGCCGGTCCGCGCGGCCGGTGGAGACGGCGCCCTGGGTCAGGCACCACAGCGGCGCGTCGACGCCGGCGTCGCCGAGTGCCTGCACGAGCATGACGGTCAGGGCCGTCGCGCGGCTGAGCGCCGGATGGTGCGGGCTCGGCCCCTCGGCCGCGGCCAGCAGGGACACCACGCCCGCGAGGTCCGCGGTGCCGTCGAGTTCCGTGAGGCGCGCGGCCAGGGTCGCGCGGTCCGTGCAGGCGTCGTCCAGGACGAGGGTGCGGGCGTCGGCGCCGTGCGCGGTGAGGGCGCCGACGAGGTCGTCGTCGGTGGTGCCTTCGCTGGTGACGACGAGCCAGGTGCCGGTCAGTGCCGCCGTGGGCAGGGTGGTCAGCGGCTGCCATGTGGCGCGGTAGCGCCAGGAGTCGACGGCCGCCAGGTCGCGCCGGCGTCGGCGCCAGTCGGAGAGGGCCGGAAGGACGGGCTCCAGGGCGGCGCGGTCCAGGCGCAGGCGGGAGGCGAGGGAGTCGACGTCGTCCTCTTCCACCGCCGTCCAGAATTCCGCGTCCACCGGGTCCGCCGCGGGCCGGTCCTGGGACCGGTCGGGGATCGCCCACAGGTGCTCGCGCTGGAAGGCGTACGTGGGCAGTGGTACCCGGCGGGCGCCGGTCCCGGCGAAGACTGCGGACCAGTCGACGCCCGCGCCCCGGACGAAGGCTTCGGCGAGGGAGGTCAGGAAGCGGTCGGTACCGCCCGCGTCACGCCGGAGGGTGCCGAGCACCGCGGCCGCGCCGCCGACTTCTTCGGCGGTCGCCTGGATGCCCATGGAGAGGACGGGGTGGGAACTGACCTCGATGAAGAAGCGGTGGTCCTGGGCGAGGAGTTCAGCGATGGCGGGCTGGAAGCGGACCGTCTGCCGCAGGTTGGTGTACCAGTAGTCGGCGTCCATGCCCGTGGTGTCCAGCCAGTCGCCGGTCACCGTCGAGAAGAAGGGCACCTGCGCGGGGCGGGGGCGCACCGGCGCGAGGACGCGGTGCAGTTCGTCCCGTACCAGCTCGACCTGTGCGGAGTGCGAGGCGTAGTCGACGGCGATGCGCTTGGCCCGGACGTCCTCGGCGACCAGCTCGGCCTGGAGGGCGTCCAGCGGCGCGGTGGCGCCGGAGACGACGGTGGACTGCGGGCCGTTGACGGCGGCGATCGACAGGCCTTCGTACCGAGTGAAGCGCGCTTCGACCTCGGCGGCGGGCAGCGGGACCGACATCATGCCGCCGGATCCGGCCAGCCCGCGGGCGATGGCCTGGCTGCGCAGCGCGACGACGCGGGCCGCGTCCTGAAGGGAGAGCGCCCCGGCGACGGCCGCCGCGGCGATCTCCCCCTGCGAGTGGCCGACCACGGCGTCCGGGGTGATGCCGTGCGAGGTCCACAGTGCGGCGAGCGAGACCATGACGGCGAAGGAGGCGGGCTGTACGACGTCGACGCGGTCCAGCGTCGGCGCGCCGTCCACCTGGCGCAGCACGTCGAGCAGGGACCAGTCGACGAACTCCGAGAGGGCGGTGGCGCATTCGGTCAGGCGCTCGGCGAAGACCGGGGACTCGTCGAGGAGCCGCGCTCCCATGCCGGCCCACTGGGAGCCCTGGCCGGGGAAGACGAAGACGGTCCTGCCGTCGGTGTCGGCCGTGCCCTGGACGACGCCGGGCGCGGAGCCGCCGGTGGCGAGGGCGTCGAGGGCCGCGCGCCGGGTCTGCTCGTCGGTGCCGACGACGACGGCGCGGTGGTCGAAGAGGGTGCGCGCGGTCACCAGGGAGTGGCCGACGTCGAGGGCGCCGGGTGCCTGTTCGTCGTCGAGGTGGGCGGCGAGGTTGGTTGCCTGGGCGCGCAGCGCGCCCGGGGTGCGGGCGGTCAGCATCCAGGGGATGGCGTCGCCGGCCGGGGGCACCCTCCGCTCGGGGGCCGCCTCCTGCGGGCGGGGGGCTTCTTCGAGGATGGTGTGGGCGTTGGTGCCGCTGATGCCGAAGGAGGAGACCGCGCAGCGGCGCGGGCGCTCGCCCTCGGGCCAGTCGGCGGGCTCGTGCAGCAGGGCGACGGTGCCGGAGGTCCAGTCGATGTGGCTGGAGGGGGTGTCGGCGTGCAGGGTGCGCGGCAGTGTTCCCCGGCGCAGGGCCAGGACCATCTTGATGACTCCGGCGACGCCGGCCGCCGACTGGGTGTGGCCGATGTTGGACTTCACGGAGCCCAGCAGCAGCGGGCTCTGCGGGTCGCGGTCCTGACCGTAGGTGGCGAGCAGAGCCTGCGCCTCGATGGGGTCGCCGAGGGCGGTGCCGGTGCCGTGAGCCTCGACGGCGTCGATGTCCTTCGGGGCCAGCCCCGAGTTGGCCAGGGCCTGGCGGATGACGCGCTGCTGGGAGGGGCCGTTGGGGGCGGACAGGCCGTTGGAGGCGCCGTCCTGGTTGATGGCCGAGCCGCGGACGACGGCGAGGATCTCGTGTCCGTTGCGCTCGGCGTCCGAGAGGCGCTCCAGGACGAGGATGCCGACGCCTTCGGCGAGGGTCATACCGTCGGCGCCGTCCGAGAACGCCTTGCAGCGGCCGTCGCCGGCCAGGGCCCGCTGCCGGCTGAAGGCGATGAACGGGTTGGGGTTGGTCATCACGGTCGCGCCGCCGGCCAGGGCCAGGGAGCTCTCGCCGTTGCGCAGGGACTGGCAGGCCAGGTGCAGGGCGACCAGGGACGAGGAGCAGGCGGTGTCGACGGTGACAGCCGGTCCTTCGAGACCGAAGAGGTAGGCCAGGCGCCCGGAGAGCACGCTGGGGCTGGTGCCGGTCACCAGGTGGCCGGCGGAGCCGTCCTCGATGCCGAGGCCGTACTCCTGGTAGGTGGAGCCGATGAAGGTGCCGGTCGCGGTGCCGTGAACGCGGGTGGGGTCGATGCCGGCCTGCTCGAACGCCTCCCAGGTGGTCTCCAGCAGCAGCCGCTGCTGGGGGTCCATCGACAGCGCTTCGCGCGGCGAGATACCGAAGAAGGAGGCGTCGAACTCGCCCGCGTCGTGCAGGAACCCGCCCTGGGTGGAGTACGTCGTGCCGGGGTTGTCCGGGTCGGGATGGTGGAGGCCGGTGTTCCAGCCGCGGTTGACAGGGAAGTCGGTGATGGCGTCGGCGCCGTCGCTGACCAGGTCCCACAGCTGCCGCGGGGAACGGACGCCGCCGGGGAAGCGGCAGCTCATGCCGACGATGGCGATGGGCTCGTCGAAGCCCCCCGGGGGAACGGCCGCGGGCGTGGCCGCGGCGCCGGTGCCCAGGAGTTCCGCACGAAGGTGGCGGGCGAGGACGGTGGGGGTCGGGTAGTCGAAGACGAGGGTGGCGGGCAGGGCCAGGCCGGTGAGGGCGGCCAGCCGCTTGCGCAGTTCCACGGCGGTCAGCGAGTCGAAGCCGGCGTCGCGGAAGGCCCGCCGCTCCGAGATGGCGTCCGCGGAGTCGTGGCCGAGGGCGATGGCCGCCTCGGCACGTACCAGGTCGGCCAGCAGCCGCGTCTGCTCGTCCTCGTCGAGGCCCCGCAGGCGGGCGGCGAATTCGGGTGCGGCGCTCGCGTCCTCCGTGCGGGCGAGGGCCTGGACCTCGGCCAGTTCGTCGAAGAGGGCGCTGGGGCGGGTGGCGGTGAAGACGGGGTGGTAGCGCTCCCAGTCGATGTCGGCGACCGTGACGGTGACGTCCTTGCCGACGACGGCACGGCGCAG
This sequence comes from Streptomyces sp. NPDC001415, assembly GCF_053597395.1. Lineage (NCBI taxonomy): Bacteria > Bacillati > Actinomycetota > Actinomycetes > Kitasatosporales > Streptomycetaceae > Streptomyces > Streptomyces sp. NPDC001415. Next base: position 46,867 of record NZ_JBSFIE010000034.1, read on the forward strand.
TTCGGTGAGGGCGTTCGCGGGCGCGAGGAAGCGCAGGCCGCGCTTGCGCAGTGCGTCGGTGACCGCCTCGTGGGTGGCCATTCCGGCCTCGGCCCAGGGACCCCAGGCCACCGAGGTGGCGGGCAGGCCGCGGGCCGCGCGGTGCTCTGCCAGGGCGTCAAGGTAGGCGTTGGCGGCGGCGTAGGCGCTCTGCCCGGCGCTGCCCCACACTCCGGCGATCGAGGAGACCAGGACGAAGAAGTCCAGGTCCTGGCCGTCCAGGAGGCTGTCGAGGTGGGCCGCGCCGAGCATCTTGGCGGCCATCGCCTCGGCGGCGGCGTCCAGGGGGGTTTCGGCCAGGGAGGCGTTCTGGCCGACGCCAGCCGCGTGCACGACGCCGGTCAGCGGGTGCTCCGTGGGTACGGAGGCCAGGAGTGCGGCGAGCGTGCCGCGGTCGGCGGTGTCGCAGGCCGCGATGGTGACCTCGGCCCCCAAGTCCCGTATTTCTGCTGCCAGTTCGGCCGCTCCCGGGGCATCGGGGCCGCGGCGGCTGGTGAGGAGGAGGTGGTCGGCGCCGCTGCGGGCGAGCCAGCGGGCCGCCTCGGCGCCGAGCGCTCCGGTGCCGCCGGTGATGAGCACGGTGCCGCCCGCGGTGAAGGCGTCGGCGGGGGGCAGTTCGGCCTGCGGGTGGCGCACCAGGCGCCGGCCGAGCGCTCCGGTGGCCCGGAGGGCGATCTGGTCCTCGCCGCCCCGTGCGGCCAGCGCGCTGACGAGGTGCTGGGTGGCGGGGGCGTCGAGGGCGGCCGGCAGGTCGATCAGGCCGCTCCACAGCTGCGGGTGCTCCAGGGCGGCGACCCGGCCCAGTCCCCAGACCGCGGCCTGGAGGGGGTTGGTGAGCGGGTCGTCGGAGCCGGTGGTGACGGCGCCGCGGGTCAGCGTCCACAGCGGGGCGGCGAGGTCGATGTCGACCAGTACCTGGGTCAGGACGAAGCTCAGCGCGAGCCCGGTGGGCAGCTCAGCGCCGCCCTCGGCGCCGGGCCGGTCGGCGAGCGGGAGCAGGGACAGGATGCCGGCGAAGGCGCGGTCCTGCGTCCGTACGGCGTCGAGCCGGGCGGCGAGTTCGGTGCGGTCGCGGCAGGCGTCGTCCAGGGTGAGGGTCTCGAACTGGGCGCCGTGGCCACGCAGTGCGTCCAGGATCTCGTCGCTGTCGATGCCGTCGGCGGTGACGAGCAGCCAGGTGCCGTCGAGTACGGGCGCGGCGGCCGCCGTCGCGGGGCGCCAGGCGACGCGGTAGCGGGTGGAGTCCAGCAGCGCCTTCTCGTGCCGGTGCTGGCGCCAGGAGGACAGTGCGGGCAACAGCGCGTACAGGGAGGCGTGCTGTTCGTCGCGCAGCCCGAGGAGAGTGGCCAGCTCGGCGGCGTCGCCGCGTTCGACGGCGCCCCAGAGCTCGGCGTCCGCGGGGTCGGCGGCGGCCGGCGCGAGGCCGAACGGGGCCGGCTCGGGCCAGTAGCGCTCGTGCTGGAAGGCGTAGGTGGGCAGATCGACCGGGCGTGCTCCGGTGCCGGCGAGGTACGCGGGCCAGTCGACGGCCGTGCCGCGCACGTGCAGACGGGCCAGGGCGGTGGCCGCACAGCGCTCCTCGCCGCGCCCGGCGCGCAGCAACGGGACGATGTGCGCGTCCGCCGCGTCGCCGAGGGCTTCCTGGGCGGCGGCCGACAGCACGCTGTCGGGGCCGACTTCGAGGAAGGTGCCGGCGCCGAAGTCGTGTGCGGCGCGCAGGGTGTCGGCGAAGCGGACGGCGCCGCGGGCGTGCGCGACCCAGTAGTCGGCGGAGCGCAGTTCGTCGTCGGTGGCGGGTCGTCCGGTCAGGCCGGAGATGACGGTCACGTCCGGCGCGTGGTAGGTGAGCCCGGCCGCGACCTCGCGCAGCCCGTCCAGCGCGGGCTCCATGAGCGGCGAGTGGAAGGCGTGGCTGACCGTCAGGCGCTTGATCTTGCGGCCCTGGGCCGCGAAGTGGGCGGCGATCTCCTCGGCGGCGGCCAGGTCTCCGGCGACCACGACGCTGTGGGGGCCGTTGACGGCGGCGAGGGAGACCTCGTGCTCGCGCCCGGCGAGCAGCGGCGCCGTCTCGTCCTCACTGGCCTGGAGGGAGATCATCGCGCCGCCGGCGGGCAGCGCCTGCATCAGCCGTCCCCGGGCGGTCACCAGGCGGGCCGCGTCGGACAGCGAGAGGACGCCCGCGACATGCGCGGCGGTGATCTCGCCGATGGAGTGGCCCAGCAGCACGTCGGGGCGGATGCCCCACGTGCCCAGCAGCCGGTGGAGCGCGACCCCGACGGCGAACAGCGCGGGCTGGGTCCACTCGGTGTGGTCGAGCAGCGCCGCCTCGGGGCTGCCCTCCGGGGCGAACAGGACGTCCTTGAGGGGACGGTCCAGGTGCGGGTCGAGGGCGGCCGTGACCTCGTCGAGGGCCTGGGCGAACGCGGGGAAGCGGGCGGCGAGTTCACGGCCCGCGCCGGGGCGCTGGCTGCCCTGCCCGGAGAACACCACGGCCAGCTTGCCCGCGCCGCCGATCTCGCCCTCGGTGAGCGCGGAGCCGGGCCGGTCGGCGGCCAGGTCGGCGAGTGCGCGCAGCAGTTCGTCGCGGTCGCCGGTGACGACGGCGCGCTGGTCGAAGGCCGTCCGGGTGGTGGCGAGGGAGAGCGCGACGTCGACCGGGTCGAGAGTTGGGCGCTCGTCGAGGAAGGACCGCAGGCGGGCGGCCTGGTCCCGGAGGGCGGCGCGGCTCTTGCCGGACAGCGTCCAGGGCACGACGGCCGGGGTGAGCGCCGACTGTTCGCGCTGGTCGGGGGCGGCCGACGGCTCCTCGACGATGAGGTGGGCGTTGGTACCGCTGAAACCGAACGAGGAGACGGCGGCGCGACGCGGCCGGCCGGCCTGCGGCCAGGGCGTCTCCTCGGTGAGCAGGCGCACCGCTCCGGAGCCCCACTCCACGTGCGAGGACGGCTCGTCGGCGTGCAGGGTACGGGGCAGCACGCCGTGGCGCATGGCCATGACCATCTTGATGACGCCGGCGACGCCGGCCGCGGCCTGGGTGTGGCCGATGTTGGACTTCACGGAGCCCAGCAGCAGCGGGCTCTGCGGGGCGCGGTCCTGGCCGTAGGTGGCGAGCAGAGCCTGGGCCTCGATGGGGTCGCCGAGGGCGGTGCCGGTGCCGTGAGCCTCGACCGTGTCGATGTCCGCGACGGACAGGCCGGCGGCGGACAGCGCCTGCCGGATCACCCGCTGTTGGGCGGGGCCGTTGGGGGCGGTCAGGCCGTTGGAGGCACCGTCCTGGTTGACCGCGGAGCCGCGGACGACGGCCAGGACGTGGTGCCCGTTGCGGCGGGCGTCGGAGAGGCGTTCCAGGACGAGGACGCCGACGCCTTCGGACCAGCCGACGCCGTCGGCGCCGTCGGAGAACGCCTTGCAGCGGCCGTCCGGGGACAGGCCGCGCTGCCGGGAGAACTCGATGAGGGCGCCCGGCGTCGACATGACCGTGACGCCGCCGGCGAGTGCGAGCGAGCACTCCCCCGCGCGCAGTGCCTGCATCGCCCAGTGCATGGCGACCAGCGACGACGAGCAGGCGGTGTCGACGGTGACGGCGGGGCCTTCCAGCCCGAGCGTGTAGGAGATCCGCCCGGAGGCGACGCTCGGGGCGGTGCCACTGCCCTGGTGGCCCTCGAACTGTCCGGCGGAGAGGACCGTGGCGTAGTCGTTGTACATCACGCCCGCGAACACGCCGGTCCGGCTGCCGCGCAGGGACGCCGGGTCGATGCCCGTGCGCTCGATGGCCTCCCAGGACGCTTCGAGCAGCAGCCGCTGCTGGGAGTCGGTGGCCAGGGCCTCGCGGGGGCTCATGCCGAAGAAGGCGGGGTCGAAGTCGGCGGCATTGTGCAGGAATCCGCCGAAGCGGGAGTAGGAGGTGCCGATGCGGTCCGGGTCCGGGTCGTAGAGCGCGTCCAGGTCCCAGCCCCGGTCGGTGGGCAGGCCCGAGATGGCGTCGGTGCCCTCGCTGACCAGCCGCCACAGGTCCTCGGGCGAGGCGACCCCGCCCGGGTAGCGGCAGCTCATGCCGACGATGACGATGGGGTCGTCGTGGGTGGCGCTGCCGGCGGCACGGGGAGCGCTGGTCGCGGTGGCGGCTTCGGAGCCCATGAGCTCGGCGAGGATGTGCGTGGCGAGGGCGTCGACGGTCGGGTAGTCGAAGATCATCGTCGCGGCGGTGCGCAGGCCGGTGGCCGCGCTGAGCCGGTTGCGCAGTTCGACGGCGGTCAACGAGTCGAAGCCCAGCTCCCGCAGCGGGCGCCGCGCGTCGATGTCGGCGGTGCTGGAGTGGCCGAGTACGGCGGCCACTTGACCGGCCACGAGGTCGAGCACGACCTCCCGGCGGTCGGTCTCCGCCAGCCGGGACAGCTTCTGTACGAGGGTGACGGCGGTCTCCGAGGCCGAGACCACCGAGCGGCGGGCCGGGGTACGGATCAGGCCGCGCCACAGCGGCGGTACCGCGCCCTGGGCACCTTGGAGGCGCAGCACGGACAGGTCGATCCTGGTCGGCAGCAGGACGGCGGCGTCCATGGCGGTGGCGGCGTCGAAGAGGGCGGTGCCCTGTTCCACGGTGAGCGCCGGGGTACCCATACGGGCCAGCCGCGCGAGGTCCTCGTCCGTCAGGCCGCCGGTCATTCCGGCGGTGGGCTCCCACGGGCCCCAGGCCAGGGAGAGCCCCGGCAGGCCCTGGGCGCGGCGCAGTTGGGCGAGCGCGTCGAGGAAGGCGTTGGCGGCGGCGTAGTTGCCCTGGCCCGCCGTGCCCACGGTGCCGGAGAGGGAGGAGAAGACGACGAAGGCGGCCAGGTCCAGATCCCGGGTGGCCTCGTGGAGGTGCCAGACGGCGTCGGCCTTGGGCCGCAGGACCGTGCTGATCTGCTCGGGGGTGAGTGACTCGATCACGCCGTCGTCGAGGGTGCCGGCGCTGTGCACGACGGCGGTGACAGGGTGCTCGGCGGGCACACCGGCCAGCAGCCGGTCCACGGCGGCACGGTCGGCCAGGTCGCAGGCCGCGATGGCCACCTGGGCGCCGTGTTCGGTGAGTTCGGCCACGAGTTCCCGGGCGCCCTCGGCGTCGGCGCCGTGGCGGCTGACGAGCAGGAGGTGCCGTACGCCGCGCTCGGTGACCAGGTGCCGGGCCAGTACGCGGCCCAGGCCGCCGGTGGCCCCGGTGAGGATCACGGTGCCGTCAGGGGCCCATTCCGCAGTGGTCTGCGATGCCTGGGCGCGGGCGAGCCGCGCGGTGAGCACGGCGGTGCCGCGGACGGCGGTCTGCGGCTCGTCCAGGGCCAGGGCCCGCAGCAGCGGCTGCACAGTGGGCTCGTCGAGAGCGGGGTCGAGGTCCAACAGGCCGAAGCGGCCGGGGTGTTCGCTCTGCGCGACGCGCACCAGGCCCCAGACGGCGGCGGCCACCGGGTCCGGCGCCTGTCGGGCGTCGGTGGCGACGGCGCCACGCGTGACGAAGACCAGCCGGGACCCGGCGTACTGCTCGCTGGCCAGCCAGCTCCGCAGGCATGCCAGGACGTGGGCGGTGCGGGCGTGCACGGAGGTGACGACCTCGTCACCGCTGTCGGCGTCCGCACCCGCGAGGGGGGCGAGTACCACGTCCGGTGCTCGGGTGCCGTCCGCGCCGGGCAGCGCCATGACGGTGAGGTCCGGCGACGAAAGCGCCCGCTCCAGGCCGAAGAGGTCCGGGCCGAGGACGCCGACCGAGGCGGGCGCCGTCTGCGGGGACTGGTGTGCTGCGGTCCAGCGCAGTTCGAACAGGGCTTCCCGGACGAGGGAGTCGGCGGCGCCGAACCGCTCGTCGGGCACCGTGCGCAGGACCAGCGAGCCGATGGAGACGACGGCGGCGCCGGTGGTGTCGGCGACGGCGATCGCCACGGCGTCGTCGCCGGCCGGGGTCAGCTTCACCCGGACCGTCGTCGCCCCGCTCGCGTGCAACGTCACGTCCTGCCATGAGAAGGGCAGGCCGCCGCGGGCGTGCTCGCCCAGGTCGGCGAAGGCCGCGGCGTGCAGGGCGGCGTCCAGCAGGGCCGGGTGGATCCCAAACGATGCCGCGGAGTCGGCGTCGGAGCCGTTCGTGTCGGGCAGCGTCACCTCGGCGTAGACGTCGTCGCCACTGCGCCAGGCGGCGTGCAGGCCCTGGAACAGCGGGCCGTAGCCGAAGCCGGTGTCGGCCATCCGGTCGTAGAAGCCGTCGAGGTCCAGCGGCTGGGCGTCGGCGGGCGGCCAGGCGGTGGCGTCGAAGTCGGCGTGGTGCTCGCCGGCGACGAGGGTGCCCGAGGCGTGCTGGGTCCAGGGGAGTTCCTCCGGCCCGTCGGGGCGGGAGTGGACGCTGACGGCGCGGCGACCCGACTCGTCGGGGCTGCCCACCCAGACCTGCACCTGGACGCCGCCCTCCTCGGGCAGCAGCAGCGGGGCGGCCAGCGTGAGTTCCTCCACGCGACCGCAGCCGGCCTCGTCCCCGGCGCGTACGGCCAGTTCGAGGAAGGCGGTGCCCGGCAGCAGCACCGTGCCGCGTACGGCGTGGTCGGCGAGCCAGGGGTGGGTGCGCCGCGACAGCCGGCCGGTCAGCAGCAGGCCGTCGGAGTTGGCGACCGACACGGCCGCCGTCAGCAGCGGGTGGTGCGCCGCGCCCAGGCCGGCGGCGCGTACGTCACCGCCCGTCGCGGGGGTGCTCCTGGGCCAGTAGCGGCGGCGCTGGAAGGCGTAGGTGGGCAGGTCGGTGCGCCGGGCGCCGGTGTCCTGGAAGTAGGGCTCCCACTGGACGGCCACGCCGCGGGTGTGCAGACCGGCCAGCGCGGCGGTGAGGGTCTCGGCCTCGGGGCGGCCCGGCCGCAGCACGGCGAGCGTGGCGGGGACGCCATCGGCGAGGACGGCGTCGGCGGGGCCTGCGGCGTCGGCGGAGTCGGAGGCGCCGTCGGCGGTACCGGTCGCGGCCAGGGAGTTCTGGGCCATGGCGGACAGGACGCCGTCGGGCCCCAACTCCAGGAAGGTGGCGGTGCCGTGGCCGTGGAGCCAGTCGAGGGCGTCGGCGAACCGTACGGTGTGCCGGGCGTGGTTCACCCAGTACTCGGGGGAGGTCAGTTGCTCCACCGTGGCGAGGGTCCCGGTCAGGCCGGAGACGACCGGGATGACGGGGGCCTGCGGTGTGAGCCGGGAGACGGCGGTGCGGAAGTCCGCCAGCATGGGCTCCATGAGCGGGGAGTGGAACGCGTGCGAGACGCGCAGCCGCTTGGTCTTGCGGCCCAGCGCGCCGAAGTGCTCCGCGACGGCGCTGACCTCGTCGGTCCGGCCGGCGACGACGACGGCGGCGGGCCCGTTGACCGCGGCGATCGAGACGCGGTCCGACAGGTCCGCCAGCAGGGGCAGGACCTCCTCCTCGGTGGCTTCGAGGGAGACCATGGCGCCGCCTTCGGGCAACGCCTGCATGAGGCGGCCGCGGGCGAGCACCAGGGCCGCGGCGTCGGCCACGGTGAAGACCCCGGCCACGTGCGCCGCGGCGATCTCTCCGATGGAGTGCCCGGCGAGGAAGTCCGGCGTGATGCCGAAGGACTCGGCGAGCCGGTACAGCGCCACCTCGATCGCGAACAGTGCGGGCTGGGCGTAGCCGGTCTCGTCGAGCAGGGCGGCCTCGGGCGTGCCCTCGGCGGCGAACAGCACCTCCTTCAGGGGCCGTTCGAGGCCCTGGTCGAGGTGGGTGAGGACCTCGTCGAGGGCGGTGGCGAAGACGGGGAAGCGGGCGGCCAGTTCACGCCCCATGCCTGGCCGCTGGGAGCCCTGGCCGGCGAAGAGGAAGGCGAGCTTGGACCGCGTCCGGGCGGTGTCCTGCACCAGGCCGGGGGCCGGAGCGCCGTCGGCGAGCGCGGTGAGGGCAGCGCGGGCCCGGCCCAGGTCGGCCGCGGTGAACGCGGCACGGTGTTCCAGGCCGGAGCGGGCCGTGGCCAGGGAGTAGGCCACGTCCACAGGCGCGAGACCGGGGTGGGCCGTGAGGTGTTCGAGCAGCCGCGCCGCCTGGGCGCGCAGCGCCTCGCGGGTGCGGCCGGAGACGAGCCAGGGGACGGCGCCCGCCGCCAAGGATGCGTCGGCGGCCGGCGGCGCGGTGCCCTCCTGGTCCTCCTGGCCGGCCTCGGGGGACGGGGCGGCCGGGGCCTCCTCCAGGATCGTGTGGGCGTTGGTGCCGCTGAGCCCGAACGAGGAGATGCCGGCACGCCGCGGCTGTTCGCCCTGCGGCCAGGAGACTTGCTCCGTGAGCAGGCGCACGGCGCCCTGTGTCCAGTCGACGTGCGAGGACGGCGCGTCGACGTGGAGTGTGCGCGGAAGCAGGCCGTGGCGCATCGCCAGCACCATCTTGATGACGCCGGCCATGCCTGCCGCCGCCTGGGTGTGGCCGAGGTTCGACTTGACGGAGCCCAGCAACAGCGGGTGGTCGGCCTCTCGGCCCTGGCCATAGGTGGCCAGCAGTGCCTGGGCCTCGACCGGGTCGCCCAGCGCGGTGCCGGTGCCGTGCGCCTCGACGACGTCGACCTCGTTGGCCGAGAGGCGCGCGCTGACCAGCGCCTGCTCGATCACCCGTTGCTGCGAGGGGCCGTTGGGCGCGGTCAGCCCGTTGGAGGCGCCGTCCTGGTTGACGGCGGATCCCCGGATGACGGCCAGGATCTCGTGGCCGTTGCGGCGGGCTACCGAGAGGCGCTCCAGGACCAGGACGCCCACGCCCTCGGCCCAGCCGGTGCCGCCTGCGGAGTCGGCGAAGGAGCGGCAGCGGCCGTCGGCGGAGAGCCCGCCCTGGCGGCTGAACTCCACGAAGGTGGTGGGGCTGGACATCACGGTGACGCCGGCGGCCAGCGCCAGGGAGCACTCGCCCTGACGCAGGGAGTGGGCGGCCAGGTGCAGGGCCACGAGGGAGGACGAGCAGGCGGTGTCGATGGTGACCGCCGGGCCCACGGTTCCGAAGAAGTACGCGAGCCGGCCCGAGATGACGCTGGTGGTGGTGCCCGTCAGGGCGAAGCCCTGGACGTCGTCGTCCGGACCCACCCGGTACTCCTGGGGCATCGCCCCGACGAACATGCCTGTCCTGCTGCCCCGGACCGCCGCCGGGTCGATGCCGGACCGCTCGAAAGCCTCCCAGGAGGACTCCAGCAGCAGTCGCTGCTGCGGGTCCATGGCGAGTGCCTCGCGGGGGGATATCCCGAAGAAGGAGGCGTCGAACTCGGCCGCGCCGTGGAGGAATCCGCCGGAGAACTCCCCCGCGTCCCCGGCCAGTTGCTCCCAGCCGCGGTCATCGGGGGAGGTCGTGATGCCGTCCCCGTCGGCGGCGAGCAGGGACCAGAGCTCTTCGGGGCTGCTGACGCCACCCGGGAAGCGGCAGCTCATGCCCACGATCGCGATCGGCTCGCGAGTCGCCGCCTCCAGCTCGCCCACCCGCTGCCGGGAGCGCCGCAGGTCGGCGCTGGCCCGCTTCAGGTAGTCGCGGAGTTTCTGTTCCTGATCCATGTTCGCCACGTTCCAACCCATCTCAAGACCGTCGGACAGCAGAGGATTTCGAGGTGGACAGCCCGCATTGGGGACTGCTGTTCCACAGCTAATGAGTTATCTGCGTGCCCTGCACGAGGCAGCTCGACTTCCCGCACGCCACCCGCCCAGTCTCTCCGGGGGTGACCATGGAATTCCGTAGAGTCGGCCGGGCCCGGGGCCGGCCGCGCGCAGACATGCCGGGGGCGCCGCGGATGCTCAGCTGCGCCCGCGGCGCCCAGTACCTCCCCGGCTCGCCCGCGGAGCGGTCCGGGTCGCGAAGGCAGACCTCGGCCCGCGTCCGCGCGGCGGACCACCAGAATGCGGGTGGGGGTGCTACTTGATGAAGTCCTCAACGACGCGGGGCGGCCAGGTGCCCACCGTCAGCGCCCCCATCGCATACGCGCGGGAGACCAGTGCCGCGCGGTTGGGAGCCTTCAGTTTCCGCAGCAGACTGGTGACGTGATATTCCACGCCATGTTGGCTGAGATACAGCCGGGACGCCAGCGGAACCGTGGACAGGCCCGCCGCGATTCCCTCCAGAATTCGCGCGTCGATCTCGCTGAGCAGTTTCCTTTTCGGTGCCACGAATGCGTCGTCCTCCGAGCTCTGGCCCGACTGCATCACCACGAGGACGGCGGCCGGGGCGGGGCCGTAGCCGCTGACGGCGGCGGCCGTGAGGCTGCCGGTGAACACGTCGCCGGTCGGCCGCAGCGCCACCACATTCGTGGCGAAGCGGTCCCGGCGGCCCTCCAGGAGCCGCTCGAACTGCCGCATGAGCGGCTGCCGCACGCTGGGGTGCACCAGATCGCGGAAATTACGCCCGAAGATGTCGGGTGCCGCCGTCGAGGAATCGGAGGGGGGAGGGGCGAGTACGTCGACGGAAGGCGCGGCGGAGGTCGCGAAGTGACGGAAGAAGTCCTGATTGGCCTGACGGATCGTCAGTGCCGGATCGAGTACGGATATGCACACGCTCGACCGCTCCTCCCCCCGGACCGCCGTGCCGGTCGCGCCGACCGCACTTTGGCCTGCCGAAAACTGCAGAGAATCCATCAGAGCAGGAAGCATCAAGGGACTGACATCCTTTCCAACCCCCGTCTGTGAACCAGAAATCAAGAGACATCGAGCGAGAAGGAGAAAACCGGAGAATGAAGCGGGCCACGGGAACCGAGGGCCACCCGGAAGCTGCTGGAAAGAAATTCCGAACTCCCGGGCACAATTGACACTAAGGACCGGTCTGATCAAGCGTCAACGTTGACCCGCCCCCCACCCCTAATCCTGTGGTCGCACACTCCCGCACGGTACGGTTCGCCTCGACCTTTCGGCTCCCCGAACACTCCGACCTCTTACCGCCGGTATCCCCCGCACCGTAAGAGAAGCTCCTCACGGCGCACTCAGCGCGATCCCAGTGCGCTCTGGCCTGCGAGCAGCTCCCGTCGCCCTGAGACGCCCAACTTCCGGTAACACGACGTCAGGTGCTTCTCCACCGCACGGGTGCTCACGCCCAGTTCATCGGCGATTTCCTGATTGGTCAGACGCCGGCTCACCAGGGAGACAACCTTGCGCTCGCCTTGGGTGAGCGGTGCCTCCTGGCTGGGGGCGGCGGTTCCCAGGGCCGCGCGAGCGCGCTCGGTCAGCCAGGGGGCGCCGCAGGCGGTGGTGAGATCAACGGCCTCACGCAGCACCGCCCTCGCCTCCTTGCCGCTTTCCAGGGTTCGACCCAACTGGAGCAACGTACGGGCCAGTTCGAGCGTGTTGGCGGACGTGCGAAGGATCTCGGCGGACTCGCGCAGGGCGGATTCGCCGCCTCCACCGGGCAGGAGGGCGTTCAGGCGCAGAGCACGGCCGAGAGCGGCGGGAGCCGCCCACTGCCGCGCCCAGAGCAGTTCCTCCTTCGCCAGGGCCAGGGCCGGCAAGGTCTCGCCCAGCCGGTGGTGAAGGACGATGGCGCGGGGCCGCCAGGGGAAGAGGACGGAGTTGCGCCAGCCGGCCGATTCCAGTTGGCGGCCGCAGGCCAAGAGGGCTTTCAGGGCGGCGGCGCTGCGGCCGCGGCGGGCGATGAGCGAGGCCCTGAGGAGTTGTCGGACGGCCGTCATGGCGAGGCTCGCCGGCCAGCGCCTCCCGGGGTCCTCAAGGAGACGTTCGATCAGCTGGATGTTGCCGGACTCCATGGCAACCGCGGCCCGGACGACCATGGTTGGCACGCGCCAGTCCGCGTCGGACAGTCCGGCGGCCCGGTCGGCCTGTTCGCGGGCCTGGGTCAGGCGCCCACAGGCGAGCTGGATCAGGGCGTTCTCGGCGTGCACCCCCGCATGCGGGCGCTCGGTGCGCTGCTCGCAGGACAGGCGGGTGTTGATTCCTTCCACCGCGTCGGCTGCGTACAGGGCCACCGCGACCAGCGGTAGTGCGATGCGGGCGGGTTCGGAGGTCACCGGCTCGCGTTCCAGGATCTGTCCGGCCAGGGCTGCGACCTCCGGCGCCGGCAGGGCACTTGAGAGGACACCCGCATTGTTCAGGACGGCCGCCAGTTCGCGGGCGCCGCCGGTGTCCAAGGGAGGCGGGGTGGCGAGTGAGCGCAGGCGTTCCACCGCGCCGGTCAGCTCCGCCGGGTTCTCGTGCCCGGCCTGCCACAGGCGCGCTTCCAGGCGCAGGGCGATATCGCTGGGACACCTCTGGCTCGGCTCTGTGAGCTCGAAGTCCTCGGAGACGTTGCGCAGCAGGTCCACCGCCGAGGAGGTTGCGTCACCGAGGAAGCCGGGCGGGATGAGCAAGGTAGCCGCGGCCCGCTCGGTGGCCGACGACAGCAGGCGGACGGCCTGGCTGATGTGGCGTTCGCAGGCGGCGGGGTCGATGCCGCGTTCGGCTTTGGCCAGGTCGATCAGCAGGCGCGCGCGTTCGCCGTCGCCCGCGGTGCTCTCCAGCAGGGCGCGCCGCAGGTAGCGGACGGCGGCGTCCGGCGCACTGCGGCACAGCGCGGCGTCCGCTGCCGTCCGCAGCACCCCCATGGCCCACGGGCGCCGGGTGTCGATGACCCCCATCAGCAGGTCCGCGACGTGTTCGGCCGGGCGGCCGGCCTGGTGGAGGATTTCAGCCGCGGCGTCCCGGGAGCGTTCGCGTTCGGCGATGGTGAGGGCGGAGTCGACGGCGTGGCATACGACGTCGTGGACGAAGCGTGGGGTGTCGTCGCGGGGGGCGAGCAGGCCGAGGCGGTGCAGGGTGCGCAGGGCTCGCTGATAGCCGATGGTGTCCAGTCGTGCGTGGCGCCGGACGAGCTCGGGCTCGCCGTGGTCGCCGAAGGCGGCGATGGCCGCGGCCAGGTCGCGTACGGGGGCGGGCTGTGTGTGGAGGCAGCTGGTCAGCCGGTCTCGGAGCTGGGTGGGGCACAAGGCGCGAGCCTGCTCGGCCTGTTCGGCGGTGGGGCGGTGGCCGTTGAGGGCCTGGTCGCGCAGGACGGACTGGAGGAAGAGGGGGTTGCCGGCGCAGGTTTCGTGGCAGGCGAGGGCGTAGCTGTCCTCGGCGGGTTCGCCCAGCTGGTGGTGGATCAGGGCCCGGGTGCCGTCGAGCGAGAGCGGGGCGGGGCGCAGGATGTCGGCGGCGTCCGCGAGGTCGCCGACGAGCGGGTGCTGGGCTCGGGCCTCGCCGTCACGCAGGGTGCACACGAGGGCGACGCGCATCCCGGCCGTGCGCCGGGTCAGGTAGGCGAGCCAGCGCAGGGAGGGAAGGTCGACCCACTGCAGGTCGTCGACGAGGAGGAGTACGGGGGTGGTGGCGCAGGCTTCGGCGAGTATCGACCGCAGGCCGTGCAGGACGGCTTCGGAGGCGGGGACGTCGTGGTCGCCGGGGGTGGGGAGGTCGTCGGGTAAGAGGGGGCCGAGGATCTGGTGGACGATGCCGAAGGCGAAGTCCTGCTCGGTAGGGGCGGCGTTGGCCCGTAACACCCGTAAGTTGTCGGGGGGAGGGCTGCCGGCCTCGTCGAGGAGGGAGGACCGGCCGATGCCCAGAGGGCCGGTCACCAGCAGTACGGAGGAACGGCCCGCCTGTGCCTGACGCACTGCGGTGCCGATCCTGGCCAGTTCAGATTCCCTCTCAAGCAGCATCGATCATGTCCTTTCCGTCGGCCGGCTCCGCGCACGGAGTTCCTGGCGTGAGGTGATGCGCAGCTTCTTGTACGTGCTGCTCAGCCGCAGCTCGACGGTGCGTCGGCTCACCGAGAGCTGTTCGGCGATCTCGCGGTTGCCGAGGCCGCGGCGGGCCAGTTCGGCGGTCCGCCGCTCGGCGGGTGAGAGGACGGCCCACTCCTTGGGGAGGGTGGAGTCGTCGTCGGGCGTGGCGGTCCGTCCCAGCCGGGTGGCCAGCCACCGCGCGCGTTCGGCCAAGCGGCTGGAGGTGTGTGTGACGGTGTGGCGGGACAGTTCGGTCAGCAGACGGGCCGCGGTGGTGCGGTCGCCGTTGGTGGCCTCTTGCGTGGCGATGTCGGCCAGGGCCGAGGCATAGGCGAGCTGGTTGGGCCCGTGAGGGGCGGGGGTGAATTCGCGGGGTCCGGCGGTCGGTTCGCGCGGGGCGAGGGATTCGGCGCACAGTTGGGCCAGGCCCAGTGCGCTCGGGGCGCCCCAGCGGCGGGCGAGGGTGAGGTCCTCGCAGATCAGGCGCTGGGCCTGTTCCCGGTCGCCGAGGGTGAGACAGGCTCTGGCGGCCAGCGAGCGCCACGGCAGTACGGCGGGGTTGATCCACTGTCTGCGCAGCAGCCATCTTCCGGTCTCTTTGAGCAGTTCGACGGCGTCGGCCCAGCGTTCTTCGTCGATGGCCACGCGGGCGCGAGTGAACACGAGGAAGGGCCAGTGGACGCCGCATTCGGATCCGGGCGGTGTCGGGGCGTCGTACAGGGCACGGGCCTGGTCGCGTTGGCGGGTCTCCAGGGCGATGGCGGTGCGTACGGCCATGTGGTGCGGGACGGCCAGAGGGTGCCAGGCAGCGGCGGGCAGCGCCCGTTCGGCACCGTCCACCGCGCGTTCGGCGGCGTCGAGGCGCCCGCCGCGCATGTGCAGTTCGGCATGCAGAAGCAGCGCGCGGGCGAGCGTGGGGCGGCGGTGGCAGCGGCGCAGTTCGGCGACGATGGCGGCGAGGTGGTCCTCGGCTTCGGTGGCGGCGTCGGTGAGCCAGAGTGCTCTGATGGCGACCAGGCGGGGGATCACGGGTGCGTCGTGGCCTGCTTCCAGAGCCCGGCGGGCCAGCTCCGCGGCCTGTTCGCGGTACTCGCCGCGGGTGGCGAGCTGCCCGGCGCGAAGGCCCGCCTGAGCGGGGACGAGGGGGTGTCGGGGCAGGGCGGGAACGCCGGCGGCGGGGACGTCGGCGGCCTCGGGGGGCCCGGCCTGGGCGGCGTACCAGTACAGCGCGATCAGGTCGTCGCGCTCGCTGCCGTGGGCGGTGGCCAGGGCCTGAGTGGCGACCCGGCTGCCCCAGGCAGCGTCGCCGCGGGCCAAGCCCATGTCCAGAGCCTGCAGACGCAGTTGAGCCCAGCGTTCGCCCTCTCCCGGGTTGTTGGCGACGGCGGCGAGCCTGCGGTCACTCGCTTCGGGGGAAGTCATGGCCTCGACGCCGGCCAGGTCGAGGCTGGTCCGTGCGCGCTGAGCGGGGTGCTGGGGCTCGTCGAGGGCGCGGTCCAGCCAGGCGGCGGCTCGGGGGAACTCACTGCGGCGGATGGCGGCGCCGAAGCTGCCGTACAGGGCTTGGACCGCCCAGGGCTCGCCGATGGGCGGTGCATGGAGGAGGAAGCGGGCGATGTCCTCGTCGCCGGCGCCGGTCCGGTGGGCGAGGTGAGCGGCGCGGGCATACAGGGCGGCGCGTTCGTCGGTCGGCGTGTCCTCCAGGATGCGGGCCCTGACGACGGGCAGGCGGATGCGTTCGTGGGGGCCGTCGGGGACGGTGAAGCCGGCCGTTTCCAGCGCCGCGCGCAGTTGAGACTCTCGTACGGTGCGCAATCCGGCCAGGGAGGAGATCAGGGTGAATTCCAGCAGGTCGCCGCCGACGGCCAGCGCGCGCAGGACGGCGGTGGCCTCGTCGGTCAGGCTCCGCAGGGCGCGCCCGGCGCGCTCGCCGATGATGCCGGTGATCAGAGTGTGCAGCTGCGGGATGAGGTCGGCGGTGGGGCGGCGACCGGCGTCTGCCAGGCAGTGCAGTGCCGCGTGCAGTACGGCGGGGCTGCCGTGGGATGCCTGGGCGGCCGCGGCGGCGAACGGCTCGTCGCAGGGGACGCCGAAGATCGTTTCAGCAAGGGCGGCGACCGCACGGGGGCTCAGCGCGCGGACGGTGAGGTGGCGGGTCAGCCGTCCGGAGGGGGCGGTGTCGGTCAGCCAGTCGGGGCCGTAAGGGTCGGTGCCGGTGCGGCCGACGAGCAGGACGAGGGGGAAGCCCGCGGACAGGCGGCGCACCATGGCCTGTAGCCAGTGCAGGGAGGCCGGGTCCAGCCACTGCGCGTCCTCCACCGTCACGAGTGTGGGTGTGCGGCGGGTGGTGTGCAGGAGTTCGAGGAGGCCCGGCAGGCCGTCCGGCTCGCGGTGCTCGCGCAGTACCCGAAGCGCGCGTTCAGTCACCTCACCCAGCTGGGTGAGAAGCTGGATGACGGCTCCGTACCGAAGGTCGCGTTCGGCCGGGGAGCCGCTGACGCGCAGGACGCGTACCGCGCGCTCCTCGGCGAGCCGGGCGGTCCAGCGCAGCAGGGCGTTGTGGCCGAAGCCGGGGCGGCCGGTCACCGAGACGACGGCAGGGTGGCCTTCGCCGAGAGCGGCCACCACCTCCGTCAACTCCGCTTGCTCCTGCTCACGTTCGAGCAGAGACGAGTCGGTGCGTCGACGCCCCGTCCACAGGAACCCAGCGTATGGCTGGTCGTCGTTCAGTCCCGCCACAGACGCCTCCTCGGTCCGCTCACCCAAAGTCCTGTCCGCCTGGCCGCGGTGCCGACCGCGGCGCCCGAGCTCCGCGGACGCCCGAGGAGCGGAGGACCTCGGCGAGCTGTGTGCGCTCGGCGACGCCCAACTTGCGGTACACGCTGGTCAGATGCATCTCGACCGTGCGCAGGCTGACGTACAGCGACTGCGCGATCGAGCGGTTGCCGGCGCCGCCTGCGGCGAGACTGGCGACCCTGCGTTCCATGCTGGTGAGCAGGTCCAGGGGCGAGCCGGTCATCTTGCGCATGCGGCCACCCGCGGCCACCAAGGTGGCGCGGGCATCCTGGCCCAGTGCGAGGGCGCCGCAGCGCTGGGCGAGACCGGCCGCGGCACGCAGGTGTTCGCGCGCGGCGCGTCGGTCACCGTCCGCCAACAGGACCTTGCCCAGGATGAGTTCGGCGCGGGCGTGCTCGACGCGGGCCGGTGAGGCGGCCAGTTCGCGCACCGCCTCGCCCAGCAGTTCCACGCCGCCCTCACCGGGGGTGGCCACGCCGCGAGCCAGGGCGGCCAGGCCGAGGACGCGCGGGGTGCCCCACTGTCGTGCCAGCCGGGTGCCGTGCGCGGCGGGCTCCTGGGCCTCTTCCGCGCGCCCCAGCTCCGCGAGCACGCAGGCCGCCTCCACCCACCAGGGCAGGTATGCCGCGTGGCGCACTTCGGCCTCCTCCAGTGACCTGCCGCACTCACGGAACAGTGCCAGTGCGCCCTCCGCGTCCCCCAAGGCACGGCGGGCTCGGCCGTGGGCCATCAGGTAGCGGTGGTAGGTCCACACGTACTCATCACGCCATGCGGGCTCGATGCTGGTCAGCAGCGCCTCGGCGGACGCGGCCTCGCCCCGGTCCACCAGTACACCCGCCAGGGCCAGGCGCGGCAGGACCATGACCTCGCCCCACCGTTCCGCGCTGCTGATTTGGACCGCTGTACTGGCATCCGCGAGCGCGTCCGGGAGCGCTCCCAAGCCGTGCTGGATCCCGGCGCGGATGGAGAGGGCCAGGGCATAGGTCCATATGGCGGAGTTCTCCCGGCCGTGGCGCAGGACGCGGTCCAGCGCGCGAAGCGCGTCATCGGTGCGGTCGGCGAGGTCGAGGACGATGGCGGAGTTGATCAGGGACCAGCTCTTCAGGGGCAGTTGGGGGCAGGAGCCGGCGCGCAGTGCGCGATTCACGGACGGTTCGGGGGGTTGGCCGTCGAGTGCCGTCAGTACGGCCATGGCCGCCAGCTTCTGGCACTGGGCGGGGGTGTCGCCCTCAGGCAGGGTCATCGCCGCGGCCCGCCTCCGTGTCGCGGCGAACGTGCTGCGGCCGTGCGAGCCGACGATCAGGAGCACCGACTCGACGAGCGTCCGCAGTTCGCGGTCGGCGGGCAGGGGGTCGGGGCCGAGTTCGGCGTCGAGCGCGTCCAGGACGTCTTCGAGGATGTCCAGGGCGACGGAGATCTCGCGTGCGGCCAGGCCGGTCGTGCCGAACTGCGCGGCGATCCGCGCCCGGGTGCGTACGTCGACACTCGGCGCCAGCGCTTCGCGGAGCAGGTCGATGGCCTCGGGCGGGGCGGTCTCGGCCAGTGATCTGGCCAGCCGGACGCGGACGTCCACGCTGTCGGGGTCCACTTCCAACACCCGGTACAGGTAGCGGGCCGCGGCTTCCGGGGCGCCGTGCTGCTCGGCGCGGGCCGCGGCTTCCAGCAGCACGCCGGGCATCCATGGTTCGGGAATCGAGGGCACGTGCAGGAGGTGGTCGGCGACTTCTTCGGCCGGTCGGCCCGCGTCGCTCAGCAACAGGGCTGCCCGTGCGTGGAGGCTCGCCAGCGCTTGGGCGTCCAGGGGCGCCAGTACCGCGGCTCGTACCGCGCCG
This sequence comes from Streptomyces sp. NPDC001415, assembly GCF_053597395.1. Classification (NCBI taxonomy): domain Bacteria; kingdom Bacillati; phylum Actinomycetota; class Actinomycetes; order Kitasatosporales; family Streptomycetaceae; genus Streptomyces; species Streptomyces sp. NPDC001415. The sequence continues at coordinate 65,234 of NZ_JBSFIE010000034.1, forward strand.
TCCGCCAGGTGTCGGCCACCGGGCACCAGCAGCCCGGCCTCGCGCAGCACCGTCAGCGCGTCCGCGACGACATCGGCGGGGACGGCGGCCAAGGCGCCGACGTGATCGGTCCCGCTCGCGCCGAGGACCGCCACCGCCCGTGTGACCTGTTCGACCCAGGGCGGCCGGCGGTCCAGGAGTTCGCGTGCCCAGGACGCCAGGACACGACCGCCGGTCTCGGCGATCCGGTCGGCGCCGCCCACGTCCGGACCGGTGCCCTCGGCACGCAGTTCTCGCAGCAGCCGGCCCAGAAGGCGGGGGTTGCCGCCGGTCGCGGCCCGCGCGCGAGCGAGGAAGACCGGGGCGGCGGGTGCCGGGAAGAACCCGCGGACGATCTCCGCGACATCCGGCTCGGTCAGCGGTCGCAGGCGCAGCGTCGTCGTGCTGCGGTGGGTGGCCAGGTCTGTCAGGGCATGGTGGGCCGGGGCGCGGCGGGTGAGGGCGGCGGCCTCGGCCTGCTGCGTGAGGACGACGAGCAGGGGGAGGCCGCCGGACCGGCGCAGCAGGAAATCCAGCCAGCGCAGGGAGAGTTCGTCGCCGTGATGGATGTCGTCCAGGGCCAGGACGAGCGGGCGGCGGCTCAGCATGTCCAGCACGAGGCGGTGCAGGCCATGGAAGGTGTGCTGGACAGCGGGGGCGTGCGGCGACTCACCGGCCGGCGCGCCGGGGGTGAGGGCGGGCAGGGCGTGGCGGGCGACTCCTTCAAGTGGGGCGCCCTGTGCGATCGAGCCGAGCAGGGCGCGTACCCCGCTGAATGATGCGCTCGACGAACCCTCCTCGCAGCTGGCCTGCAGAACCGTCGCATGCCGACCGGCCTGCCCACTGAGGAAGGCGTGCAGGAGGGCGGACTTGCCGATTCCGGCCGGGCCGGTCACGATCACCGAGCACGCGCGCCCGGAACGCGCATTGCGGGCACAGCGGTTGAGCTCGCGCACCACATCGCCCCGGCCGACCAAGGCGCCGCCTAAGTCAGAATCTACGCTCTGGCTCCGCACCTTGGGACTCCTCGCACCTGGGAGACACAACGCATGTGACGGGCATCACCACATAGCACCACAAATCACTCTAAAGGGTGATGTGCGATGTGCGCCAGAGTACATGATCTACGGAACCCCTGGCCAGCAACGCTCCTCGTCACGCGGGCTCCACGTCCGCGGAACTCCTTCCGCGGCGGTCGTCGTGGGCCTGCTGCCTCCTCCTGGCGATGGTGCCAGGCCGGTCCGCCGGGAGACGGCGGCCGGTCGCCAGCTTTGTGTTGCACACACCCATTCCACAGGGAGAACTACGCGAAATCCCGTAGTGTCCTTGGCGCCGCGTGGCGGCACGGTCGCCGTGTCGAAGCGGTACGGGATACACCCGGGCACACTCCGTGCGCCGAGGTATCCCGTGGGCGCGGGCGGACTACCAGCTGCCGGCCAGCAGCAGATCCCCGTACTCCCGCTCGCGGGATGCCTGGCGCAGATCGGAGTCGACCATCATGCGCATCAGTTCGGGGAAGTCGACGGTGGGCTCCCAGCCCAGCTGGGTGCGGGCGCGCTCGGCGTCCGCACAAAGGATTTCCACCTCGGCCGGGCGCACCAGCGAGGGGTCGATGCTGACGAAGTCCTCCCAGTTCAGGTTCACATGCTCGAAGGCGATGCGGACGGCGTCGCGGACCGAGTGCATCTGGCCGGTGCCGATCACGTAGTCGCTCGGCTCGTCCTGCTGCAGCATCAGGTGCATGGCCCGGACGTAGTCTCCGGCGAAGCCCCAGTCGCGCACGGCGTCGAGGTTGCCCAGGGACATCTTGTCCTGGTAGCCGAGCTTGATACGGGCTACCGCGAGGGAGATCTTCCGGGTCACGAACTCCGCTCCACGGCGCGGGGATTCGTGGTTGAAGAGCATGCCGGAGACCGCGTACATGCCGAAGGACTCACGGTAGTTGCGGGTGATGAAGTGCCCGTAGATCTTCGCCACGCCGTAGGGGCTGCGCGGCCGGAAGATGGTGGTTTCGCACTGCGGGGTCTCGGCGACCTTGCCGAACATCTCCGACGAGGACGCCTGGTAGAAGCGGATCTGGCTACCGTCGCCGCTGCGTGAGCCGTTCAGGCCGCTGACCATGCGGATCGCCTCAAGCATGCGCAGTACGCCCATGCCGTTGATCTCGGTGACGAGTTCGGCCTGCTGCCAGGACATCGGCACGAAGGAGATCGCGCCGAGGTTGTAGATCTCGTCGGGCTGCACCTTGTCGACGGCTGATACCAGGCTGGCCTGGTCCATCAAGTCACCGTCGACGAAGGACAGATCGGCGACGAGCCGGCTGACCCGCGACTTCCGGGGATTCGCCTGACCCCGCATCAGGCCCCACACCTGGTACCCCTGCGCGAGCAGGTGCTCGGCAAGATAGGAGCCGTCCTGCCCGGTAATTCCGGTGATCAGCGCACGCTTGGACATCTCATTCCTTTCCTCCGCACAGAACAGACCGCCCAAACGCAGAGCCGAGTCTGCTACTTGAAATGTTGGCCACTTGAGCTGTTGGCCACTTGGCGTCGAAAACTCCGCGGTCCAGACGCCGGGTAAGCGCACGCTTCCAAGCGGCCGGTCGTGGTGTCAAGAAATTCCGGGAACACTAGGAAATTCCGGAGTCCCCACCACCGTCATTTCTTGGCCCGTGCGGGAGGTGCCGCCGCATCCGGTACGGCGCGCGGGACCCCGCCACCGGACACTACGGATTTTCCTGTGCCCGGTGCGCTGCACTTTCGGGGTGTGCCCCGCCCAGGCCCGGTGGGCGCCCCATCCGCGCCCCGACCGGACCTGCCCGTCTCCTGGAGCGTCACCCGTTGCTGTTCAGACTCCTACTGACCCAGCTGCGTCCCCACCGGCGCTTCGTCGTCCTACTGGGGCTGCTGCAACTGGCCCAGATCCTGGCCACCCTGGCCCTGCCGACGCTGGGTGCGGCGGTCATCGACGACGGCGTGGTCAAGGCCGACAGCGGCTGCATCACCCGGACCGGCCTGAGCATGCTGGCCGTAACGCTCGTACAGGTCGCGGCATCCGTGGGTGCGGTGTCGCTGAGCACGCGTACGGCCATGGCGATGGGCCGCGACCTGCGCTCGGCCGTCTTCCGCCGGGTGCTGGACTTCTCGGCACGCGAGGTCGGGCAGTTCGGCACTCCGTCGCTGATGACGCGCACCGTCAACGATGTCCAGCAGGTGCAGATGCTGACGCTGTCCGCGTTCGGTGTCGTCGTGTCGGCGCCCCTGATGTGTCTGGGCAGCATCGCGCTCGCACTCCAGCAGGACATTCCGCTCTCGCTGCTCCTCGTGACGCTGATGGTGGCCCTCGGAATGTCATTCGGCCTCATTCTCGGACGCACCGATCCGTTCTACGACCGTATGCAGAAATACCTGGACCGTATCAACGGCCTGCTGCGCGAACGCATCACGGGAGTCCGCGTCGTACGGGCTTTTGTCCGCGACGGTCACGAAAGCGCGAGATTCGGCCGTACCAATTCCGAATTGCGTGACGTCTCGTTGCACGTCGGCCGCCTGCTGGCCACCATCGTTCCCGTCGTGCTGCTGGTACTGAACGCCTTCATGGCGGCTGTGGTGTGGTTCGGCGCGCACCGCATCGACGCCGGGGCGATGCGGTTCGGTGCGCTCAGCGCGTTCCTGAGCTATCTGACGCTGATCATGATGTCGGTGGTGATGGTCACCTTCGTGTGCCTGGCGATGCCACGGGCAAGGGTCTCGGCCGAGCGCATCCAGCAGGTGCTGGCGACCGAGCCGAGCGTGACGCCACCGCCGCGACCCGTACGCGCCGTGCCCGCTCCCGGGCAACTTGCCCTGTACGGCGCCGGCTTCAGGTATCCGGGCGCGCAGGAGCCGGTGCTGAGCGGCATCGATCTGAGCGCCGGCCCCGGCGAGACAGTGGCGATCCTCGGCAGCACCGGCAGCGGCAAGACCACGCTGCTCAATCTCGTGCTGCGGCACTTCGACGCCACCGAGGGCCGCGTCCACGTGGGCGGCGTCGACGTCCGCACACTGGACACGGAGGTCCTGCGCCGCACCGTCGGCTTCGTCCCGCAGCGGGCGTACCTCTTCTCCGGCACCGTCGCCGGCAACCTGCGCTTCGGCAACCCCGACGCCACCGACGACGAGCTCTGGCACGCGCTGGAGATCGCGCAGGCCCGGGATTTCGTCGAGCGCCTGCCGCAGGGTCTGAAGTCACCGATCACGCAGGGCGGCACCAATGTGTCCGGCGGGCAGCGGCAGCGCCTGGCGATCGCCCGCGCTCTGCTGCGCAAGCCGGACATCTATCTCTTCGACGATTGCTTCTCCGCGCTGGACCACGCCACGGACGCCGCGCTGCGGGCGGCACTGGAACCGGAGATCTCCCGGGCGACGGTACTCACCGTCGCCCAACGCGTCAGCACCATCCAGCACGCACAGCGCATCGTTGTCCTGGAAGCGGGCCGGGTGGCCGCCGCCGGAACGCACGAGGAGTTGCTGCTCACCAGTACGGCGTACCGGGAGATCGCCCGGTCCCAACTCACTGCGATCACCGGCCACTACGGCGGCTCCGACCCGGACGCCGGAACCGCCACGACCCCTCAGGAGGCCGTCCATGGGCTCGGCGGACAGCTCTAGCCGCGGGCGGCGCGGCACCGCCCGCCGCACGCTGGCACTGCTGCGACCGCACCGCGCCCCGGTCGCCGTGGCGGTCGCCCTCGGCATCGGCGGCGTCGCACTCAACGCGGCGGGCCCGTTGCTCCTCGGCAAGGCCACTGACCTCGTCTTCGACGGCATCCGTCACACTCGTGGATCCGCCGGAGTCGACTTCGACGGGATCGCCCGTCTGCTGCTGATCGCGCTGGTGCTCTTCGCCGCCGCCTCCCTCCTCACTCTCCTGCAGGGGCGACTGGTCTCGGCCGTCGTACAGCGTGTGGTCTTCGCGCTGCGCCAGTCCGTGGAGGCCAAGCTCGCCCGCCTGCCGCTGCGGTACTTCGACCGCCACCCGGCAGGTGAGCTGCTCAGCCGGGTGACCAACGACGTCGACAACCTGCAACAGACCCTCCAACAGACCCTCAGCCAGCTGATCACAGCGGTCTTCTCCGTACTGAGCATGCTGGTGCTGATGCTCGTCATCTCGCCGCTCCTGGCACTGATCATGGTGGCCTGCGTACCGGTGTCCGCCGTACTCGCGGCCCGGATCAGCAAGCGCGCGCAACCGCGGTTCGCCCGTCAGTGGTCCGCCACCGGAGCGCTGAACGCCCACGTCGAGGAGGTCTACACCGGTCACGCGCTGGTCAAGGGCTTCGGGCGGCGCGAGCAGGCCGAGCGCGCCTTCGACGAGCACAACGCAGCCCTCTACCGCGCTGGCAAACGGGCCGAGTTCGTCTCCGGTGCCATCGAGCCGTCGATGATGTTCGTCGCCAATCTCGGCTATGTCGTCGTGGCGGTCGTCGGCGCGCTGCGCGTGGTCGCGGGGACCCTGTCCGTCGGCGACGTCCAGGCGTTCGTCCTCTACTCCCGGCAGTTCAGCCAGCCGATCGTCGAGGTCGCCGGCATCGCCGGCCGCCTGCAGTCCGCCCTCGCCTCCGCCGAGCGGATCCACGAACTCCTGGACGCGGACGAGCAGGGACCCGGCCCCGAGCGCCCCGCGCGACTCCAAAAGGCCGGACTCCACAAGGCTGTCGGAAAAGTCCAGTTCGAGAAGGTCTGCTTCCGCTACTCCCCCGACACCCCCCTCATCGAGGACCTCTCCCTCACCGTCGAACCCGGCCGGACCGTGGCGGTCGTCGGTCCTACCGGCGCGGGCAAGACCACCCTGGGCAACCTCCTCATGCGCTTCTACGAAACCGACGCGGGCCGCATCCTCCTCGACGGCACCGACATCACCACCCTGGCCCGCGAGGACCTGCGATCCCACATCGGCCTGGTGCTCCAGGACGCCTGGCTCTTCTCCGGCACCATCGCCGAGAACATCGCCTACGGACGCCCCGACGCCACCCGCGAGGAGATCGAGACCGCCGCCCGCGCCATGTGCGCCGACCGCTTCATCCGCACCCTGCCGGACGGCTACGACACCGTCCTGGACGAGGAGTCGACCAACGTCAGCGCGGGCGAGAAGCAGCTCATCACCATCGCACGGGCTTTCCTCGCACGGCCCTCGATCCTGCTCCTCGACGAGGCGACCAGCTCCGTCGACACCCGCACGGAGGCCCTCATCCAACGCGCGATGCACTCACTGCGCGCGGGCCGCACCAGCTTCGTCATCGCCCACCGCCTCTCCACCATCCGCGACGCGGACCTGATCGTCGTCATGGAAGGCGGCCGCATCGTCGAGCAAGGCACCCACGACCAGCTCCTGGCCGCCGCGGGGGCCTACGCCCGTCTCCACTCGGCCGTGGGGCCCGGTGCCGGGCTGGAGGGTGCCTCACCACGCTGAACCGGCACCGCACCACACCACCCCGTACGACCTGACGAATCGCTCGATAGGAGCCAATCCACCATGCCCGACAGCCATGCCCTGAGCGAGCTGCGCGCCGCGATCAGCGCGCCCGATCACACTCCCGAGGACATCGCCGCGCTTCCTCTGCCAGAGTCCTTCAGAGCCGTGACCGTCCACAAAGAGGACACCGAGATGTTCCGCGGAATGACCGGCGCGGACAAGGATCCGCGCAAGTCGCTGCGCGTCGACGAGGTGCCGATGCCCGAACTGGGGCCCGGCGAGGCGCTGGTCGCGGTGATGGCCAGCTCGGTCAACTACAACACGGTCTGGTCGTCCCTCTTCGAGCCGCTGCCGACCTTCGGCTTCCTGGAGCGCTACGGGCGCACCTCGCCGCTCGCCAAGCGGCACGACCTGCCCTACCACATCCTCGGCTCCGACCTGGCCGGCGTGGTGCTGCGCACCGGCCCTGGGGTCAACGTCTGGAAACCCGGCGACGAGGTCGTGGCGCACTGCCTGTCGGTGGAGCTGGAGAGCCCGGACGGACACGACGACACCATGCTCGACCCGGCCCAGCGGATCTGGGGCTTCGAGACCAACTTCGGCGGCCTGGCCGAGATAGCCCTGGTCAAGGCCAACCAGCTCATGCCCAAGGCCGCCCACCTCACCTGGGAGGAGGCCGCCGCGCCGGGTCTGGTCAACTCCACCGCCTACCGTCAGCTGGTCTCCCGCAACGGCGCCGGTATGAAGCAGGGCGACAACGTGCTGATCTGGGGCGCCAGCGGCGGCCTGGGCTCCTACGCCACCCAGCTCGCCCTCGCCGGCGGCGCCAACCCCGTCTGCATGGTGTCCAGTCAGCGCAAGGCCGAGGTGTGCCGGGCCATGGGGGCGGAAGCGATCATCGACCGCTCGGCCGAGGACTACCGCTTCTGGACCGACGAGCACACCCAGAACCCGCGGGAGTGGAAGCGGCTGGGCGCCCGCATCCGGGAGTTGACCGGCGGCGAGGACGTGGACATCGTCTTCGAGCACCCCGGCCGGGAGACCTTCGGGGCGTCCGTCTACGTCACCCGCAGGGGAGGCACCATCGTCACCTGTGCCTCCACCTCCGGCTACCACCACGAGTTCGACAACCGCTACCTGTGGATGCACCTCAAGCGCATCGTCGGTACCCACTTCGCCAACTACCGCGAGGCCTGGGAGGCAAACCGCCTCGTCGTCAAGGGCAGAATCCATCCCACCCTCTCCTGCACCTATCCGCTGGCCGACACCGCGCTCGCCGTCCACGACGTGCACCGGAACGTCCACCAGGGCAAGGTCGGCGTGCTGTGCCTGGCCCCGACCGAGGGACTGGGCGTGCGGGACGAGGAAACGCGCGCGAAGCACCTCGACGCGATCAACCGGTTCCGCTGACCGCTGCGTCGGCCCCACGTACGAAGCGTGGGGCCGGATCAGCGTGTTGGGGGCGAGTTGTTCGCGGCACGTAGCGGTCAACACCTCACTGAACGAGCAGACGCGCCGCCAGCCGGGCCGTCCTTGGTTTCCCGGGCTCAGCCAGGCTAGCTCAGAGTGACGAGATGCTGCCTCAGGAGGGCGATGACAGCTGCGGCCTCGGCGGTGAGGTAGAAGTGTCCGCCGGGATAGACCCGCAGGTCGAAGGGGCCGGTGGTGTGGCCGCGCCAGGCTTCCGCCTCGTCGAGAGAGGTCTTTGGATCGCTGTCGCCGGTGAGCACCGTCAGCGGTGCCCGGACGGTGACGTCGGGCGCGCAGCGGTAGGTCTCGATGGCTTGGTAGTCGCTCCGGATCGCCGGCAGGATCATCCGCAGGATCTCCTCGTCGCCGAGGAGCGCGGTGTCGGTTCCGGCGAGGAGTTTCAGTTCCCCGACGATGCCTTCGTCGGTCTTCCGGTGGACGTTCTCGTCGCGGATCCGGGAGGGTGCGCGACGGCCGGAGACGAAGAGGTGGGCGAGTTCACCACCGTCTGCTTCGAGACGACGGGCCACCTCGAAGGCCAGCGTGGCGCCCATGCTGTGGCCGAAGAAGGTGGTGGGCCGGGTCGTCAAGGCGGGACGCAGCGCGCCGTAGACCTGGTCGGCGAGATCGGCGATGTCGCCGGGGCTGACTTCCTTGCGCCGGTCTTGCCGACCCGGGTACTGGACCGCGAACACCTCTGTGACGGAGGACAGTTGGGCGGACACGGGGAAGTAGAAGGACGCCGAGCCACCCGCGTGAGGGAAGCAGAAGAGCTGGCTGGGGCTGGATGGCGCGGGGTGGAAGCGCCGCGCCCACAGGCCCTCTTCGGTGGACGTCGTCATGTGGGGATCTCCTGGTAGGTGGAGCCGAGCGGGATGTACCGACAGGCGGGCGCGTGGGGGCACCGCGGCGGGGACAGGGCCGTGACACCTGGCGAACGCCCGTCATCAGAAGACCGAGTGACCTCGATCCCTGAGCCACCAGGGCCCGCAAAGCCCTTTGTAGGCCCTGGAATTCATTGGACATGCCCGCACAGTGGGTAAATCCCTAGACTTTCACCCCGTCTCCCTACGAGTCCGCGGCCCTTTAGTCGGCTTACTCGGCGACAGCGCGGACACTAGGGAAATCCGGGCGCCCCGTGCGCTCCAATGGACCGGGTCGGCGTGCCGGCCGGCTCCGTCCACCTGGTGACCCGCTTGCTGCCGCTAACAGGAGTGCCCTGTCGTGCTGTTGAGGCTGCTGCGTACACAGTTGCGTCCCTACGGCGGGGCGACCGGCGCACTCGCACTCCACCAACTGCGGCTGATTCCAGGTACGTTGGCGTTGTCGGCACCCGGCGTGGCACCGACGGCGAACTCCTGTGCGTACCAGGCTTCTACGCCCGGCTCCACGCCTCCCACTCCCCCGCCACCGCCGCCGTCGAAGCGGCGGCGGGCTGATCAACGAGAGAGAGGGCACCGTGCCTGATGGAAACCTCCTGGCCGTCAGCGATCTGCATGTCGCCCACCCCGAGAACCGCACGCTGGTCGACTCGCTGCGGCCCGCTTCGGACAGCGACTGGCTGATCGTCGCGGGCGACATCGGCGAGAAGTTCGACGACGTCGCCTGGGCGCTGCGCCTGCTGGCGGGCCGGTTCGCCAAGGTGATCTGGACACCGGGCAACCACGAGCTGTGGACCCATCCGCAGGACCCTTGCACGCTGCGCGGCGAGGCCCGATACCGGCACCTCGTCGCGCTCTGCCGCGACCTGGGCATCGCCACGCCGGAGGATCCCTATCCAATCTGGCAGAGCGCCGACGGACCGGTGGCGGTGGCCCCGCTCTTCACCCTCTACGACTACTCGTTCCGCGCGCCCGGTGCCACCACGACGGCCGAGTCACTGCGCATCGCGCACGACGCGGGCATCGTCTGCTCCGACGAGTACTTGCTGCACCCCGACCCCTACCCCAGCCGCGAGGCATGGTGCCGGCAGCGCGTCGCGGAGAGCGAGCGGCGTCTGACGGCACTCGACCCCACGCTGCGGACCGTCCTGGTCAACCACTGGCCGCTGGTCCGCCGGCCGACGCAGGTGCTGCGCTATCCGGAGTTCGCCCAGTGGTGCGGGACCGAACTGACCGCGGACTGGCACCTGCGCTTCCGCGCCGCGGCCGTCATCTACGGCCATCTGCACATCCCGCGCGTGACCCACTACGACGGGGTGCGCTTCGAAGAGGTCTCGGTCGGCTACCCGCGCGAGTGGCGGGTGCGGCCGCCGCGGATTCCCCTGCGCCGGGTGCTGCCGGCGCCGGTTGGCGGGGGCGTGCGGTGATCGAGGCGATCCTTCCCGGCACGGTCGTCACCGAGGCGGCGTACGACGACGAGGCGCGCCCCGGCGACCACCTTTTCGACGAGGAGCGGGAAACGGTTGCGCAGGCGGTGGAGTCGCGGCAGCGGGAGTTCACCACTGTGCGGTACCTGGCCCGCCGTGCGCTGGGACGGCTCGGCCGTCCCGCGGCGCCCATCCTGCCGAACCGACGCGGCGCTCCCCAGTGGCCGGACGGCATCGTCGGCAGCATGACGCACTGCGCGGGCTACCGGGCCGCCGCGGTCTCCCCCGCCGAGCTCACGGCTTCCGTGAGCATCGACGCCGAGCCGAACGGGCCGCTCCCGGACGGTGTCCTGGAGGTGGTGACACTGCCGTCGGAGCGGGCGGCGATTGTGTCCCTGACGGAGCGTCGGCCGGACGTGCACTGGGACCGGTTGTTCTTCAGCGCGAAGGAGAGCGTCTTCAAGGCGTGGTACCCGCTGACGGCCCGAGAACTCGACTTCTCCGAGGCGGAGATCGTCGTGGACCCGCGCGAGGGAACCTTCTCGGCCCGGCTGCTCGTGCCGGGGCCGCTCATCGACGGCCGTCGCGTGCCGGTCTTCCCGGGCCACTGGCACCAGGCCCGCGGTCTGCTCGCGACGGCCGTCCACCTGGCGAGGGAAAGCGAGCTCGACGACGTCCCCCGAGCACGCCGTGGCCCGGTCTCACCGTATTGATGTCACACTCAGAGGCCGTGGCGGCGATGCCCCCCAGGCCGCAGGCCCAGGCCCAGGATCTGCCGGACCGGACGTCCGGATTTCAGGTCTGCTGCTCGCTGATGTTGACCATCCAGGTGATGCCGAACTTGTCCGTGCACATGCCGAACACGTCGCCCCACATCGAGAGGCACTCATTTCGTGGCCGCGTGACTGCACTGCATGGAGAACGCAATATCAAGGCGTGACCGAGCTGATGGCAGCCGCCATCGAAGACGTCGAGTCCGCACTTCACGCCTCTTGCGTCGCCCTGCGCGTCGCCGGTGCGCGGCTCCTCCCCCGCGCCCGGGCCGCGGGCGCGGCGCAGGCCGACGGCGGGTTCAACGCCGCCTGTGCCGTTCGGAAACTCATCGATGCTGCTCGGAGTGGGTCTGGCGCGCCGTTGCGGCCTGCTGGAACCCTGTCCGGGTGATCGTCTCACTGCTATATCAGGTGGCGCGGAAACTGCTTTCAGTCCCGGCGATGCTGCTGCGCCGGGATTCGGCCAAAGACGCCGAACTGCTGGTGCTGCGGCATGAGAACGCGGTGCTGCGCAGGCAACTCACCGCGCCGGTACGGTACGAACACCGGCGGACCGGCTGTGGTTCGCAGCGCTGTCCTCGCTGATCCCCCGGAGCCGGTGGGCGAAGGTATTTCCGGTGACGCCCGGGACCCTGCTCGCGTGGCACCGCAGGCTGATCGCCCGGAAGTGGGACTACAGCAAGCGACGGGGCAGGCCCGGCAGGCCGCGGACCGCGAGCGCGCTGAAGAGGCTGGTGCTGCCGCTGGCCAAGGAGAACCCGCGCTGGGGCTGCCGTCGGCTCCAGGGTGCACGGGTCCGCCTCGGGCATCCGATGGGCACGACGACAGTCTGAGAGATCCTGACGGCGGCGGGCATCGATCCGGCCCCGCGCCGCGGTGGGCCGACGTGGCGTGAGTTCCTGACCGCGCAGGCCGAGGGCGTCATCGCCTGCGACTTCGTGCACATCGATCTGGCGGACCTGCGCCGGGTATACGCGCTGGTGTTCCTTGAGCACGGCACACGCCGACTGCACGTCGCCGGGGTGACCGCCCATCCGACGGGTCCCTGGGCGGTGCAACAGGCGAGAAACCTCGCCGCCGAGTAGGGCGTCCGGCTCGATTCACTGCGCTTACTGCTCCGCGACCGGGACGCAAAGTACACCGCGTCCTTCGACGCGGTCTTCGAGGCCGAGGACGCGGAAGTCATCAAAACGCCACCCCGTGCTCCGCGGGCGAACGCCCACTGCGAACGGGTCATCGCAACCCTGCGGCGCGAAGTCCTCGACCACCTGCTGATCTGGAACGAGACCCACACCCGGCAGGTCCTCGACGCCTACGCCCGCCACTACAACCGTCATCGCCCACACCAGGCCCGGAAACAGCTACCTCCCCTCGCCCAGGAGCACCCAGTGCCCGTGGCCGACCCGACCGCTCACCGGCTCCTGCACACCCGAGTTCTGGGCGGCGTAATCAACGAGTACAGATACGTGGCCCGACCAGCAGCGACCAGTTTCCGAACGGCACAGGATCAACCAGACCCAGACCGAGAAAGCCGCCGCCCAACGCCAACTCAGCGAAACCACCGCCGCCCGCCGCAGCGTGCTCACCGAAGCCGAGATCCGCGACCTGGTCGAACAGCTCGACGACATCGCCTCGGCCCTGACGTCCGCAGGCCCCGAGGACAAACAACGCCTCTACGAAGCCCTGGGCCTCAACCTCGTCCACTATGCAAAAGAGCGGATCGTGACTGTTGAGTCACAACCCGCTCTGATGTGTACACGTGGTAAGTGTCCGAGGGGCAACACAGGCCATAGGCACACGCCGCTGGTCAGCGGCGAAATCACGCTCGCGCGATGAGCCACGTTCGTCACGCGGCGCCCGATACCCCACAGGCAGCGTTGCCCATTCTGTTCAGACGCCGCTCACTTTACTCAGGCTGGGCGCTGGCCGATATCCCCCAATCCAGCCAGCCGTCCGCACCGGCTTTTTCGGCGCAGACAGCCAGCACGGTGCTCACCAGGTCCACCCGGCGCGCCGGGTCCACCCGTACCAGCACGGCAACTTGGTCACCGCCGGCCCGAAACCGAGTGTTGCGTTCCTGCCAGGCCCGGTCCAGATCGACCCTGTCCGGTCGCTGCGCGGGTTTGTCGAGTTCCTCCGCGGCCAACATCCGGGACAGCCGGTAGGTGCGGTCCGCGCCAGAATTCGTGGCCAGCAAGTAGCCCTGGTCGCGTTCGGTGACCAGGCCGATCGGGTCCATCGTGCGCCACTTCGGGGTTGGTTCGCAGCCGCGTAGTGGACGCGCAGCTTGTGTCCGGCGAACACCACGCGCCGGACTTGTGCCACGGTGGCTTCTCGGCGTGCCGTCAGTTCATGAACGCGGTGCCGCCTCCCCAGCACGTGCTCTCCCAGGCGGTGGCCGGGCTGTGCAGGGCACCGGTGCCGT
>NZ_JBSFIE010000035.1:0-78394 GCF_053597395.1 Streptomyces sp. NPDC001415
ACGCCCGGTTACATTCCGAACCCGGAAGCTAAGCCTTTCAGCGCCGATGGTACTGCAGGGGGGACCCTGTGGGAGAGTAGGACGCCGCCGAACAATATTTCAGGACCCTTGGTCCCAGCGTTCATGCTGGGACCAAGGGTCCTTTTGTTTTTTCGCATTGCTTTGCCGAAGCGCGTCGGGCAGCCGACTGCGCGAGAATGACTGCAGTACCCGAAGACTAGGAGTCACGATGTCCACCAACTCTCCCGACGATCGTCCGGAGCGCGAGCCGCGCCGTCAGGACGGTGGTGACCGGGGCGGCTACCGCGGTGGTCGAGACGACCGCGGTCCGCGTCGTGACAACGACCGGGGTGGTTACGGCGGGCGTCGCGACGACAACCGTGGCGGCTCCTCAGGCAGCGGTTACCCCCGCCGTGACGACCGCGGCGGTCGCCCCGCCGGTGGTGGCAGTTCCTACGGCCGTCGGGATGATCGACCGGCCCCGCGTCGTGATGATGAGCGCGGTGGCGGTGGCTCCTACGGCCGTCGCGACGACAACCGTGGCGGTAGCTCCTACGGGCGTCGTGACGACAGTCGTGGTGGGTCTTCCGGCGGCAGTTCCTATGGGCGTCGCGATGATCGTCCGGCTCCGCGTCGTGATGATGACCGGGGTGGGTTCCGTCGTGACGACAATCGCGGTGGTGGCGGTGGGTCGTACGGGCGCCGTGATGACAACCGTGGCGGTGGCGGTAGTTCCTTTGGGCGTCGTGATGATCGTCCCGCCCCGCGTCGTGATGACGAGCGCGGTGGTGGCAGCTCCTACGGCCGTCGCGATGACAACCGTGGCGGTGGCGGCGGTGGCTTCCGCCGTGACGACCGGGGCGGTCGCCCCGCCGGTGGTGGCAGTTCCTATGGCCGTCGTGATGACAACCGTGGCGGTGGCGGCGGTTTCCGGCGTGACGACAGCCGTGGTGGTGGCGGCAGTTCGTACGGCCGTCGCGATGATCGTCCGGCTCCGCGTCGTGATGACGACCGGGGTGGGTTCCGTCGTGACGACAATCGCGGTGGTGGCGGTGGGTCGTACGGGCGCCGTGATGACAGTCGTGGTGGGTCTTCCGGCGGTAGCTCGTACGGCCGTCGGGATGATCGTCCGGCTCCGCGTCGTGATGATGACCGGGGTGGGTTCCGTCGTGACGACAGCCGTGGTGGTGGCGGTAGCTCGTACGGGCGGCGTGATGACCGTCCGGCTCCCCGTCGTGATGACGAGCGCGGTGGGTACGGGCGGCGTGATGATCGTCCCGCCCCCCGTCGTGATGACGAGCGCGGTGGTGGCAGCTCCTACGGGCGTCGCGACGACAACCGTGGCGGCTCCTCAGGCGGCGGTTACCCCCGCCGTGACGACCGGGGCGGTCGCCCCGCCGGTGGTGGCAGTTCCTATGGCCGTCGTGATGACCGGCCGGCCCCGCGTCGTGATGACGAGCGCGGTAGCTCCTACGGGCGTCGCGACGACCGGCCCGCACCGCGTCGTGATGATGACCGCGGTGGGTTCCGGCGCGATGACCGTGGCGACCGCGGTGGGTACCGCGGGCGCGACGACCGGCGCGACGACCGGCGCGACGACCGTCGTGATGACCGGGGCGGCTACGGGGCGCGTGACGACCGTGGTGGCTTCGGGCGTAGGGACGACCGGGACCGGGATCGGGACCGTGAGCCCGTCAAGCGGCTGCCGATCGACGAGGACGTCACCGGCGACGAGATCGACGCCGATGTGCGTCAGGAGCTGATGAGTCTGCCCAAGGGTCTCGCCGAGGAGGTTGCGTGCAACCTGGTGATGGTGGCGCGGCTCATCGACGACGAGCCCGAGCAGGCCTACGCCTACTCCCGCATCGCGCTGCGGCTCGCCTCCCGTGTGGCCGCCGTTCGCGAGGCGGCCGGCTTCGCCGCGTACGCCACGCAGAAGTACTCGGAGGCGCTCGCGGAGTTCCGTGCCGCGCGCCGGATGACCGGCTCCGTAGAGCTGTGGCCCGTCATGGCGGACTGCGAGCGCGGGCTCGGCCGTCCCGAGCGGGCGCTGGCGATGGCCGGCGAGCCCGAGGTGGCGAAGCTCGACAAGGCCGGCCAGGTCGAGATGCGCCTGGTCGCGGCCGGGGCGCGCCGCGACATGGGCCAGCTGGACGCCGCGATCGTGACCCTGCAGAGCCCCGAGCTCGCGTCGAACTCCGCACAGCCGTGGACCGCGCGACTGCGCTACGCGTACGCCGACGCGCTGCTTGCGGCCGAGCGTGAGGGCGAGGCCCGCGAGTGGTTCGCCAAGGCGCTTGAGGCGGACAAGGACGGCACGACCGACGCCTCCGACCGGCTTGCCGAGCTGGACGGCATCGACTTCGTCGACGCCATGGTCGAGGACGACATCGACATCGACGGTGACGTCGAGGCGCCGCGCGCCGACGTCGAGGACGAGCCCGACTTCGCCGACGAGGGTGAGGAAGAGGACGACTTCGAGGGCGACGACGCCGAGATCGTCCGCGCCGCCGAGATCGTCGACGCCGACCTGGTGGAGCCCGCGCCGGGCGAGCCCGTCGCGCCGGTCCAGGTAGAGAAGGACGCCTGACGCTGACAGCGTCTTACCGTTGAAAGAGGCGGTGCCCCACCTGGGGCACCGCCTCTTTCTGTTGTGAGCTTTTGTTTTCAGTTCACGGTCAGGCTGCGCAGCACCAGGCCCGTGGCCGGTTTCGGGCCGAACGAGGTCGACTTGCGGGGCATCGTGACGCCCTGGCGGGCCAGGTCCCGGACGACTTCCTCGCGTACCGGATGCATCAGGACAGCCGTCTTGTTGTGGCGCTCCGCCTGCTCGACGGCCGCGGCCGTGTCGTGGATGTACGCGATGTCGTCGGGCGTGTCCGGGATGCGCCAGATCTCGTCGAGCAGGGTCGAGTGCAGGACCGTCGCGTCCAGCGAGCGCCACGCGGAAGGCCGGTCGGCGCGGATCGTACGGGCGAGCAGTGCCTCGTCCGGGCGGTCCAGGAGGTGGAAGCGGCCGTCGCCCGCGAGCAGGAAGGCGTTGCTCTCGGACGCCGCTTCACTCAGCGCCTCCAGGGCGCGGGCGAGCGGGACTTCGAGGGTGCGGACCCGGAAGGCGCCGGACGCGGTCACCGCCGCGAGGGCCTTGGACACCGGGAGGCGGTGCAGGAGGCGGTGGATCGCGCGGACCCGCAGCGGGTAGCGGGCTGTGTCGACGAGCAGGACCAGGCCGAAGTCCCAAGGGCCTGGCGAGGTCTGTTCGTCGCGCAGGCGCAGATACGTCGCCCAGCGGTGGTGGCCGTCGGCGATGACCGCCTGATGGGCCGTGAGGTCCGCCTGGACCTCCGAAAGGTCGGCCGGATCCGTGAGCGCCCACAGACGGTGGCGGAAACCGTCCTCCGTGGTGGTGCGCAGCAGCGGTTCGCGCAGGATGGTGCGGTCGATGACGGCGGTCGCGCCGGTCGGGGTGCCGCTGCCCCGGTAGGTCAGGAGCAGCGGTTCGAAGTGGGCGGCGGTGGTCCGCATGAGGTCCGCCCGGTCCTCGACGACGTGCGGCATCACGTCCTCGTGCGGCAGGACGACGCCCTCGGCCGGCTCGGACAGGGCGAGTGCCCCGATCAGGCCGCGCTGCAGTATGCCGTCGCCCTCCTGCTCGTAGACGTACAGGGCGGGCTCGGGATCCGGGGCGAGCACGCCCTCGTCGAGCCAGTCGTCCAGGGTCAGGGCGGCCTGCCGGTTGCGGGCGGCCGGGGAGGACGCCTGCGGGAGGATCAGCCGGACGATGTTGTAGGGATCCGCCGACTCCAGGTGCAGCAGCCCGTCGGGGCGTACGACGACGTCGTACGGCGGGGAGGTCACCGCGGCGAGGCTGCCCACCCGCTCGGGAACATAGCGCAGTCCGCGGAACGGGATCAGGCGCAGCCCGAGGTCCGCACGCCCAGTTGTGCTCATCTGCGCATCGTATGTGGGCGACGGGCATGCGCGATGATCGGGGGGAGAGCGTCGAACGAGGAGTGGATGAAGATGAGCCAGATCGGCCGGATCACGCCGAGCGGCAGCGAGCGGGCGCTGAACGAGGCGTACGACACTGCCCTGCTGGATCTGGACGGAGTGGTCTACGCGGGCGGTGCGGCGATCGCGCACGCCGTCGACGCGCTCGCCGTGGCGCGGGACGGCGGGATGCATCTCGCCTATGTGACCAACAACGCCCTGCGGACGCCGGACGCGGTGGCCGCGCACCTCACCGAGCTGGGCGTGCCCGCCGAACCGGCCGACGTGATCACCTCGGCGCAGGCGGTGGCCCGGCTCATCGCCGATCAACTCCCGCAGGGGTCACGGGTGTTGCTCATCGGCGGCGAGGGTCTGCGCGTCGCGCTGCTTGAGCGCGGGCTGGTGCCGGTGGAGTCGGCCGACGACGACCCGGCCGCTGTGGTGCAGGGCTACGGAGGCCCGGACCTCACCTGGGGGCGGTTCGCGGAGGCCTCGTACGCGGTGGCGCGCGGGGTGCCGTGGTTCGCTTCCAACACCGATCTGACGATTCCGAGCGGGCGGGGAATCGCGCCCGGCAACGGCGCCGCGGTCGAGGTGGTCCGCATCGCCACCGGTGCCGAGCCGCAGGTGGCGGGCAAGCCGCTGCCCCCGATGCATCGCGAGACGGTGCTGCGGACCGGCGCCGAGAGGCCGCTGGTGGTCGGGGACCGGCTCGACACGGACATCGAGGGCGCGTTCAACGGCGGCGTCGACTCGCTGCTCGTGCTGACCGGGGTCACCGGCGGCGCGCAGCTTCTGGCAGCTCGGCCGGAGCACCGGCCCACCTTCGTCGACGCGGATCTGCGCGGCCTGCTGACCGGGCAGCCCGAAGTGGCCGAAAAGGAGAGCGGGTTCGGGTGCGGCGGGTGGATCGCGTCCGTCGCCGACGGGGCGTTCGCGCTCGATGGGGACGGGGAGGCGATGGACGGGCTCCGGGCGCTGTGCGCGGCCGCCTGGACGTATGCCGGCGACGGGGCGTGCGAGCTGGACCCGTCGAAGGTGCTGGAGCTGCTGGGGCTTTGAGCCCGGGGGCGAGCAGGGGCTGAGTGCAGGGTAGGCTAACCTAACTTGCGTGTTGGTAGACAGTCCTCCTCAGCCGCGCGACGGGACCACGTCGGCGCCCCCGGCCCCGACGGCCAGGCGGCGTACGCTGCGTGCCGCCGGTCTGCTCGTGTCCGTGGGCGCGCTGGCGCTCGTCGCCGTCGCCAGCATCGCCATCGGTGCGAAACCCATGCCGCTCGGCGATGTCTGGCACGGCCTCTTCTACGCCTCCGGCACCGCCGACGACGTCCTCGTCCATGACGTACGGGTGCCGCGGACGCTGCTCGGGCTGCTCGTCGGGGCCGCGCTCGGGATCGCCGGAGCGGTCATGCAGGCGCTCACCCGCAACCCGCTCGCCGAACCCGGCATCCTCGGCGTCAACGCGGGAGCGGCGGCCGCGGTCGTCTCCGCGATCAGCTTCCTCGGGGTCAACTCCCTTGACGGATATGTGTGGTTCGCGTTCCTGGGCGCGGGCGTCGTGTCCGCGGCGGTGTACCTCCTCGGTGGCAGCCGGGCCGCCACGCCCGTGCGGCTCGCGCTCGCGGGCACGGCGGCGAGCGCGGCGCTCTACGGCTACATCAACGCCGTGCAGCTCACCGACTCCGCCGCCCTCAACCAACTGCGGTTCTGGCAGGTCGGCTCGCTGGCCGCGGCCGACATGGCGACCGTCACCAAGGTCGCGCCGTTCATCCTCGTCGGACTCGTCGTCGCCCTGCTGCTCGCGCGGCCGCTCAACGCGATGGCCATGGGCGACGACACCGCCCGCGCGCTCGGCGCCCATCTCACCCGGACCCGCATCACGTCGATGGCCGTGATCACCCTGCTGTGCGGGGCCGCGACCGCCGCGTGCGGGCCCATCGTGTTCATCGGGCTCATGGTTCCGCACATCGTGCGGGCCATCACCGGGCCCGACCTGCGCTGGATCCTGCCGTACGCGGCCGTGCTCTCGCCCGTGCTGCTGCTCGGCTCCGACGTGGTCGGGCGGGTCGTCACCCGCCCCGCCGAGCTCCAGGTCGGCATCGTCACCGCGCTCGTCGGCGGGCCCGTCTTCATCTACCTCGTACGGCGCAAGAGGATGGCTCAGCTGTGAAGGCGATACGTGTCCCCGGCGGCCTCTCCTTCCGAGCCGAGCCGCGTGCCCTTGCCGTGGTGTGCGGGCTCGCGGTGCTCGCGCTCGCGGCAGGCGTCGTCCTGATCGGCACCGGCGACTTCACGATCGCCCCCGCCGACGTCGTCAGCAGCCTGCTCGGATCGGGCACGCCCGCACAGGACTTCATCATCAACGAACTGCGGCTGCCGCGCGTGCTGGTGGCGCTCCTGGTGGGTGCCTCGCTCGGGATCTCGGGGGCGCTGTTCCAGTCCATCTCCCGCAATCCGCTGGGCAGTCCGGACGTCATCGGCTTCGGGCAGGGCTCCTCTGTCGGCGCGCTCACCGTCATCGTGTTCTTCCACGGCGGCGCGGTCGCCGTCTCGTTCGGCGCGCTGGCCGGCGGGCTCGCGACCGGTATCGCCGTCTATCTCCTCGCCTGGAAGAAGGGCGTGCACGGCTACCGGCTCGTGCTCGTGGGCATCGGCGCGGCCGCCATGCTCACGGCCGGCATCCACTACCTGCTCACCAAGTCCACCCTGGTCGACGCCACCCGCGCGATGGTCTGGCTCACCGGATCGCTCGACGGGCGCGACTGGGCCCAGGTCTGGCCGCTGCTCGTGCTGTTCGTGGTGCTGCTTCCGGTGGTCCTCGCGTACGGGCGGCCGCTGAGGATGCTGGAGATGGGCGACGACGCGGCGTACGCGCTCGGCGTGCCGGTGCAGCGGACCCGTACCATCCTGATGCTCAGCGCGGTGCTGTTGAACGCCTCCGCCACCGCGGCCGCCGGGCCCATCTCCTTCGTCGCGCTGACCGCGCCGCAGCTGGCCCGACGGCTGACCCGCGCGACCGGGCCGAACATCCTCGCCTCCGCCTGCATGGGTGCGGCCCTGCTGGTCGTCGCCGACTGGGCCGCGCAACGGCTGTTCGGCGAGAGCACGCTGCCGGTGGGGGTCCTGACCGGCATGGTC
This sequence comes from Streptomyces sp. NPDC001415, assembly GCF_053597395.1. Classification (NCBI taxonomy): domain Bacteria; kingdom Bacillati; phylum Actinomycetota; class Actinomycetes; order Kitasatosporales; family Streptomycetaceae; genus Streptomyces; species Streptomyces sp. NPDC001415. Next base: position 7,129 of record NZ_JBSFIE010000035.1, read on the forward strand.
GGCGGCGTCTACCTGCTGTGGCTCCTCGTCACCGAGCGCAGGGCGGGCCGGATATGACCCGCCGCACGACGCCCGCCACCCCCAACTCCCTTGCGTATCACGGCACTTCACCCAGGAGTACGAGCATGCAGCGCCTCAGCGCCGAATCGGTCACCCTCGGCTACGACCAGCGGGTGATCGCCGAGGACCTGTCGGTCGAGATCCCGGACCACTCCTTCACGGTGATCGTCGGGCCCAACGCGTGCGGCAAGTCGACCCTGCTGCGCGCCCTGTCCCGGATGCTCAAGCCCAGCCAGGGGCGGGTGCTGCTCGACGGGCAGAGCATCCACTCCCTGCCCGCCAAGAAGGTCGCCAGGACGCTCGGGCTGCTCCCGCAGTCCTCCGTCGCGCCGGACGGGATCACGGTGGGGGACCTCGTGGCCCGCGGGCGCTATCCGCACCAGGGGCTGCTGCGGCAGTGGTCGCCCGAGGACGAGCGGATCGTCCAGGAGTCCATGGACGCGACGGGCGTCGGCGGGCTCGGCGAGCGGTACGTCGACGAACTGTCCGGGGGGCAGCGGCAGAGGGTCTGGATCGCCATGGCGCTCGCTCAGCAGACGCCGCTGCTGCTGCTCGACGAGCCGACGACGTTTCTGGACATCCAGCACCAGATAGAGGTCCTTGACCTGTGTGCGGAGCTCCACGCTTCGCAGGGGCGGACGTTGGTGGCCGTGCTGCACGACCTCAATCAGGCCGCTCGGTACGCCACGCACCTCATTGCCATGAAGGAGGGGGAGGTGGTGGCTTCGGGGGCGCCGGGTTCCGTTGTCACGGCGGAGCTGGTTGAGCGGGTGTTCGGGGTGCGGTGCCAGGTGATTCCGGATCCGGAGACGGGGACGCCGCTGGTGGTGCCGACGGCGCCTCGGCGGGGCGCGCTGGTGGCCTGATTTCTCCCCCACCCAGCCCCACCCCGCCCCTTCCCGCTGCGACATTGTGCGGCTCCGCCGCGATGGGGGTCCCCCCTGTTCATGGGGGTCCCCCCTGTTCGAGCGAAGCCGAGAACTTGGGGGAGAAGCCGAGAACTTGGGGGAGCGACCAGCCACGCACGGTCCGCAGATGAAGAGGGGTTTCTAGGGGCGCGGGGAACTGCGCAAGCTGGGCCGAGGGCGGGTCAGAGGAGGGTGCGGAGGCGGAGGAGGTCTCGGAAGCCTGCTTCCAGGCGGACTCTGCCCGACGCCCAGGCCTTCGCGAAGTTCAGTTCACCGTTCACCATCGCCACCAGATCGTCGCCCTTCATCGCCAGGCGGATCTGGGCCTTCTCCCGGGGCGGGCCGGGGGCCGTGTCGTGGACCTCGATGCGGCCCGACCGGAGGCGGCCCGCGAAGGTGGCGTCCAGATCCGTGATGTGGCAGCTCAGCGAGCGGTCCAGCGCGGCGGCGGCATGCACGTCGCCCTCCGCCCGGGCCAGATTGTCCGAAAGTTTGTCGAGTGCGCTGCGGCACTCCTCCATGGTCGCCATCGTGATCGACCGTACCTCAGGGCTTCGCGGTAGCGTCTTGGCATGAGCGACTCGATGCCGGGCCCCGAGGCGGAACCCGAGGTGGGACCCGAAATGGGATCCGAAATGGGATCCGAGGTGGCCGGTCCCTCTCCACTGGACGTACCCCGTACTCCTACCGGCGACGCCGGGATCGACGCCCTCGTCGAGCGGCTCGGCGATGTCGACCACCTCGGTACGGAGAGCCACATCGAGGTGTACGAGGATGTACACCGGGGGCTGCGCGACTCACTGACCGCGCTCGACGCCCGTCAGGGGCCCTCTCCCGTCCCGGGGGCGACGACGCCGGGAACCTCCGGCCGGACCCAGCCGTTGGCGGACCACCGCCCCTAGCGGACCGCCGGAAACTACTACTACAGGAGCTGAACCGAACGTGGCAGGAGTGGCACGCCGCCGCCTCGACGCCGAGCTGGTGCGCCGGAAACTCGCGCGGTCGCGGGAGCACGCCGCCCAGCTGATCGCCGCGGGGCGGGTGAGCGTCGGCAAGACCGTCGCCACCAAGTCCGCCACTCAGGTCGAGACCGCCGCCGCGATCGTGGTGGTGGACGACGACAGTGATCCGGACTACGTCTCGCGCGGTGGGCACAAGCTCGCCGGCGCCCTCGCGGCCTTCGTACCGCAGGGGCTGAGGATCGAGGGCCGGCGGGCGCTCGACGCGGGCGCCTCCACCGGGGGCTTCACCGATGTGCTGCTGCGTGCCGGAGCCGGGCACGTGGTCGCCGTCGACGTCGGCTACGGACAGCTCGCCTGGTCCCTTCAGAGTGACGACCGGGTCACCGTGAAGGACCGTACGAACGTACGCGAGTTGACGCTCGACGACATCGACGGACAGCCCGCGGACATCGTCGTGGGAGACCTCTCCTTCATTGCGCTCGGCCTGGTCCTGCCCGCCCTCGTGCGCTGCTCGGCGCCCGACGCGGACCTCGTCCTCATGGTCAAGCCGCAGTTCGAGATCGGCAAGGAACGGCTCGGGAGCGGCGGCGTCGTGCGCAGCCCCGAGCTGCGGGCCGAGACCGTGCGGACCGTGGCGGCCCAGGCGGCCGGGCTCGGCCTCGGAGTCCTCGGGGTCACCGCGAGCCCGCTGCCCGGACCCTCCGGCAACGTCGAGTACTTTCTGTGGCTGCGGGCCGGGGCGCCCGCGCTCGATCCCGCGGACGTGGAGCGCGCAGTGGCGGAGGGACCTCGTTGAGCTCGTCGGAGAACAACACATCGGGACGCACTGTCTTCCTGCTCGCGCACACCGGAAGACCCGCCGCCATCCGCAGTGCGGAACTGGTCGTACGGGGCCTGCTGCGCAGCGGCATCGGCGTACGCGTGCTGCGGGCGGAGGCGGCCGACCTGCCGCTGCCCGCCGAGGCGGAGATCGTCGAGGACGCCACCCCCGAGTGCCTCGATGCTTGTGAACTGCTCATCGTCCTCGGCGGTGACGGCACCCTGCTGCGCGGCGCGGAGCTCGCCCGGGCGTCCGGGGTGCCGATGCTCGGCGTCAACCTGGGGCGCGTCGGGTTCCTCGCGGAGGCGGAGCGCGACGACCTCGACAAGGTCGTCGACCGGGTCGTGACGCGGGCCTACGAGGTCGAGGAGCGGATGACCCTCGACGTCGTCGTGCACAACAACGGCGATGTGGTGCACCAGGACTGGGCGCTCAACGAGGCGGCCGTGCAGAAGGTCTCGCCCGAGCGGATGCTGGAGGTCGTCCTGGAGATCGACGGCCGCCCGGTGACCGGGTTCGGCTGCGACGGCATCGTCTGCGCCACGCCGACCGGCTCGACCGCGTACGCCTTCTCGGCCGGCGGGCCCGTGGTGTGGCCCGAGGTCGAGGCGCTGCTCATGGTGCCGATCAGCGCGCACGCGCTGTTCGCCAAGCCCCTGGTCACCTCGCCCACCTCGGTGCTCGCGGTCGAGGTGCAGCCGCACACGCCGCACGGCGTGCTGTGGTGCGACGGGCGCCGTACGGTCGAACTCCCTTCGGGGGCACGGGTGGAGGTGCGGCGAGGAGCTGTTCCGGTACGGCTCGCCCGGCTGCACCACGCCTCGTTCACCGACCGCCTCGTCGCCAAGTTCGCCCTGCCGGTGTCGGGTTGGCGCGGCGCGCCGCACTGACGGATCCGTAGGCGACGGGCCCGAGGGAGCTTGTGTCTCAACCCCGAGGCACAGGCCCTCAGGACGCCGCCAGCGTCCTGATCGCCCGCCTGCGCAGCGCCGACCGCACCGGTATCCCCGTGGCCAGCAGGGTCAGTACCAGCGTGCCGACCGCGATGCCGAGCGCGGTCGGCCACGGCAGGTACGGGAGCCACGAGCCGAAGGCCGCCGTCAGCATCGGGGCCAGCGTCGCCAGGGCGACCACCGCGCCGAGTGCCAGGGCCGTGGCCGCCACGATGCCCGCCTCCCACGCCGCCATCGAGCGGACCTGGCCCGGCAGGGTGCCGACCACCCGGAGCAGGGCTATGTCGCGGCGCCGCTCGAAGGAGATCATCGCCAGGGTGTTGGCCGCGGCGATCGCGGCGAAGCCGGCGTACAGACCGGTGCCGAAGTAGTCCAGCCAGACCTCGCCCGCGCTGCCCGACGAACCCGTGTAGTGGGCCGCCGTCGTATGCATCGCGATCTTCGTGAGCCCGAAGCCGGTGACCAGGACCAGCGGCACCACCGCGGCCGAGAAGCGGCGCGGCTGCGAGCGGACGTTGAGCATGGCCAGGCGCGCGCTGCCGCCGAACCGGCGGGCCGGGGCCGAGACGAGCCGGGCGGCCGGGCCGACGACCTTCGGGCCGAGCAGCCCCGCGCCGACGCAGAACAACAGCAGCACGAGGAACGAGGCCTGCCCTGCCTTGTCTGACGACTGGTGGGCCAGGGACAGCGACAGGGCGCCACCGCCCACCACCGCCATCACGCCCAGCGGGGCCCGCACCCGGCCGAGCCCGCGCCGGCCCGCCGACGCCTCGTCCAGGGCCCGTGCCGGGCGCAGCAGCGAGAAGCGCAGCGAGGCGAAGAACGCGGCGAGCGCCGAGGTGATCACGGCGACGGCCAGACAGACGGGCAGCGCGAACCAGGTGAACCGGTACGTCACCTCGGCCGGGACGAGGCCGTGGTCGCGCAGCCCCGCGAACCAGACCCGGCTCAACAGGCCGCCGCCGAGCAGGAACCCGGCCAGCGCGGCCGGCACGGCGGCGGCGACCGCCTGGACCACGACGGCTCGCCGCACCTGCCGGGGCCGGGCGCCGATGGCCCGTACCAGTGCGAGTTCGCGGTGCTGCTGGGTGACCGCGGTGCCCATCGTCGAGGCGATCACGAAGATCGACATGTAGATGGAGCCGATGAGCATCACGACGGCCATGTCGCCGATGCCGTTCGCGGCAAGCGCGCTGCGTGCCTGCTCGGACAGGCCGTCCGTCGACGTGCTGACCAGGAGGGTCATCGATGCGCTCACCACGGTCGCGGCGAACAGCGCGGCCACGAACGTCCCGACGAACGCCGGGCGGTGGCCGCGCAGGGCGGAGTGGGCCAGTCCTGTGCTCATGCGTCAAGCCTCGCGGGAAGGGGGGTGCCAGGACCATCCGGCGAGCCTCATGATCTTGCTGGGGTTTTCCCCCGTACCGAGGGTTGGGGCTCCACGAGAGGGTGACGGGCCGGGGGGCGTCGCACACAGGGCTCCGGACCTCGTAAGGTCGTGTCCGTGTTGGAGGAGATGCGGATACGGTCGCTCGGGGTCATCGACGACGCTGTCGTGGAGCTTTCGCCCGGTTTCACCGCGGTGACCGGCGAGACCGGTGCGGGCAAGACCATGGTCGTCACCAGCCTGGGGCTGCTGCTCGGCGGACGCGCCGACCCGGCCCTGGTGCGGATCGGCGCCAAGGCGGCGGTCGTCGAGGGACGGATCGCGCTGCGGCCCGGCACCTCGGCGGTGCTGCGGGCCGAGGAGGCCGGGGCCGAGCTCGACGAGGGCGCCCTGCTGGTGAGCCGTACCGTTTCGGCGGAGGGCCGCTCACGGGCGTTCCTCGGCGGGCGGTCGGTGCCGGTCGGGGTGCTCGCGGAACTCGCCGACGAACTCGTCGCGGTGCACGGCCAGACCGACCAGCAGGGTCTGCTGCGTCCGGCCCGGCAGCGCGAGGCGCTCGACCGGTACGCCGGTGACGCGGTGGCGGGCCCCCTCGCCAAATACGCCGGCGCCTACAAGCGGCTGCGGGCGGTCGCCGTCGAGCTGGAGGAGCTGGTCACGCGGGCGCGCGAGCGTGCGCAGGAGGCCGATCTGCTGCGGTTCGGTCTTGGCGAGATCGCCGCCGTCGAGCCGCTGCCCGGCGAGGACGCCGAGCTCGCGGCCGAGGCCGAACGGCTCGGGCACGCCGAGGCGCTCGCCTCCGCGGCGGCCCTCGCGCACGCGGCCCTGGCCGGCAACCCCGAGGACCCGGAGGGCGTGGACGCGACCACCCTGGTCGCGGGCGCGCACCGGGCACTGGAGGCCGTACGCTCCCACGACCCCGCGCTCGCGGCGCTCGCCGAACGCATCGGCGAGGTCGGGATCCTGCTCGGCGACGTGGCGGGTGAACTCGCCGGTTACGCCGACGACCTGGACGCCGACCCGCTGCGGCTCGCCGCCGTCGAGGAGCGCCGGGCTTCCCTGACCGCCCTGACGCGCAAGTACGGCGAGGACATCACGGCCGTGCTCGCCTGGGCGGAGGACGGCGCCGCGCGGCTCACCGAACTCGACGGCGACGACGACCGGATCGAGGAACTCACGGCCGAGCGGGACGGGCTGCGCGGTGAACTGTCCATCCTGGCCCAGGAGTTGACGGACGCCCGCACCGAGGCCGCGGCCCGGTTCGCCGAGGCCGTCACCGCCGAGCTCGCCTCCCTCGCGATGCCGCACGCACGGGTGTCGTTCGCGGTCGGCCAGAGTGAGGATCCCGAGGGCGTGGAGGTGGGTGGCCGGACGGTGGCGTACGGGCCGACCGGCGCCGACGAGGTCGAGCTGCTCCTTGCCCCGCACCCGGGCGCGCCGCCCCGGCCCATCGCCAAGGGCGCCTCGGGCGGTGAGCTCTCGCGCGTGATGCTCGCGGTGGAGGTCGTCTTCGCGGGCACGGACCCGGTCCCGACGTACCTCTTTGACGAGGTCGACGCGGGCGTCGGCGGCAAGGCGGCGGTCGAGATCGGCCGTCGGCTCGCCAAGCTCGCCAAGTCGGCGCAGGTCGTGGTGGTCACGCACCTGCCGCAGGTGGCGGCGTTCGCCGACCGCCAGCTCCTGGTCGAGAAGACCAACGACGGCATGGTCACCCGGTCCGGCGTCACGGTCCTGGAGGGCGAGGACCGGGTGCGCGAGCTGTCGCGGATGCTGGCGGGCCAGGAGGACTCGGAGACGGCCCGGGCGCACGCGGAAGAACTCCTGGCCACCGCCCGCGCGGACGGATAGCCCCCGCATAAGCGGACGGACACCCCCCTCATAAGGTGACCCGTATGACTGATGTGGCGGGCGGGATCAGGGCGTTCGGTGTGGCCGGCGCGGTGGCCCGAGGCGTCTACGGGGGGCTCAGGACCCGGCGGGACGAGCGGTTCACGCGGAAGAACTACGCGGGCCGCACCGTCGACCTGTACTCCGGGCCCGCCGTCGCGCTCGGGGCGCTCGCCGGGAGCGCGACCCTGCGGACCCGCGCGGCAGGGCTCCTCGCCGTCGGGGCGGGCGCGCTGTGCGGGGCGTACGACGATCTCCGCAAGGATCACCGGCGCGGCTTCCGGGACCACCTCAGGGCGCTGCGGAACGGTGAAGTCACCAGCGGGGCCGTCAAGTTGATCGGGATCGGCGGGGCCGGTCTGGCCGCCGGGGCGCTGCTCAAGGAGCGGCCCGTCGACAAGCTGCTCGCCGGGGTGGTCGTGGCCGGGACCGCGCACCTCGTCAACCTGGTGGACCTGCGGCCCGGCCGCGCCACCGGCCTCGTACTCGCGCTCGGCGCCCCCGGGTTGCTGCGCGGGCCCGAGGCGGCCGTGCCGATGGGAGCCGCCGCCGCGATCCTCGCCGACGACCTCAGCGAGCGCACGATGATCGGCGACAGCGGCGCGCACGCGCTGGGGGCGGCCCTCGGGGTCGCCATCGCCGGCGGCAACGGGCGGACCGGCCTCGCCGTGCACGCCGCCGGTCTGCTCGCCGCGGCCGCCTGGGCGGAGTCCCGCATTCCGCGCTGAGGACCTCGCGCGTTCGCACCGGACCGCCCGGTCGGAGTCCTGTGTTCCGCGAGCCGAAACCCTTGGCGCACGTGTTCGTTCACCCATCGGGGTGTTTCGGGTGTGCTGATCTCCCCTGCGCGACACGGAAGGAACCTCCGGACGGTGCCGGAACGCCCGTACGGACTGGCATCCTTGGCCGGGAACCACCGACCTCCACCGCCGACTCGGCCGCTCCGGGAGCCTGTTCACGTGACTCAGCTGCGTACGGTCCAAGTGCTGGGCGGCGGCAGCGCGGGCAGCAGCGCGCACGTCAGGTCGCTCGCGGCCGGTCTGGTCGCGCGGGGCGTACGCGTCACCGTCTGCGCCCCCGCCGAACTGGAGCGGGAGTACGGCTTCCGCGCCGCCGGGGCCCATTTCGTACCGGTCTCGCGGCGCAGCGACCCGGCGGCGGTCGGCGCACTGCGGGCCGCGTGCGCCGACGCGGATGTCGTCCACGCGCACGGGCTGCACGCCGCCGTCCGCGCCGCCCTCGCCCTCAGGGGCCGCAAGGGCGTGCCGCTGGTCGTCACCTGGCACACCCGCTCGCACGCCGAAGGCGCCCGCGGCCAGGTCCTGCGCCTCTTGGAACGCCGGGTCTCGCGGGCCGCGGCCGTCGTGCTCGCCACCTCGTCCGACCTCGTCGACCGGGCCCGCAGCCGCGGCGCGCGGGACGCCCGGCTCGCGGCGGTCGCCGTCCCCGCGCCCCGGCTTCCGTCCGGGCTCCTCGACGACAAGGCGCGGGCCGAACTCGGCGCAGTGGACCGGCCGTTGCTGATGGCCGTGGGCAGCCTCGTCGAACACCGCGGCTACGACGTGCTCCTGGACGCGGCCCGCACCTGGCGCGATCTCGCCACCGTGCCGCTGCTCGTCATCGCGGGGGAGGGGCGCGGGCGGGCCGCGCTGCAGCGCCGGATCGAGGAGGAGTCGCTGCCGGTCCGGCTCATCGGGCGGCGCGACGACATCACCGAGCTGCTCGCGGCCGCCGACATCGCGGTCATGCCGAGCCGCTGGGAGGCCCGCTCGCTGCTCGCCCAGGAGGCGCTGCGCCTCGGCGTGCCCCTGGTCGCGACGGCGGTCGGCGGGGTGCCGGAGCTGGTGGGGGACGCGGCCGTGCTCGTCCCGTACGGGGACGCCGGGGCGCTGGCGGACGCGGTCGTACGCCTCCTGACGGACCCCGAGGCGTGCCGTGCGCTGGCCGAGGCCGGGCGGGCGCAGGCCGAAACCTGGCCCACCGAGGACGAAACGGTTGCTCAAGTCCTCGCCGTGTACGACGAGTTGGCGGGACCCTAGACGGCCTGGCTCGCCACGTGGCGGCGGGCCCGCAGCGCGAGCGACAGGGCGAGGACCGTCTGCGGGTCGTCCAGGTCCGTGCCGAGCAGGTCCGCGATCCGGGCCAGGCGGTTGTACAGGGTCTGCCGGTTGAGATGGAGCTCGCGGGCGGTCTCCGCCTTGCGGCCCGCATGCGCCAGGTAGGTCTCCAGGGTGGGCAGCAGCGGCGGGCGTGAGGCGCGGTCGTGGGCCTGGAGCGGGCCGATCGCCCGCTCCACGAACGCCGCGAGGTCGGGGTGTTCGCGCAGCCGCCAGAGCAGCAGGTCGATGTCGAGGCGGCGGGCGTCGTACCAGGGCCGCTCGGGCAGGCCCTGGGCTGCCGCCGCCGTTTCCGCCGCGTGCCTGAGGCCGGCCCCGGCGGCTGCCCAGCCACCGGCCACGCCCACCACGACCACCGGCTGTGTCCCGGCCCGCGCGCCCGTGAGCCCGGCGCGCTCGACGCCCGCCCGCAGCGCCGCCGCGACCCGGTCGGCCACCGCCGTACGCTCCGACTCCGAGCGCAGCCCGAGCAGCAGCGGAACCCGGCCCTCGACGGGGCGTACGCCGAGCAGGACGGGCACGCCCACCGAGGACAGCTCTTCCAGGACCGCCCTTGCCAGGACCGCCCAGTTGCCCGTCGGGGCGAGCTCCGAGGCGAGGCGCATCACCACCGGGAGCAGCGGCCCCTCGCCGGGCTTGAAGCCGAGGACCTTGGCCTGGCCCGGCGCGTCCTCGGGGGTGATGCGCCCCTCGGCGAGGTCGGTCAGGAAGTCGCCCCGGCCGCGCGCGGCCAGCTCCTCCTCCTGGCGGGCCTGCATGAGGACGACGGCCAGGATGCCCGCGGCCCGCTCGGCCGCCATGCGGTGCACCGGAAGCAGCGGCGGGCCGACCGCGAGCAGCGCCAGGCGGGCCCGTACCGCGCCCGCGCCGTGGCCGCCGCCCGGCACGTCCACCAGGACCGCGCCCGTCGGCGGCCCCGACGCGCGGGCCTCGCGCTGTCCGCGCAGCCCCTCCCAGACCTGGAGCGGGTCCGCCGCGGCCTCGCCCGCCTCGCAGGCCGCGGCGTACAGGAGCTGGCCGTCCGGGGTCTCCAGGAAGACCGGGTTGGCGGTGAAGTCGGCCAGAATTCCGAGGACTTGGGGGATCCCGCCGCCCCCGAGCAGCGCGCCCGTACATCGCTGGTGGACTTCCTCGGCGCGCTGCAGCAGGGCGTAGTGGCCGTTGACGATCTCGGTGTGGATCTCCTCGGTGACCGCGACGAACGGCACCTCGCGGTGCAGCTGGACGAGGGGGAGCCCCGCGGCCCGCGCGGTCTCCACGATGGTGGCCGGAAGGCGGGCGAAGCGCGGGCCGAGCTCGACGACGAGGGCCGCGATGCCCCGGTCCGCGAGCCTGCGTACGAAGGCGCGCTGCTCGGCGGGGCGGGTGCCGAGGCCGAGCCCGGTGGTCAGGAGGAGTTCGCCGCCCTTGAGCAGCGAGGCGATGTTGGGCACCTCGCCCGCGTGCACCCAGCGCACCGTGCGCTGCAGCCGCTCGGCGCCCGCCACGACCTCCGGGAGGCCGCCGCGCAGCCCCGGCAGCTCCAGGGCCCGCTGCACGGTGATCCCGCCCTGCGTGTCCACCGCACCCACCTCTCGTCCCGCGGGACCCGGAGCCCGACCCCGGGACGACACCGCATGCGCCGGACGCTACCTGCGGTTACGCGCCCGAACCGGCTCGTTGTGGCGTACGTCACCCCGATATGCGGACGGGTCGCCTCCGAGAACCCGTGGGAACCCGGAGACGACCCGTGGACCGGCCCGCCCGTCAGCCGCCGTACGCGCCCGACGCGGTAAGCCGCAGGGCCGTGTCGATCAGCGGGACGTGGCTGAAGGCCTGCGGGAAGTTGCCGACCTGCCGCTGGAGGTGCGGATCCCACTCCTCCGCGAGCAGCCCCAGGTCGTTGCGCAGGGCCAGGAGCCGCTCGAAGAGCTTGCGGGCCTCGTCGACCCGGCCGATCATCGCGAGGTCGTCCGCCATCCAGAACGAGCAGGCCAGGAACGCGCCCTCCTCGCCCGCGAGGCCGTCCAGGTTGTCCGTGTCGCCGCCCGTCGTCGGGTAGCGCAGGATGAACCCGTCCGGCGTGGACAGCTCGCGCTGGATCGCCTCGATCGTGCCGATCACGCGCTTGTCGTCCGGCGGCAGGAAGCCCATCTGCGGGATGAGCAGCAACGAGGCGTCCAGCTCCTTCGAGCCGTACGACTGCGTGAACGTGTTGCGTTCCTTGTCGTAGCCCTTCTCGCAGACGTCCCGGTGGATGTCGTCGCGCAGCTCGCGCCACTTGTCGAGCGGGCCGTCCGCGTCGCCGGACTCGATGAGCTTGATCGTGCGGTCGACGGCGACCCAGGCCATCACCTTGGAGTGCACGAAGTGGCGACGCGGCCCGCGCACCTCCCAGATGCCCTCGTCGGGCTGGTCCCAGTGGCTCTCCAGGTAGCGGATCAGCTTGAGCTGGAGCAGGGAGGCGTAGTCGTTGCGGGCCAGGCCCGTCATGTGGGCCAGGTGCAGCGCCTCGGTGACCTCGCCGTACACGTCGAGCTGGAGCTGGTGGGCGGCGCCGTTGCCGGCCCGTACCGGCGTCGAGTTCTCGTACCCGGGCAGCCAGTCGAGCTCGGTCTCGCCCAGCTCCCGCTCGCCGGCGATCCCGTACATGATCTGGAGGTTCTCGGGGTCGCCCGCGACCGAGCGGAGCAGCCACTCGCGCCAGGCGCGGGCCTCCTCGCGGTAGCCGGTGCGCAGCAGCGAGGACAGGGTGATCGCGGCGTCCCGCAGCCAGGTGTAGCGGTAGTCCCAGTTGCGCTCGCCGCCGATGTGCTCGGGCAGCGAGGTCGTGGGCGCGGCCACGATGCCGCCGGTCGGGGCGTAGGTGAGCGCCTTCAGCGTGATCAGGGAGCGGATCACGGCCTCGCGGTAGGGCCCGTGGTAGGTGCAGTGCTCCACCCACTCCCGCCAGAAGTCCTCGGTCGCCTCCAGGGACGCCTCGGGCTCCGGCAGCGCGGGCGCCTCGCGGTGCGAGGGCTGCCAGCTGATGGTGAACGCGACCCGCTCGCCGGGCGAGACGGTGAAGTCGGAGTACGTCGTGAGGTTCTTGCCGTACGTCTCGGCCTCGGTGTCCAGCCACACCGAGTCGGGGCCCGCGACGGCCACCGTACGGTTGTCGGTCTTGTGCACCCAGGGGGTGATCCGCCCGTAACTGAACCGCATGCGCAGCATGGAGCGCATCGGAACCCGGCCGCTGACGCCTTCCACGATGCGGATCAGCTGCGGGGCGCCGTCGCGCGGCGGCATGAAATCGGTCACCCGGACCGTGCCGCGCGGGGTGTCCCACTCGGATTCCAGGATGAGCGAGTCGCCCCGGTAGCGGCGGCGGTCGGCCACCGGTGGCGGGTCGTCGGCGCCATATGCCGGGCCGACCCGCCAGAAGCCGTGTTCCTCGGTGCCGAGCAGTCCGGCGAAGACGGCGTGCGAGTCGAAGCGGGGCAGGCACAGCCAGTCCGCCGTGCCGTCCCGGCAGACCAGTGCCGCGGTCTGCATGTCTCCGATGAGTGCGTAATCCTCGATGCGCCCGGCCACGTGCAATCTCCAGTCGAACGGCCACGTCGCCCCCTCGGGGCGCTTACAGCGACAGCGGTCAAGGGTTCGCCAACGAGCGCATGTTCCGGATGACGGACGGGGTGGTGCCGTGCTACCAGGTGGCTCGGCAAGCGAGTGTCCGAGCAGGATACGACGCACCCCAGTGATCCGCTGGAGCCTTCCTTGAACGACGTTGGGCCGAACGAGTGAGGCTCGTACGCAGCGCTGACCGGCCGCACACAGAGCGTGGCCGGACGCGGTCTCCCGCTGTCGCTGATACCCTGGTAGCCCGTGGCCGGGTGCTGAAAAAAGCCCCGAACCGCAGCGACGGCACCCTCCGGAATCTGGCACAAGATCCACACAGGGTGACCGGCACGCACTCCACACAGCGACCACGGGAGCCCCCTCTTGGCCATGCAGCCCACGGCTTTGCGAAACAGCGCAGCCACGACGACCAAGCACATCTTCGTCACCGGGGGTGTCGCCTCTTCCCTCGGCAAGGGTCTGACTGCCTCCAGCCTGGGTGCGCTCCTCAAGGCGCGGGGCCTGCGGGTCACGATGCAGAAGCTCGACCCGTACCTGAACGTCGACCCGGGCACGATGAACCCGTTCCAGCACGGCGAGGTGTTCGTCACCAACGACGGCGCCGAGACCGACCTGGACATCGGCCACTACGAGCGCTTCCTCGACGTGGACCTCGACGGGTCCGCCAACGTGACGACCGGCCAGGTCTACTCGCAGGTCATCGCCAAGGAGCGGCGCGGCGAGTACCTCGGTGACACCGTCCAGGTCATCCCGCACATCACCAACGAGATCAAGCACCGCATCCGCCGCATGGCGACCGACGACGTCGACGTCGTCATCACCGAGGTCGGCGGCACGGTCGGCGACATCGAGTCGCTGCCGTTCCTGGAGACCGTCCGCCAGGTCCGCCACGAGGTCGGCCGCGACAACGTCTTCGTCGTGCACATCTCGCTGCTGCCCTACATCGGCCCCTCGGGCGAGCTGAAGACCAAGCCGACCCAGCACTCGGTCGCCGCCCTGCGCAACATCGGCATCCAGCCCGACGCGATCGTGCTGCGCGCCGACCGCGAGGTGCCGCTGTCCATCAAGCGCAAGATCTCGCTGATGTGCGACGTCGACGAGGCGGCCGTGGTCGCCGCCATCGACGCCAAGTCGATCTACGACATCCCCAAGGTGCTCCACACCGAGGGCCTGGACGCCTACGTCGTCCGCAAGCTGGACCTGCCGTTCCGCGATGTGGACTGGACGCAGTGGGACGACCTGCTCGACCGGGTCCACAACCCGCTGCACGAGGTGACCGTGGCGCTGGTCGGCAAGTACATCGACCTGCCCGACGCCTACCTCTCCATCACCGAGGCCATGCGGGCCGGCGGCTTCGCCAACAAGGCCCGCGTCAAGGTCAAGTGGGTCACATCGGACGACTGCAAGACCCCGGCCGGCGCCAAGAAGCAGCTCGGCGACGTGGACGCGATCCTGGTGCCCGGCGGCTTCGGCGACCGTGGCGTCAACGGCAAGATCGGCGCGATCCAGTACGCCCGCGAGAACAAGGTGCCGCTGCTGGGCATCTGCCTCGGCCTGCAGTGCATCGTCATCGAGGCGGCGCGCAACCTGGCCGGCATCCCGGACGCCAACTCCACCGAGTTCGACGCCGCCACCGGACACCCCGTCATCTCGACGATGGAGGAGCAGCTGGCCTACGTCGAGGGCGCGGGCGACCTCGGCGGCACGATGCGGCTCGGCCTGTACCCGGCGAAGCTCGCCGAGGGCTCCATCGTCCGCGAGGTCTACGACGACCAGCCCTACGTCGAGGAGCGCCACCGCCACCGCTACGAGGTGAACAACACCTACCGCGCGGAGCTGGAGAAGAAGGCGGGCATCGTCTTCTCGGGCACCTCCCCGGACAACAAGCTCGTCGAGTACGTCGAGTACCCGCGCGAGGTGCACCCCTACCTGGTCGCCACCCAGGCGCACCCGGAGCTGCGCTCGCGCCCGACGCGCCCGCACCCGCTGTTCGCGGGCCTGGTCAAGGCGGCCGTCGAGCGCAAGACGGGCAAGCCCGCCAAGTAGCCCACGCCCGCGTTAACGTTGCCGGGGTACGAGCCCTTCCGGGGCCCGTACCCCGGTTTCTGTTTTTTGCGCGCACTGTGGGAGGACGCCGTCATGGCCATCGAGGACACCGCCGAACACTGGCAGGTCGTGGCGAGTGCCACCCCCTTCACCGGCCACAAGACCGGAGTGCGCACCGACGACGTCGTGATGCCCGACGGCGCGGTCCACCAGCGCGACTACCAGACCCACCCCGGCTCGGTGGCGATCCTCGCCCTGGACGACGAGGGCCGCGTCCTGGTGCTGCGCCAGTACCGCCACCCCGTACGCCAGAAGTTGTGGGAGATCCCGGCCGGGCTCCTGGACGTGCCCGGCGAGAACCCGCTGCACGCCGCCCAGCGCGAGCTGTACGAGGAGGCGCACGTCAAGGCCGAGCAGTGGCACGTCCTGACCGATGTGTACACGAGCCCCGGCGGCAGCGACGAAGCCGTACGGATCTTCCTGGCGCGGGATCTGTCCGAGGCGGAGGGCGAGCGCTTCGAGGTCTCCGAGGAGGAGGCCGACATGGAGCTGGCCCGGGTCCCGCTCGACGATCTCGTACGGGGTGCCCTGGCGGGGGAGCTGCACAACACCTGCCTGGTGGTCGGCGCCCTCGCGCTGGCCGCGGCCCTGAACGGGGACGGCGTCGAAGCGCTGCGCCCGGCCGGGGCGCCCTGGCCCGCCCGCCCCTTCGAGGAATGATCCCGCCCCTTCGGGGAGTGCCCCGCCCCTTCGAGGAGCGAGAGGCCCCCTTCCCGTCCGATCTGAAAATCTGCTGATCCGATCGGGCGACATCCCCGCCGCGCTCCGCCCAAACGGTCACGAAGGGTGAACTACGCTCGGACTGCCCGTGCGGAGACCCGCACGGTCTCCAGGTGCGCAGGCGGACGGAGCGTGGCCCGTGACGGATCAGGCGGTGGACGTGGGTGGCGCTGCCGCCGGGCAGCACACGGGACAATTCCTGGGCAGGCGGCGGGAGTTGAGGGAACTCCGGGCCGACATCGAACGAGCCGGACTTGACACACTGTCAGGAAAGAAGTCGCCCCGGGCCAGGGTCCTGCTGATCGCGGGCCGGCCCGGATCCGGCCGCACCGCGCTCGCCGCCGAACTCGCCCGCCAGGTGGCCGGCGACTACCCCGACGGCGTCCTGCGGGCCGCGCTCACCGAACCCGGCGGGGCCCGCGTCCCGGCCGACCGGGTCGCCCGGGAGCTGCTCGACGCCCTGAAGGTCCCGGCGCCGGCCGGAGCCGGCCAGGACGAGCTGACCGAACTGGTCCGCACCGCGCTCGCGGACCGCCGGGCGATCGTGCTGCTCGACGACGCGGCCGACGCGGAACAGGTCGGCCCGCTCCTGCCCGACACCTCCGAATCCCTGGTCCTGGCCACCTCCGAGGGGCCGCTCACCGGAATCCCGGACGTGCGCCCCTGCACCCTGGGCGGTCTCGCCGTGAAGGCGGCCGTCGAACTTCTGGAGAGCTTCACCGGAGCGGTGCGCGTCACCGTGGACCCGCGCGCCGCCGAGACCCTCGTCGAGGTGTGCGCCGGACAGCCCGCCGCCCTCGTCCTGGTCGGCGGCTGGCTCCGCGCCCGCCCCAAGACTGCCGTCTCCGACGTGGTCAAACAGCTGTGCACCATGTCCGACGTGGTGGCCGAACTCCCCAGCGCGGAAAGGCCGTTGGCGCGATCCTTCCGCCTCGTGTACGACTCCCTCACGCAGCCGGCCGCGCGGATTCTGCGACTGCTGTCGCTCGCCCCCGCCGGGATCGCCGACGCGCACACCGCCTCCGCCCTGGCCGGCTGCTCGGTCTCGGACGCCCAAGCCGCGCTCGCCGACTTCGTGGCGTGTGGACTGCTGCGGCGCGACCCGGACGCGCCCGAGCAGTACCGGGTGCCCGGCGCCCTCGCGCCGACGCTGCGAGCGCTCTGCGAGAAAGTGGACCGGCCCGGCGAGGTGCAGCTGGCCAGGGCCCGGATGCTGGAGCGGACCGTACGGCTGCTCCAGTCCTGCCGGGCGGTCACCGAGCCGGAGGGCTCGCCCACCCGCAGAAAGCTCGCGAGCCTGCCGCGCGCCCTGCGCTTCCCCAGCGCGGCCGCCGCCGACGCCTGGCTGCGCAGCCGCCAGCCCGCGCTGCTCGCGTCCGCCCGGCTCGCGGTGGAGGACGGCGAGCTCGACACCCTGGCCCGGCGCCTGGTGGCCGCGCTGGTGCGGGCGCTCGCCGCGCACCGGGGGGACGAGGCCTCGGCGCCCGAGCTGTACGGCCTTCACCAGCTCGTCCTGGACGTCGCCGAGCGCCGCGAGCTGCACCGCGAGAAGGCCGCGGCCCTGCTCAACCTGGGCGATCTGGACGCCGGGGCCGGGCGGACGGCCGAGGCGCTGGCCCGCTACCGGGCCGCCCTGGACGCGGGCCGCGCCGCGAACGACCCGTACGCGACCGGCCGCGCGATGGAATCCGTAGGCGGCGCCCACCAGGAGCTGGGCGACTGGCAGCGGGCCTCCGACTGGTACGGGCGGGCCCTGTCCCAGCGGCTCGCGCGCGGCGAGCGGGCGGACGAGGCCCGGCTGTACGGGCGGCTCGCCACCGTGCACACGTACGCGGGCCGCTACGGCGAGGCGCTGCGCGGCTGGCGGGCCGCGGTGGCCGGATACCGGCGACTGGGCGATCTCCCCAGCCAGGCAAGGGCGTTGAGCGAGGCGGCCCGGGTCCAGGAGTACGCGGGGCGCCCCGAGGAGTCGCTGCGCACCTGCCGCGAGGCGGTCGAGTTCGCGCGCAAGGCCGGTGATCTGCGCCTTGAGGCCGCGCTCCAGCTCCGGCTCGCCGACACCCTGGACCGGCTCGGCGACCCCACCGCGGCGCGGCTGCACCGGGCGACGGCCGACAGATTGATGGAAGATGAGCCGTCAAGGGCAGGGGGCCTGCGAAATCCGTAGTGCTTCGGCCAAAGATTAAAGCTTTGTAAGGGTAGACAGCGGGAAGACCTTCATTAGACTGGGTGAGCCGCAACTTCCTGCGGTGTCTCCCGGTGCGCCCGTGTGCGTCCGGGTATGTATGGCATTGCCCCCGTTTTCCCCTGAGTCAAGGACCGTGATCGACGTGAAGGTCGGTATCCCCCGCGAGGTCAAGAACAACGAGTTCCGGGTGGCCATCACCCCCGCCGGTGTGCACGAGCTCGTGCGCCACGGCCACCAGGTCTTCGTCGAGCAGAACGCCGGCGTCGGCTCCTCGATCACGGACGCCGAGTACGTCTCCGCCGGTGCGGAGATCCTCGGCAGTGCCGACGAGGTCTGGGCCACCGCCGACCTGCTGCTCAAGGTGAAGGAGCCCATCGCGGAGGAGTACCACCGCCTCCGCAAGGACCAGACGCTCTTCACCTACCTGCACCTCGCGGCCTCCCGCGAGTGCACGGACGCCCTCCTGGAGTCCGGCACCACCGCGATCGCGTACGAGACCGTCGAGACGGCCAACCGGCAGCTGCCGCTGCTCGCCCCGATGTCCGAGGTCGCGGGCCGCCTGGCCCCGCAGGTCGGCGCCTACCACCTGATGCGCTCGGCCGGTGGCCGCGGCGTGCTGCCCGGCGGCGTCCCCGGCACCCACGCCGGCCGTGCCGTCGTCATCGGCGGCGGCGTCTCCGGCTGGAACGCGGCGCAGATCGCCGTCGGCATGGGCTTCCACGTGACCCTGCTCGACAAGGACATCAACAAGCTCCGCGAGGCCGACAAGATCTTCGGCACCAAGGTGCAGACGATCGTCTCCAACGCCTACGAGCTGGAGAAGGCCGTCATCGAGGCCGACCTCGTCATCGGCGCGGTGCTCATCCCCGGCGCCAAGGCCCCGAAGCTGGTCACCAACGAGCTCGTCGCCAAGATGAAGCCCGGAAGTGTCCTTGTCGACATTGCGATCGACCAGGGCGGTTGCTTCGAGGACTCGCGTCCGACCACCCACGCCGAGCCGACCTTCATGGTCCACAACTCGGTCTTCTACTGCGTCGCCAACATGCCGGGCGCGGTCCCGAACACCTCCACCTACGCCCTCACCAACGCCACGCTGCCCTACATCGTGTCGCTGGCGAACAATGGCTGGGCCGAGGCGCTGCGCCGCGACGCCGCGCTCGCGCTCGGCCTCAACACCCATGACGGCCAGGTCGTTTACGGCCCCGTCGCCGAGGCGCACGGCCTGGACCAGGTCGAGCTGCACGCGCTTCTCGGCTAGTAAGACGCCGGTTCGTCAACCCGGACCGTCAACCTCGTACATCCGGCCGGACCTTGTCGACCAAGGTCCGGCCGGATGTGTATCGCGACACTTCCGCCCACCTGTGCCAGGCTCGCTCAACTCGCCTCGAACGTAACCCTTTAACCGTTTCGCGCACCGGTGAAACGTGCTCCCGAGTCCCCGTACGCCCTTGACAGAGTGGCGTTCGGTTGCCGACACATCGGGCCGGGTCCGGCGGATTGTGTTGCTGCGGACCGGTGACACGCCATAGAGTCGCCAACCGTCGGCATGGTGCCACGCTGACCTATCGATAAAGTTTCCTGGTCACGTCCAAGGAGGTAAGACGACTTGTGAATGAGTCGACATTTACTCCCGGAGGTGGTCAGTCAGGAATCCCTGCGGGGATGTCCGTACGGGGCCAGAGCCCTTCGGGGCCCGAGGCTGTCGGCTCCGTCGCGGTCCGCACCTTCGAAACCACACCGCTCCCCGCGCATGCGGGGATGGTCCCCACCCAGCACATGACGACAGCCCCACGGATGATGGACGGCCTACACGTGAACGCCACGGCCGGCAACGAGAGCGGCCGGGAGACCGCCGCTCTCGCCGACTTTGACGAAGTGCCCCAGGGGCACTTCTACGACCCCGACGCCGAGTACGAGCCCGACCCCGAGTACGCGGCCACCCTCGCACCCGACGCCGCCCGCCAGCGCCGCGAGCGGATCGGCCCGACCGGACGGCCGCTGCCGTACTTCCCGATCCCGGGTCCGCTGACCGACCACGGTCCCGCGAAGATCATCGCGATGTGCAACCAGAAGGGCGGCGTGGGCAAGACGACGTCGACCATCAACCTGGGTGCCGCGCTCGCGGAGTACGGACGCCGCGTGCTGCTCGTCGACTTCGACCCGCAGGGTGCCCTGTCGGTCGGCCTCGGCGTGAACCCGATGGAACTCGACCTCACCGTCTACAACCTGCTCATGGAGCGGGGCATGTCGGCCGACGAGGTGCTGCTCAAGACCGCGGTCCCCAACATGGACCTGCTGCCGAGCAACATCGACCTGTCCGCCGCCGAGGTGCAGTTGGTGAGCGAGGTCGCGCGCGAGTCCACGCTCCAGCGGGCGCTGAAGCCGCTGATGCAGGACTACGACTACATCGTGATCGACTGTCAGCCCTCGCTCGGCCTGCTCACCGTCAACGCCCTGACGGCGGCTCACAAGGTGATCGTGCCGCTGGAGTGCGAGTTCTTCGCACTGCGCGGTGTCGCGCTGCTCACCGAGACGATCGAGAAGGTGCAGGAACGCCTCAACCCCGAGCTGGAGTTGGACGGCATCCTCGCCACGATGTACGACTCCCGCACGGTGCACAGCCGGGAGGTCCTGGCCCGCGTGGTCGAGGCCTTCGACGACCACGTCTACCACACGGTCATCGGCCGGACCGTGCGCTTCCCGGAGACCACCGTCGCCGGTGAGCCGATCACGACGTACGCCTCCAACTCCGTCGGCGCGGCCGCCTACCGTCAGCTCGCCAGGGAGGTGCTCGCCCGGTGTCACGCCGAGTGAGTCTGCCCGGGGCCGACGAGCTGTTCCGTACGACCGGGGGGATGGCGCTCTCGCCGTCCGCCCCGAGGCGCGGGGCCAACGGCGAGGCGAGGGTGCCGGCTCCGGCGGGCGAGAGCGAGCCCGTCGCGGCCGAGCCCGCGCCCGAGGCGGAGCACACCGCCGCCGAGGAGGACTCCGGCTCGGCCGAACCGCGCAGCCGGGGCGCCGCCGAGGCGGAGACCGCCAAGGCCCGGCGCACGCCCGCGCAGGGCGGCTCCTCCTCCGGCTCCGGCACCGCCCAGCAGCGGCGCCGCCAGCGGGCGGCCAACCGGCGGCCCAGCGGGCGCGAGCGGCACGACGAGAAGATCACCGTGTACGTCTCCGCGGAGGAGCTCATGGACCTGGAGCACGCGCGCCTGGTCCTGCGCGGGGAGCACGGGCTCGCGGTCGACCGCGGGCGTATCGTGCGTGAGGCGGTCGCCGTCGTCCTCGCGGACCTGGAGTCGCGGGGCGACGCGAGCATTCTCGTACGGCGTCTTCGGGGGCGGTAGCCGTTAGCCTGCGGCGGAGCCGCTCCGCCCGCCTCTCCACCCCCTGGACCACCTCTTGCCGACTGCTGACGAGCCCACCGCCTCCGCTGCGCGGGGGCCGCGCCGTGCGCTGGGGCGGGGGCCGAGTGTTTCCCCCACCCCGCCCCTTCCCGCTGTGACACTCAGCGGCTCCGCCGCGGGCCTCCGGGAGGAGGAAGAGCGCCCCGCCGCCGCTGTGGGCAATCGTGCCGCTGGGGCGATGGGGGTCCCCCCTGCTCAAGCGGAGTCGAGGACTCGGGGGAGGGTGGGCACAGCGGCACTCCCGTCCCGCCGGGCTGCGCACCCCGCTTCGGTCGAGCCACCGGAGCCTTCGTCGTCGGCTGCGGGCCGTCATGGGCCGGTCGCGCAGTTCCCCGCGCCCCTGGGGGTGGAACTTGAGGCGCCCGAGGCCCCAGGCGTGCAGCCGGAGGCTGACGGTTCCGAACCCAGTGACGGCCGGTTCACCGTTCGGCTCGCCAACTTCGAGGGGCCCTTCGACCTTCTGCTTCAGCTGATCTCCAAGCACAAGATGGACGTCACCGAGGTCGCCCTCTCCAAGGTCACCGATGAGTTCATGGCGCACATCCGGGGCATGGGGCCCGACTGGGACCTGGATCAGACCACCGAGTTCCTCGTGGTCGCCGCCACCCTGCTCGATCTCAAGGCCGCCCGGCTGCTGCCCGCCGCCGAGGTGGAGGACGAGGCCGATCTCGCCCTGCTTGAGGCGCGGGACCTGCTGTTCGCGCGGCTGCTGCAGTACCGCGCGTACAAGCGCATCGCGGACATCTTCAGCGAGCGGCTCGACGGGGAGGCGCGCCGCTACCCCCGTACCGTCGGCCTGGAGGCGCATCTCGCCGAGCTGCTGCCCGAGGTCGTCATCAGCATCGGCGCCGAGGGCTTCGCCAAGCTGGCCGTGAAGGCCATGCAGCCCAAGGCGAAGCCGCAGGTGTACGTCGATCACATCCACGCCCCGCTCGTGTCCGTGCGGGAGCAGGCCGAGATCGTGGTGGCCCGGCTGCGGGAGGCGGGGGAGGTGAGCTTCCGGGTGCTCGCCGAGGACGCCCCGGACACGCTCACCGTGGTCGCCCGGTTCCTGGCCCTCCTGGAGCTGTACCGCGAGAAGGCCGTCGTCCTGGATCAGGACGAGGCGCTGGGGGAGCTGGTGGTGCGCTGGAGCGGCGGGGAGGGCGACGGGGCGCCGACGGTGACCGACGAGTTCGACCAAGTGGTGACGGAGGAGGAGAACGCGTGACGGAGGAGCTGGAGCTGAAACCCGCCCTGGAAGCCGTCCTCATGGTCGTCGACGAGCCCGCCACCGAGGAACACCTCGCGAAGGTCCTGGAACGGCCGAGGCGGGCCGTGGCGGACGCTCTGCGGGAGCTGGCGGACGAGTACACCGTCCAGGGCCGCGGATTCGAGCTGAGGCTCGTGGCGGGCGGCTGGCGGTTCTACAGCCGGGCCGCGTACGCGGACGCCGTCGAGGGCTTCGTCCTGGACGGCCAGCAGGCCCGGCTCACCCAGGCGGCCCTGGAGACCCTGGCGGTCGTCGCGTACCGCCAGCCGGTGAGCCGCTCGCGGGTCTCCGCGGTGCGCGGAGTGAACTGTGACGGGGTCATGCGGACCCTGCTCCAGCGGGGTCTGGTCGACGAGGCGGGCACGGAACCCGAAACAGGTGCGATCCTGTACAGGACGACGAACTACTTTCTGGAGCGGATGGGCCTGCGCGGCCTGGACGAGCTCCCGGAACTCGCGCCCTTCCTCCCCGAGGCGGACGCGATCGAGGCCGAGACGCTGGAGGGTGTGCCGTCGTTCGATCCGGACGCGCCGGACGCGCCGGAAACCCCCGCAGACGACAAGACGGAAATGTGATGCGAAGCAGCAGCGGCAGGAACAGCAGCGGAAACAACGGCGGGAGCCGTGGTGGCAACAGCGGCGGCCGCGGCAGCAGCGGTGGTGGCGGCCGGGGCGGTGCCGGCGGCGGCCGGGACGGTCAGCGCCAGGGCGGTGGCCCGCGCCAGAGCGGCAGCGGCAAGCCGCGCCCTCTGCGTCCCGAGGAGCGCACCTATGACGTGGGCGGCCCCGAAGGCGCCCCCCGCAGCGGACGCGGCGCGTCCGCGCGCGGCGGCGCCAAGGGCGGCCCGAAGGCCCCCCAGGGCGGCACCCCGGTGCGCCGCGGCCCGCACGGCCAGCGCCTGGGCCAGGCCCGCCCGCGCGAGCTCGACGCCAAGATCGAGCAGCGCAACCGCGACCGGTACGCCGACAAGCCGGACGTGAAGACCCCCAAGACCTTCCCCGGCGCCGAGCAGGAGGGCGAGCGGCTGCAGAAGGTGCTCGCCCGGGCCGGCATGGGTTCGCGGCGTGCGTGCGAGGAGCTGATCGAGCAGGCCCGCGTCGAGGTCAACGGCGAGATCGTGCTCGAACAGGGCAAGCGCGTCGACCCCGAGAAGGACGAGATCAAGGTGGACGGCCTGACCGTCGCCACCCAGTCGTACCTGTTCTTCGCGCTGAACAAGCCGGCCGGCGTCGTCTCCACCATGGAGGACCCGGACGGCCGCCAGTGCCTCGGTGACTACGTCACCAACCGCGAGACCCGGCTCTTCCACGTCGGCCGGCTCGACACCGAGACCGAGGGCATCATCCTGCTCACCAACCACGGCGAGCTGGCCCACCGTCTGACCCACCCCAAGTACGGCGTGAAGAAGACCTACCTGGCCGCCATCACGGGCCCGCTGCCGCGCGAGATCGGCAAGCGGCTCAAGGAGGGCATCCAGCTGGAGGACGGCTACGCGCGGGCCGACGCCTTCCGCGTCGTCCAGCAGACCGGCAAGAACTACCTCGTCGAGATCGAGCTCCACGAGGGCCGCAAGCACATCGTGCGCCGCATGATGGCCGAGGCCGGCTTCCCGGTCGAGAAGCTGGTGCGGGTCTCCTTCGGCCCGATCGGGCTCGGCGACCAGAAGTCCGGCTGGCTGCGCCGCCTCACCAACACCGAGGTCGGCATGCTGATGCGCGAGGTCGACCTCTAGGCACCGCGAACTCCCGCCGAAGAGAGCCCGGTTCCCCGTTCCGTACGGGGAGCCGGGCTCTTTCGTCATGACTCGTGGCTGGCCCCGAAACCTTGTGCGGCCGGCCCGAACCCCTTTATAGTCAGAGTGACCATTAAGGAGGTACGGGCGTGAGCCTCACCTGGACCGAGATCCTCGGCTTCGCGACCGGCGCGCTCTGCGTCTGGCTGGTCGCCCGGCAGCACATCGCCAACTGGCCGGTGGGACTCGCCAACAACGTGTTCTTCATCGTGCTGTTCCTCCAGGCCGGCCTGTACGCGGACGCCGGACTCCAGGTCGTCTTCATCGCCCTCGCCGTGTACGGCTGGTGGACCTGGGCCCACGGGGGTGGATCAGGTTCCGGCGCGCTTGCGGTCCGGCGGACGACCCGCACCGAGTGGCTGTGGCTGCTCGCGGCGGGGGCGGTGGGGACCGTGGCGCTGACGTTCCTGCTCGGCGCGGCCACCGATTCGACCGTCCCGTCCTGGGACGCGCTCACCACCGCCCTGTCGCTGACGGCGACGTACGGGCAGTGCAAGAAGCTCGTCGAGTCCTGGTGGCTGTGGATCGCGGCGGACGTGATCTACATTCCGCTCTACGCCTACAAGGAGCTCTACCTCACCTCGCTCCTGTACGCCGGGTTCCTCACCCTCTGTCTGGTCGGGCTGCGCGGCTGGCGGCGCGAGCTCGGTGGGCGCCCGGCCCGGCTCGCGGAGGTGGCGGCATGAAAGCCCGCGAACGCCACGAACACGGCCTGGTCCTCGGCAAGTTCTATCCGCCGCACGCCGGACACCACCACCTCGTCCGCACCGCCGCCGACCGCTGCGAGCGGCTCACCGTGCTGGTGTGCGCGGCCTCCGTCGAGACGATTCCGCTGGCCGAGCGCGTCCAGTGGATGCGCGGGGTGCACCCGGGCGTCCGGGTCCTGGGGGCCGTCGACGACATCGAGATGGACCTCAACGACCCGGATGTATGGGACGCGCACATGGCCGTCTTCCGGGGCGCCGTGCCCGAACGCGTCGACGCGGTGTTCACCTCCGAGCCGTACGGCGACGAACTCGCCCGCCGCTTCGGCGCCGAGCACGTCCTCGTCGACCTGGACCGCACCCTGTTCCCGGTCTCCGGCACGGCCGTGCGCAAGGACCCGGTGGGCAGCTGGGACTTCCTCGAAGAGCCCGTACGGGCCTGGCTGGCCCGGCGTGTGGTCGTGCTCGGCGCCGAGTCGACCGGCACCACCACCATGGCCCGCGCCCTCGCCGAGCACTACCGGGAGCGCGGCGGACCCTGGGCGCGCACCCGGTGGGTCGCGGAGTACGGGCGCGAGTACAGCGAGGGCAAGCTCGCCGCGCTGCGCTCCCGCTGGCCGCAGGCGCGGTGGGAGGACGTCGAGTTCGGCTCGGACGAGTTCCCGGTGATCGCCGAGCGGCAGAACGAGCGCGAGAACACCGCCGCCGGACTCGGCTCGCCCGTGCTGTTCTGCGACACCGACTCCTTCGCCACCACCGTGTGGCACGAGCGCTACATGGGCCGCCGCAACCCGCGCGTCGAAGCCGTCGCCGAACGGGCCGCCGCCCACCACCTGTGGCTGCTCACCGACCACGAGGGCGTGCCCTTCGAGGACGACGGGCTGCGCGACGGGGAGGAGCTGCGGCCCTGGATGACCGACCGGTTCCGGGCCCAACTGGCCCGTACCGGAAGGGAGTTCATCGAACTGCGCGGCCCGCACGAGGAGCGGCTCGCCACCGCCGTCGCCGCCGTCGACGCACTGCTGGAGCGGGGCTGGGACCTCGCCGACCCGCTGCCGGAGCGACGATGACCGCCGCCCGCCCCCGGGCCCTGGAGGGGGGCGCCCGGGGGCCGGCGGGAAACGTGCCCGAGGGGTACGACCCGCATGCCTTCGAACCGTTCGCCGTCACCGTCGACCTGGCCGTCTTCACGGTCCGGGGCGGCGCCCTGCACGCGCTGCTCATCCGGCGCGGCCAGGAGCCGTACGCGGGGGCGTGGGCGCTGCCCGGCGGGTTCGTGCTGCCGCGCGAGTCCGCCGAGCTCGCGGCCCGGCGCGAACTGGCCGAGGAGACCGGCCTGCCCGACGACATCGTGGCCGGGCTGCACCTGGAGCAGCTGCGCACCTACAGCGAGCCGGACCGCGACCCCCGCATGCGGGTCGTGTCGGTGGCGTACACCGCGCTCGTGCCCGACCTGCCCGAACCGCGCGGCGGAGGCGACGCGGCGCACGCCGAGTGGATCGCGTCGGACACGTACGGACAGCTCGCCTTCGACCACGCCGACATCCTCGCCGACGCCCGTGAACGCGTCGGCGCCAAGCTCGAATACACCTGCCTCGCGACGTCGTTCTGCCCGCCCGAGTTCACCCTCGGCGAGCTGCGGCAGGTGTACGAGACGGTCTGGGGCACCGCCCTGGACCGCCCCAACTTCCGCCGCAAGGTCCTTGCCACGCCCGGCTTCGTCGAGCAGGTGGCAGGCGCCTCGCGGCTGACCGGCGGCCGGGGCAAACCGGCCGCGCTCTACCGGGCGGGTCCGGCCACCGCGCTGCATCCGCCCCTACTGCGCCCGGAGGGACGACAGACATGAACCGTGCTGCGAAACAGACGGCCACCGGTGCCTTGATCGGCCTCGCGCTCGGGGACGCCCTCGGCTTCCCGACGGAGTTCAACGACGTGCCCGCGATCCTCGCCAAGTGCGGGCCGTGGCGCGAAATGGCGCTGCCGAACCCGGCGTTCGTCACCGACGACACCCAGATGACGCTCGCGCTCGGCCGCGGCATCCGCACCGCCATGGACCGCGGTCTGCTCGGCCCGAGCGGGATGGAGGGGCCCGTCCGCGCGGAGTTCGTCGACTGGTACCACTCGCCCGAGAACAACCGCGCCCCCGGCCGGACCTGCCTGGTGGCGTGCGCGAAGCTCGACAGCGGGCTGCGCTGGCAGCAGGCCAGCCAGCTCGGCTCCAAGGGCTGCGGCGCCAACATGCGGGTCGCGCCGATCGGCCTCGTGCCGGGGCTGAGCGAGGAACAGCGGGCGGGCGCCGCCCAGTTGCAGTCCGCGCTCACCCACGGCCACCCCACCGCCCTGGCAGCCTCCGACCTGACCGCGCGGGCGGTGTTCCTGCTCGCCCAGGGCGCCGACCCGACGGGCCTGGTCGGCCAGCTGCGCTCGTACGCGTACGAGAACCGCGACCGGTACCACGACCGCTGGCTCGGCGACCTGTGGACGCACGCGCAGGACCCGACGCCGGGCCACTTCATCGCGCGCGGCTGGGACGAGTGCCTGGACGCCCTCGACCGGGTGCTCAAGGCGCTCCGCAACCCCTCGCCCGAGACCGACCCCTGCCTGGAGACCGGCGACGGCTGGATCGCCGAGGAGGCCTTCGCCACGGGCCTGCTCTGCTTCCTGCTCTTCCCCGACGAGCCGCTCACGGCCCTGCGCCGGGCCGCCTGCACCCAGGGCGACTCGGACTCCATCGCCTGCCTGACCGGCGCGTTCGCGGGCGCCCACCTGGGAGCCGCGGCCTGGCCCAAGGAGT
This sequence comes from Streptomyces sp. NPDC001415, assembly GCF_053597395.1. Taxonomy (NCBI): domain Bacteria; kingdom Bacillati; phylum Actinomycetota; class Actinomycetes; order Kitasatosporales; family Streptomycetaceae; genus Streptomyces; species Streptomyces sp. NPDC001415. The sequence continues at coordinate 34,780 of NZ_JBSFIE010000035.1, forward strand.
GGGCCGAACGCATCGAGTACCGCAGCGAACTCCTGACCCTGGGGGCACTCTGGGATGCTTGAGCCCGCGCTACCGCCCGAGGCCGCCACCGGCCACGACGCGTTGCACGGCTTCGTCGTACGCGTCCGCCTTCAGCGCCGACTCGCGGCGCGTGCGGAACAGGAAGTCCGCCACCCGGGCCCGGTCGGGCTCGGGCGGCAGGGGCGTCGTCGTGGCCGCCGCGTCGGACTCGGCGGCCAGGCGGGTCATCCAGGACTCGACCTCGGGCCAGGGGATCTCGCCGCGCTTGACCGCCAGCAGCCGCTCGCGCTCGGCGCCGACGTCGATGGTGAGTACGCCGGTGCGCAGCAGATCGCGGCAGCTCATGAGCAGCCGCAGCAGATGCATGGCGTGCTTCCACCGCGGCGCGCCGTGCTGCCGCACATCGGCGTCGAGCTTCTTGCGCTGGCTCTGCGCGTACCGGGCGAACGTCACGTGGGCCTGACGGGAGAGGAACGCGCCGCGCAGGGCCAGGAGTTCCCGCCCGGTGTCGTCGATGTGCTCGACGAGCGGGGAGTGCAGGCACTCCAGGATGTTCGGATTGGCGCGCAGGGCCAGCTCGCAGAACCGCTCCAGCTCCCAGCTGAACTGCTCGTCCGCCGGCCCCTCGACATGCGTCGGGGGCTTCTCGAAGCGCCAGAACAGCGGGGTCGGCGCGAGGTAGATCCCGCGCACGTCGGTGTCGCTGTCCTCGGTCGCGAGGCCGAAGGCGCGCGAGCCCATGACGCAGGAGTAGACGGTGTGGTCGGAGACGAGCTGCTCGGGCGTCATGGCTCCATGGTCGCCGGTCAGGGCAGCAGGATCGAACCGTTTTCGACGGTGATCGACTGGGACGGAAGCGGACGCGGGGCCGGCCCGCCCGCGACGGAGGCGTCCGCGATCCGGTACTTGCTGCCGTGGCAGGGGCAGTTGATGGTGCCGCCGGACACGGTGGCGACCGTGCAGCCCTGGTGGGTGCAGATCGCCGAGAAGCCCTTGAAGGTGCCCGCCTCGGGCTGCGTGACGACGACCTTCTGGTCCACGAAGACCTTGCCGCCGCCGACCGGGATGTCCGAGGTCTTCGCGAGGACCTTGCCGGCCCGGGCGGGCGGGCTCGGCCGGCCCGGGTCGGCGGAACCGGCGACCGTCGCAGGCGGTGTCGAACCTCCGCCGCCGTCCCCGGAGTCCGAACAGCCCGCCAGGGCCGCCGCTCCCGCCGCGGCCACGAGTACCGTCCTGCGGCTGTTGACTGCGTCCATCGTGTGCTCCTCAGGTCGTCACGCCGAACGTGAAGCCGTCACGCGCCGAACGTCCGGAAGATCGTCGGGCCGTCCGGAGGGTCGTCGTTCCGCCCTCCGGACGTGCGCGCGGCAGGAGCATCCTGGCGCCGAATGCCCCCGGGACGAAGCACCGACGGTCCGGGTGTTCCCGCGCGTACTCATAACTCCGGCGCCGGGGGGCAGGAAAAGGCCCGGCGGGGTCACATCCGGGGCGCGAGGCCCAGCGCGCGCCCCTCGGCGTCCCGGCGCACTTCGAGGACCGCCGTCACGGCCGCCCGCTCGACGGGCCCGTACACATGGGGGAACAGGACGTCCCCCGTGCCCTCCCAGCGGACCTCCGCGGCCAGCGCCGACTCGTCGACGCACAGCACCAGGAGCAGGCCGGGCACGTCGCGGTAGTGGGCGTCGGCGATGGACAGGGCCGCCGCCTCGTCGGCCGAGCAGTGCACGAAGCCCTCGGCGGCCAGCGAGGGCGGGGCGTAGGGCAGCCCGGAGGCGGCCGACCACTCGTCCAGGGGAACCACGTGCAGGATCATCCGTCGGTTCTACCGCAGACCCGGCCCGAGCGCTCCCCCGGGGCGCGGTTCGCCCAGGTGGCGGAACGGTCCCGGCCGGGTGGCCCCGAGGACCTCACCGGGCAGCGGAACCCGTGGCGCGGACGGCACGCGGCGGCCGTCTCCGTCTCGCAGGGCGGCCGCCGCCTCCGCGTTGTCGGTGGCGCTGACTACGCTGAACGGGAACGAAGGTCGAAAGCTCAAGTCCGAGGAGCACGTCGTGGCGGTACGAGCGGTCCGTGGGGCCGTCCAGCTGGAGCGGGACGAAGCCGCTCACATGGACGAGCAGGTCGGCGCGCTGCTCACCGAGATCCTGGAGCGCAACGGTCTGACCCCGGACGACCTCATCAGCATCTGGTTCACGGCCACCCCCGATCTGCACAGCGACTTCCCGGCCGTCGCCGCGCGCCGCCTCGGCATCACCGACGTACCCCTGATCTGTGCGCAGGAGCTCGACATCGCCGGCGCCATGCCCCGCGTGGTGCGGATCCTGGCGCACGTGGAGACCTACCTCGACAAGGCCGAGATCGCCCACGTCTACCTCGGCTCCGCCGCCGCCCTGCGCAAGGACATCGCCCAGTGAGAACCGCCCTCGTCATCGGTACCGGCCTGATCGGCACCTCCGCCGCCCTGGCGCTCGCGAGCCGCGGTATCGCCGTGCACCTCGCCGACCACGACCCGGGCCAGGCCCGCACCGCCGCGGCGCTCGGCGCCGGCACGGACGAGCCGCCCGAGGGCCGGGTCGACCTCGCCATCGTGGCCGTGCCGCCCGCGCACGTGGCCGAGACCCTGGCCGGGGCGATCCGGGGCGGGGTGGCCCGCGCGTACATCGACGTGGCCAGCGTCAAGGGCGGCCCGCGGCGCGAGCTGCTCGCCCTCGGCTGCGACCTGGGCTCCTACATCGGCACGCACCCCATGGCGGGCAAGGAACGCTCGGGCCCGCTCGCCGCCACCGCCGACCTCTTCGAGGGCCGGCCCTGGGTGCTCACGCCGACCCGCGACACCGACACCGAAGTGCTCAACCTGGCGCTCGAACTGGTCGCGCTCTGCCGCGCCGTGCCGGTCGTCATGGACGCCGACGCCCACGACCGGGCCGTCGCGCTGGTCTCGCACACTCCGCAGCTGGTCTCCTCCATGGTCGCCGCCCGCCTCGAAGAGGCCGACGAGACGGCGGTACGGCTGTGCGGCCAGGGCATCCGCGACGTGACCCGCATCGCGGCCTCCGACCCCGGGATGTGGGTCGAGATCCTCTCCGCCAACCCGGGCCCGGTCGCCGACGTGCTTTCCGGGATCGCCGCCGACCTCGACGAGACGGTGCGCGCCCTGCGCTCCCTGGAGTCCGCCGACGAGGCCAAGCGGCGCGAGGGAACCGCCGGCATCGAGGACGTGCTGCGGCGCGGCAACGCGGGCCGCGTCAGGGTGCCCGGCAAGCACGGCGCCGCCCCCGCCACGTACGAGATCGTCGCCGTGCTCCTCAGCGACGAGCCGGGCGGTCTCGCGCGGCTGTTCGCGGACGCGGGCCGGGCCGGGGTCAACATCGAGGACGTCCGCATCGAGCACGCCACCGGCCAGCAGGCGGGCCTGGTCCAGCTGATGGTCGAGCCGGCCGCGGCCCCGGGCCTGACCGCCGCGCTGCGGGAACGGGGCTGGTCGATCAGGCAGTGAGGCGGTAGGCCACCCGGGCGGGACGGGGGGCTCGCACGAGCCAGTAACCTTGTACGGGGCGGATTTGCGCCCCGAGCAAACCCCGCCCCGTACCAGGAAGGTGTCCGTCACCGTGGAAAGCGCCGCCCGGACCGCTCCGGCAGCAGTGATTGTCGCCATCGACGGCCCCTCCGGCACCGGCAAGTCCAGCACCTCCAAGGCGGTCGCCGCCAAGCTGGGGCTGAGCTACCTGGACACCGGAGCCCAGTACCGGGCGATCACCTGGTGGATGATCAGCAACGGGATCGACATCGACGACCCGGCGGAGATCGCCATCGCGGCCGCCAAGCCCGTGATCGTCTCCGGCACCGACCCGTCGGCGCCGACCATCACCGTCGACGGCGAGGACGCCTCCGGGCCGATCCGCACCCAGGACGTCACCTCCAAGGTGAGCGCGGTCAGCGCCGTCCCCGAGGTGCGGGCCCTGATCACTCAGCTCCAGCGCGACATCGCCGCGGGCGCCGGGCAGGGCATCGTGGTCGAGGGCCGTGACATCGGTACGACCGTGCTGCCCGACGCCGACCTGAAGGTGTTCCTCACCGCGTCCCCCGAGGCGCGCGCGGCCCGCCGCAGCGGCGAGATCAAGGGCTCCGACGTGACGGCCACCCGGGAAGCCCTGATCAAGCGGGACGCGGCCGACTCCGGCCGCAAGACCTCGCCGCTGGCCAAGGCCGACGACGCGGTCGAGGTGGACACCACCGAGCTCACCCTGGACCAGGTCATCGAGTGCGTGGTCACCCTCATCGAGGAGAAGCAGGCCACCAAGTGAATGATGCTCCCTCGGAGCGGGGCGCCGAGATCGGGCGCCGGATCGGTGTCGGCCTGATGTACGGGCTGTGGAAGCCCCGGGTGCTGGGCGCCTGGCGGGTTCCGGCGGGCGGTCCGGTGATCCTCGCCGTGAACCACTCCCACAACATCGACGGCCCGATGGTCATGGGCACCGCCCCGCGCGGCACCCATTTCCTGATCAAGAAGGAAGCCTTCGTCGGGCCGCTGGGCCGGTTCCTCGAAGGCATCGGCCAGCTCAAGGTGGACCGGGCGGTCGCCGACCGCACCGCGATCACCGACGCGCTGGCCGTGCTCGACCGGGGCGGCGTCCTCGGGATCTTCCCCGAGGGCACCCGGGGCGACGGCGACTTCGCCTCGCTGCGGGCCGGCCTCGCCTACTTCGCCGTACGGTCGGGGGCGCCCATCGTGCCGGTGGCGGTGCTGGGAAGCACCGAGCGCCGGGGGCGGTTGATAAAGGGGCTGCCGCCGCTGCGCAGCCGGGTCGACGTCGTCTTCGGCGACCCGTTCGAGGCGGGCGACGGCAGCGGACGCCGCACCCGCAAAGCCCTGGACGAGGCCACCGTCCGCATCCAGGACCGGCTCACCGGCCACCTGGAGAACGCCAGGCGCCTGACCGGGCGCTAGGCCAGACTTTCAGTAGTGGACCGCCCGATCGCGATCCACCGATCACCACGATGAACGAGGTACGGACTTCATGAACGACCAGCACGAACACGGAGCGCTCGGCGACGCCGAGTACGCGGAGTTCATGGAGCTCGCCGCCGAAGAGGGCTTCGACGTCGAGGACGTCGAGGCCGCCATCGACGAGGCCGGCCACGGCCCGCTCCCGGCCCTCGCCGTCGTCGGCCGCCCGAACGTCGGCAAGTCGACCCTGGTGAACCGCATCATTGGCCGCCGCGAGGCCGTCGTCCAGGACAAGCCCGGCGTGACCCGTGACCGCGTCACCTACGAAGCCGAGTGGGCCGGCCGCCGCTTCAAGGTCGTCGACACCGGCGGCTGGGAGCAGGACGTCCTCGGCCTCGACGCCTCCGTCGCAGCCCAGGCCGAGTACGCCATCGAGGCCGCCGACGCCGTCGTCTTCGTCGTCGACGCCACCGTGGGCGCCACCGACACCGACGAGGCCGTCGTCAGGCTCCTTCGCCGGGCCGGCAAGCCCGTCGTCCTCGCCGCGAACAAGGTCGACGGCATGTCCGGCGAGTCCGACGCCGCGGCCCTGTGGTCTCTCGGCCTCGGCGAGCCCTTCCCGATCTCCGCGCTGCACGGCCGCGGCACCGGCGACCTCCTCGACGAGATCCTCAAGGCGCTGCCCGAGGCCCCGCCGCAGCGCTTCGGCACCGCGGTGGGCGGCCCCCGCCGCATCGCCCTCATCGGCCGCCCGAACGTCGGCAAGTCCTCGCTCCTGAACCAGGTCGCCAAGGAGGACCGGGTCGTCGTCAACGAGCTGTCCGGCACGACCCGCGACCCGGTCGACGAGCTCATCGAACTCGGCGGCATCACCTGGAAGTTCGTCGACACGGCGGGCATCCGCCGCCGCGTCCACCTCCAGGAGGGCGCCGACTACTACGCCTCGCTGCGTACCGCCGCCGCCGTCGAGAAGGCGGAGGTCGCGGTCGTCCTCATCGACACCAGCGAGTCGATCTCCGTGCAGGACCAGCGCATCATCACGATGGCCGTCGACGCCGGGCGCGCGCTGGTCATCGCGTACAACAAGTGGGACACCCTCGACGAGGAGCGGCGCTACTACCTGGAGCGCGAGATCGAGACCGAGATGCAGCAGGTCGCCTGGGCGCCCCGGGTCAACGTCTCCGCGCTGACCGGCCGCCACATGGAGAAGCTGGTCCCCGCGATCGAGACGGCCCTGGCGGGCTGGGAGACCCGGATCCCGACCGGCCGCCTCAACGCCTTCCTCGGCGAGCTCGTCGCCGGCCACCCGCACCCGATCCGCGGCGGAAAGCAGCCGCGCATCCTGTTCGGTACGCAGGCGGGCACCAAGCCGCCCCGCTTCGTGCTCTTCGCCTCCGGCTTCATCGAGGCCGGCTACCGGCGCTTCATCGAGCGCCGGCTGCGCGAGGAGTTCGGCTTCGAGGGCACCCCGATCCACATCTCGGTGCGGGTGCGAGAGAAGCGCGGCCGTAAGAAGTAACTCGCTCAGAAGCAACTCCCTTACGGGAGAAGGCCTTTCGCAGGGGGACTAGAGCCCTCTGCGGGGGCCGGGCGGCAGTGCTGCCGGGGTCTGGTGCCCGGCGTACTGCCGCCCGTTCGCGTTCATCGCGGGGTGCAGATGCCAGTTCCCGGGGTACGTGACCGGGAAGTGCTGGGTCTGGTGGCCGGACTGCTGGCCCACGCGGTTGCCGTGCGCCGCCGTGAACCCGCCGCCGAGCGCTCCGAACGCGGTGAAGCCGAGATCCTCCTCGCCGGACCGGTCACCGGGCAGAGTGCGGAAGGACCGGAGGTACTCCGAGTACAGCGCGTCGTAGATCGGCGTGGGGGAGTGGACTCCCGTTGTCTCGCCCGACGGGCGCATGGCGGGGATCTGGGCATGGTACTGCTGGCGGGATGTGTCGTATGTGTGCACGTATGTGCCAACGACCCCCGTAGGGCCGGGGATGCGGGGTGTTTCGGCTTATCGGTAGCGCGTGGCCGGATGGCCCACGCCCCTTCCGCGCCCACCCCGTACCGGCCGGAGTGGGCGCGCGGGAAGACTCAGGCTCTCAGGTGCCGGCCAGCGGCATGGCGGCGGCCACCAGGCGGCCGTCGGCGGCGGCCTTCTCCAGGGCGTCCCTGAGCAGGTCCTCGCGCGGCTGCTGGCCGATCATGCCGACCGGGGCCGCGAAGACCAGGACGCGCTGGGACTTGTTGGCCGCCGCACGCCAGCCGTCCGTCACCTGGAGCGGCTGGTGCGCCTGCCACCAGGAGACCGAGCTGCCGGAGCCGCCGGTGCCGGGCTGCAGGACCGCGTGCAGCTGACCCATCGCGAGCAGCACGGACCAGCCCGGAAGGACCGAAGGCAGCCGGCCCATGTCGGTCACCGGCACGAAGCCCTGCTCGATGAGGAGCGGGAGGAATTCGTCGGCGCTCCCGCCCGAGCCGGGCCGGGAGATCGGTCCCGTCGGCTCGACGACGAGCGCGGGGTGCAGCTCGCCCTCGATCAGCACCAGACCGCTGGTGATGCCGAGCACTGCCTGCTCGGTCGCCCCGCCGGCCGGCTCCGCACCCGTGATGGAGCGTACGGCGCCCTGGAGCTGCTCCTCGGCGACCTGGACGACCTGTGAGGGGATGCAGCTGGCGTGGGCGAAGGCGAGGACGGCGGTCTCCTCCCCGACGAACAGGACGGTGCTGGTGCGCTCCTGCTCGGAGTCGCCCGGCGTGCGGCAGGAGGTGCAGTCGTAGCTGCCCGGGGCGTTCTCGCCGGCGAGCAGCCGCTCGGCTTCTTCGTCGCCGATCTCGGCGCGGACGTCCTCACTGACGTCGAGCATGCGCGGCACGGGTGGCTCCTAGGAACTGAGTGGATGCGCCGGGCGGTTCCCGGCTTCTCTCGTACAAACGACAACGGACGATCTGTGGCCGGGGTCACGCGCGGAGGCGAACGGAATCGAACCGTCCCCAGCGGAGGGTGAATTCACCCGCGGAACCCTTCACTCCCTGTCAACACCTGTGGGATGCATAGAAGTTGGACCGGTGAGCTGAGTCACAGATCACTTCGGTGACAGGTCGACAAATGGCGATATCTGGCAATCAAGTGGGTGTCCGGAAATCGCCGATACTCCCGGTAACGGGCAACTGGCCTCGAATGACGGGGCATTGGTTGATGCCGGAGCGTCCGGGTCCCTAGATTCCACCGCCGTGTGCATCGAGCACCGCCCGGGAACGCCCGCCGGCCGCACAGCCAGCTATGACCTTCCGGTGGGCGGGGGCGGCACGGAACGAGGCGCCGGACGCGCCGAAGGCCGCGCCGCCCAGGGGGACCCCGGGTCCTTCGAGAGGGATTTCATGTCTGTTGGTACCAGTGGTTCCAGCTCCATACGCAGGCGTGGGACGGCAGCGCTGATCGGAGCCGCAGTCGCGGCACCGCTCACCCTGCTCAGCGTCACCGGTCCGGCCTCAGCGGCGGACAGCGGTGTGTGGGACCGCATCGCCCAGTGCGAGAGCGGTGGAAACTGGCACATCAACACCGGAAACGGCTACTACGGCGGACTCCAGTTCGCCGCGGGGACCTGGCGGGCGCACGGCGGCGGGGCGTACGCCTCCACCGCGGACAAGGCCAGCAAGGCCCAGCAGATCGCCATCGCGAGTAAGGTCCAGCGCTCGCAGGGCTGGGGTGCGTGGCCGGTCTGCTCGCGCCAGGCGGGGGCGTACGGCAGCGTCCCGGCGGCGGGAGAGCCCGCCCAGCAGAAGGCCGCCCCGCAGAAGAAGGCCAGGACCAGCCCGCAGCAGGCCGCCCCGAAACCGCACAAGGCGCCCGCGCCACAGCCGCGCACCGCACCGTCCCGCACCGAGAGCGCGCCCGCCGCCCCGGCCGGCGGCTCCTACACGGTCAGGAGCGGCGACACCCTGTCCGCCATCGCGGCGGCCCACGGCACGCGATGGGAGGCGCTGTACGCGGCCAACAAGGCCGTCATCGGGGGTGACCCGGATCTCATCCTGCCCGGGCAGCAGCTGAAGATCTGAGAGCCGCGGTCCGATCCGGCCGAAGTCGCGGTCCGATCCGGACGAAGTCCAGACACAGGTTCCGAGGCTCCAAGCCCCGTCCGGCCGCCCGGACGGGGCTCGCCGCTGCCCGGGAACCGCCCCGCCGCCCCGCCCGCCGGTGTCCCCGGGTGGACCAGCGGTGATCAGGCCCTGGAGTATGGGTGACGGGCAACCCAAGTACAGTCCGTTCCTGACCGAAGGGTTTCGGTCCCGACCGACCTGACCGGCCGAATGATCAAGCGCACGATCGACCGATCGATCGAACGACCAAGGGGACGCGTGGCGCATGCACATCTCATTCCTGCTGCACAACGCGTACAGCCTGGGCGGAACCATACGGTCCACTTTCAACCTCGCCGGTGAGCTCGCCCGGCGGCACGACGTCGAGATCGTCTCCGTCTTCCGCCACCACGACGAGCCCACCCTCACCGCGCCCGAAGGCGTCCGCCTCAGGTACCTCGTCGATCTGCGCAAGAACAGCCCCGGATACGAGGGCGACCACCCCCAGCACCGGCAGCCGGCCAAGGTCTTCCCGCGCGGCGACGGCCGCCACAGCCAGTACAGCCGGCTCACCGACGCCCGGATCGGCGCCCACCTGCGGGCGATCGAGGCCGACGTCGTCATCGGCACCCGGCCCGGCCTCAACGTGCACATCGCCCGCGAGACCCGGCCCGGAGTGGTCCGCGTCGGCCAGGAGCACCTGACCCTCGCCGGGCACAGCTACCGCCTTCGCAGCGAGATAGCGCACTCCTATCCGCTGCTCGACGCGGTCACCACCGTCACCCGGGCCGACGCGGCGGCCTATCGGGAGCTCCGGCTGCCCGGCGTCCGTATCGACGCGGTGGCCAACGGCGTACCCGCGCCCCGGGTGGAACCCGCCTCCGGCGACGGCAAGCTGGTCGTGGCGGCCGGACGGCTCACCCCGGTCAAGCGGTACGACCTGCTGGTCACGGCGTTCGCGCGGGTCGTCGCCGTACGGCCGGACTGGAAGCTGCGGATCTACGGCTCCGGCGACGCCTTCGGCAACGAACGCGCAGCCCTGCGCAACCTCATCGACGATCTTGACCTCTACAACCATGTGTTCCTCATGGGCCTGTCCGGCGATCTCGACAGCGAGTGGGTCAAGGGTTCCCTCGCGGCCGTCACCTCCAGCCACGAGTCCTTCGGCATGACCATCGTCGAGGCGATGCGCTGTGGACTCCCCGTCGTCTCCACGGACTGCCCCCAGGGACCACGCGAAATCATCAACGACGGGGTGGACGGCCGGCTCGTCGAGACCGGCAACGCCGACGCGGTGGCCGCGGCCCTGCTCGAACTGATCCAGGACGACGGGCTGCGCCACCGCATGGCCAAGGCGGCCCTGGAGAGCTCCGAGCGCTTCGACCCGGCCCGGATCGCCGAACGCCACGAGGCGATCTTCGACGAGCTGCACGCCCAGGGCGCCGGCAGCCGCTCCGCCGGGGCGCTGCGCGACTCGCTGCACCGGGCCCGAAGCACCGCCCTCGACGGGGCCTACGCCCTGCGCCACAAGGCCGCCTCCGTGCTCCGGAAAGGGCAGACCGCATGACCACCACCGCCGAGTCCCCGGACACGGGCAGCGCCTCGGCCGCACCGCGCGCCGACTGCATAGCCGACTCCGCGGGCGGAGTGACCTTCGACGTCACGGGCGCCGGGCGGCCGGGCGCCACGCTCGTCCTGCGTCGGCGCGGCACCAACCCCGGCGCCGACGTGCTGCTGCCGCTCACCCCGGCCGCCGAAGGCCTGCTCCGGGCGGTGCTGCCCAGCACGGTCGAACTCGCCGAGGGCGTATGGGACGCCCACCTGCGCTTCGGCGAGGGCGCCGAGCAGCGTCTTGAGCCGGGCACCCGGGACCTGCGCGCGCTCGTCGACCGCGAGCCCGGCCCGGACGCCGACCGGGTCGCGGTGCGCATCCCCTACCCGGGGCGCTCCGGCGAGCTGGTCGTCCGCAGCTGGCTGCGCAGACCGCACGCCGAGACCGGCACGATCGGTTTCGGCGCGGGCCGCGTCACCGTGCGGGGGAGGCTGTACGGAGTGTCGCTCGGCCCCGAAGCGGCCGTCGAGGCGCGGTTGCGGGGCGGGGGCGGCCGCGTCCACCGCGTCCCCGCGACCCCCGACGGCGACGGCTTCACCTTCACGCTGCCCTACGCCCCGCTCGCGGAGGGCCTGGACGCGAAGGAATGGCTCTGGGACCTGTGGCTGCTCACCGGCCCCGGCGCCCCCGCCGTCCGCCTCGCCCGCATCCTGGACGACGTCCCGCTGAAGCAGGCGATCTTCGTATACCCGGGGTCGACGGTCGGCCCGGGAGTGGTGCGTCCGTACTACACGGGCGCGAACGACCTGAGCGTCCGCGTGGACGCGGTACGGGGCTAGGAGCCGGGCTCCTCCGCGGTCGGCACCGCCACCGGCTCCTCCCCGGGCGGCAGGTCGTCGCGGAACGGGGCGAACTCCGGGTGGTGCAGATCGAAGGCCGGGGACTCGGTACGGATGCGCGGGATGGTCACGAAGTTGTGCCGGGGCGGCGGGCAGGACGTCGCCCACTCCAGCGAGCGGCCGAACCCCCAGGGGTCGTCGACCTCCACCTTCTTGCCGTACCGAGCCGTCTTCCAGACGTTGTAGAAGAAGGGCAGCGTGGACAGGCCGAGCAGGAACGCGCCGATCGAGGAGACCATGTTGAGCGCCGTGAAGCCGTCCGCCGCCAGGTAGTCCGCGTACCGCCGGGGCATGCCCTGCGCTCCCAGCCAGTGCTGGACCAGGAACGTCGTGTGGAAGCCGATGAACAGCGTCCAGAAGTGGATCTTTCCGAGCCGCTCGTCGAGCAGCTTGCCGGTGAGTTTCGGCCACCAGAAGTAGAAACCGCCGAAGGTCGCGAAGACCACCGTGCCGAACACCACGTAATGGAAGTGGGCCACCACGAAGTACGAGTCGGTGACGTGGAAGTCCAGCGGGGGCGAGGCGAGGATGACGCCCGTGAGGCCGCCGAACAGGAAGCTCACCAGGAAGCCGACGGCCCACAGCATGGGTGTCTCGAAGCTGAGCGAGCCCCTGAGCATGGTGCCGGTCCAGTTGAAGAACTTCACGCCGGTGGGCACCGCGATCAGGAAGGACATGAACGAGAAGAACGGCAGCAACACCGCTCCGGTCGCGAACATGTGGTGGGCCCACACCACGATGGACAGGCCGGTGATGGCCGCCGTCGCCCCGACCAGGGTCATGTAGCCGAAGATCGGCTTGCGCGAGAAGACCGGGATGATCTCCGTGATGATGCCGAAGAACGGCAGCGCGATGATGTAGACCTCGGGATGGCCGAAGAACCAGAACAGGTGCTGCCACAGCAGCGCCCCTCCGTTCTGCGCCTCGAAGACCACCGAGCCGAACCTGCGGTCCGCCTCCAGGACGAGCAGCGCGGCCGCCAGCACCGGGAACGCGATGAGCACCAGGATCGAGGTGAACAGGACGTTCCAGGTGAAGACCGGCATCCGGAACATCGTCATGCCGGGGGCGCGCATCCCGATGATGGTGGTCACGAAGTTGACCGAGCCCAGGATGGTGCCGAAGCCGGAGAGCGCGAGCCCCATGATCCAGAGGTCGGCGCCCGCGCCGGGGGAGCGGGTCAGCGAGTTGAGCGGGGCGTAGGCGAACCAGCCGAAGCTCGCGGGCCCGGTCGGCAGCAGCACCGAGCCGAGCACGATCAGACCGCCGAAGAGGAACAGCCAGTACGCGAGCATGTTCAGGCGCGGGAAGGCCACGTCGGGGGAGCCGATCTGCAAGGGCATGATCGCGTTGGCGAACCCGGCGAAGGTCGGCGTCGCGAAGAGCAGCAGCATGATCGTGCCGTGCATGGTGAAGAGCTGGTTGTACTCCTCGTTCGTCATGATCTGGAGCCCCGGGCGGGCCAGTTCGGCACGCATCAGGAGGGCCATCACGCCTGCGACGAGGAAGAAGACGAACGACGTGATCAGGTAGAGGTGCCCGATCTTCTTGTGGTCGGTGGTGGTCAGCCAGTCCACGATCACCGCGCCCGGCCGACCGGCCTTCGCGGGCTTTGCCGCCGGGGTCACCGTCTCCGTACCCATTGCACCCCCTGAGGTGTCTGGCGTCAGGCCAGGGGCCATGATGCTCGCGGTCGGGGCCGCCGCAACAGGGGGCGTACGCCATCCGGCCGAGCTCCCGCAGGTCCCCGTCACGGGGTTGCGGGTAGGGATTGTGTAAGGGTGCGGTGAATTACCTATGCGCCGTCGATTTTTATTCGGTGGGCCGCCGGGCAGTAATTCACCAAGGGCTCGGCGTAAGAATTCTGTCAATTCCAGTAATGTCTGCGACTGGCCGGAAGTGCGCCGTGCGATAAGCGGGCAAGGGGTCAGGAACTGCCCGTACGAGTGACGGAGTTCGAGGCGAACCGGCGCCTCGATCCTGTGACAGAAGTGTGACTGGTGGGGTACCGGGGGCGGACAACCAGCGGGTTCCCACCCGGCTCGCGGGCTCCGGCGGCCCCCCGCTTCCGTCGTCGGGGAGGCACGCCTACGGTGGGTCGTATGGCACCGATACCGTCCCACCCCGCCCATCCCGACGACGCCCCCGAGTCCTATGTCGGCCTCGACGCCGAGGGCGCCGAGCGGCTCGCCAGGTCACGCGGCTGGTCCACCGTCAGGTCGCTCCCACCGGGCTCGATCATCACCATGGAGTACCTGGCGGGGCGGCTGAACTTCGAGGTGGAGAAGGGCACCGTGACCCGCTGCTGGCACGGCTGAGCGCGGTCTTTGAGCGCGGATACGACGAAGGCCCCCGGTCGACACCGGGGGCCTTCGTGCTGTGTGCGTACCGTGCGGGTCGTCCGCGGGGCCGTCAGCCGCCCAGGGGGCGGGCCGGGGCGGTGCGCGGCGCCCGCTCGGTGTGCGGGGGGCGCCGGGTGCCCGGGGGGACGACCGGGGGCCGTTCCGAACGGGCCGGCTGGTAGGGCCTGGCCGGGAGCGGCCGACCGGGCCCGCGCCCGCTCGCGACGCCGACCGGCTCGCGCACGGGGGCCTCGTCCTCGTCGTGCCCGCGCTGGGGCACCATCGCCGGCACCGTGGGGGCCGGAACCGGGGCCGGGGCGCTCGCGCGCGGCCGCCTGCGCTCGCGCACCTTCTCGCGCACGGCGAAGACGAAGGCCTCCGCGCGGGCGATCAGCGGCTCGAACCAGGGCAGGGCGAGCAGGATCAGCAGCCCGGCCGCCCAGCCGAGGAGCACGTCGCTCACCCAGTGCGTGCCGAGGTAGACCGTGGTCGCGCCGACGCCCAGGGCCACCATGGCCGAAATGACCGAGAGCCAGCGCCGGGCGCGCGGCGTGGTGGCGAGGTAGGCGAGGATGCCCCAGGTCACGACCGCGTTGGCGGTGTGTCCCGAGGGAAATATGTCGCCGCCGGCGAAGAGCTCGGCGGACCCGATCTGCGTCGCGTAGTGCGGGCCGAGCCGGCCGAGGCCGAGCTTGACCGAACCGACCGTCATGTTGAGCAGCAGAAGGGCCGCCCCGAGGGTCAGGAGCGGCCGGAGTGTGTGCTGGCGCCAGGAACGCCAGCCGAGCCAGGCCATCACCATCACCGCGGTGGGTCCGCGCTGGCCGAGGACCACGAAGTAGTCCAGGAAGGCGTGCAGCTGCGGCCACTGTTCGTACGGCCGGTACAGCATGACCTTCCAGTCCAGCTCGACGAGCCAGGACGAGCACAGCACGGCGACGACGATGGCGAGGTAGAACGCCATCGTCGCGCCGAAGAGGACCACGCGGTGACGGCTCATCCGCGGGATCTCTATCTTCGGTGGCTCGGGCTCCCGGTCCAGGCGGGCGAAGATTCGGTCAGTACGCACTCAATCGACGTTACAGCGAGTGAGTGAGCGCCCAGGCCGATCCGGGGGCTTTGTGATGACGATGTGATGTGGAGTATGTCTCACGCGCGCCTTTATTCCCGGGCGCCGTGGAATACCCCGGGGCGTTGTCCTCTATTCATTCGACTCGCTCGATGAAGGCCTGTTTGTATCCGGCGGAATTCCGTTTGCCGGGCGGGGGAGCGGAATTCACGGTTCAGTCACCGGTCCAGTACGGAGCGTAAAGATCACCCCATGGGTGGAACCGGCGTGGCGCACGCCACACCTCGGCGGGGTTGGGCGTGAGAGGTGGACCACGCGCCTCGCCGGTGAACTCGCGTAGTCTGACGAATCACTCGCCCGTCGATGCCGGGCCTCGGGGATCCCGATCAGGGCTGGTCACTGGTCCACCGGGCCCACCGACCGCGAGAGTGGTGACGGCAGGTCCGTTGCGACCGCACCGTCCCGGACCCACAGGGTCCGCAGTACTGGGAGGTACGTACATGACAGGGACGACCATGACCGGTGTGCGACCCGGTGTTCGCGCCGGCGGCGCCAACCGCTGGGTCATCCTCGTCGTCCTCTGTGTGAGCCTGCTGTTCGTGGCGCTCGACGCCACCGTCCTGCACGTCGCGATCCCCTCGGTCACCGAGGACCTGCGGCCGGGCTCCGTCGAACTCCTCTGGATCGTCGACGCCTACCCCCTGGTCTGCGCCGCCCTCCTCATCCTCTTCGGCACCCTGGGCGACCGGATCGGCCGGCGCCGGGTGCTGCTGCTCGGCTACGCGATCTTCGGCGCGGCCTCCGCGGTCGCGGCCCTCGCCGAATCGGCGCCCGTACTGATAACGGCCCGGGCGCTGCTCGGCGTCGGCGGCGCGATGATCATGCCCGCCACGCTCTCCATCCTCCGCGTCGTCTTCCCCGACCGCCGCGAGCGGGCCACCGCCATCGGCATCTGGACGGCGGTCGCCGCGATAGGCGCCGCCGTCGGCCCGGTACTCGGCGGCTTCCTCGTGCAGCACTTCTGGTGGGGCTCGGTCTTCCTCATCAACATCCCGCTGATGGCCCTGATACTGCCGCTCGGCCGCTGGATCCTGCCCGAGTCCAAGGGCAGCTCCGACGGGCCCTGGGACGCGCTCGGCGCGCTGATGGCGGCCGGCGGCATACTCGCCGTGGTGTTCGGAGTGAAGCGGCTCGGCGCCGGAACCGGCATAGTCGACGGCCGCACCCTGGCCGCCCTCTGCCTCGGCACCGCCCTGCTCATCGTGTTCGTCCGCAGGCAGCGCCGCCGCGCGCACCCGCTCGTCGACATCCGGATGTTCTCCCGGCCCGCCTTCGCCACCTCGGTCGGCTGCATCATCGTCGCCATGCTGGCGCTCGTCGGCCTGGAGCTCATAGCCGTCCAGTACCTCCAGCTCGTCCTCGGTCTCTCCCCGCTCCAGACCGGTCTGCGCATGCTTCCGCTGACCTTCGCCGCGATGGCGGCGGGCGCGACCGGGTCGTACACCCTGCGCAGGCTCGGCCCGCGCCGGATGGTCTGTACGGGCTTCGTGCTGACCGCGGGCGCCGTGCTGCTGCTCGTCCTCATGGGCCAGACCGACTGGCCGTCGCTGATGATCGTCTCGTTCGTCATGCTCGGCTTCGGGCTTCAGACCACGCTCTTCGCGGCGTACGAATCGATGCTCAGCGAGGCCCCGCCCGAGCGGGCCGGCGGCGCGGCGGCCATCGGCGAGACCTCCTACCAGCTCGGCGCTGGCATGGGCATCGCGCTGCTCGGCAGCGTCATGAACGCCGCCTACGCACCCGGACTCGCATCCGTCGGCGGGGTCCCCGCCAAGGCGTCGGCCGCCGCGTCCAACTCGCTCGGCGAGGCCTACGACGTCGCCTCCCGCCTCGGCGGCCCGGCCGGCCATGCGCTGCGCACCGCGGCCCGCGACTCCTTCGTGCACGGCCTGCACGTGACGCTGTTCGTCAGCGCCGCGCTCCTGCTCCTCGGCGCGCTGGCCGGGTTGCGGCTGCCGCGGATCATGGACTGTTCGGTGGCCGGGCAGGAGCGGGAACCCGAGCCGGAGCAGCCGCGGCAGGCGCAGCAGCTGAGCGTGAAGCTGCCGTCCCCGGCGCGGCCCGGCGACGTGGCGACCGTGGAGTCTGGACGCACGGGACACTGACCCGTAACGTCAGCGCTCAGGTAATAACTAACACTGCTAGTTTAGTTGAGCGAGAGCCGCGGAGGCGCCCTCATGTCCGCTCCTTCCTCCAAGCTGCCCCCCTTCGACCCGGCCGACCCGCTGGGCATCGACGACCTGCTGAGCCCGGAGGACCTCGCGATCCGCGACACCGTCCGCTCCTGGGCCGCCGACCGGGTCCTGCCGCACATCGCCGAGTGGTACGAGAACGGCGAGCTGCCCGGCATCCGTGAACTGGCCCGCGAACTCGGCTCGATCGGCGCCCTCGGCATGTCCTTGACCGGCTACGGCTGCGCGGGCGCCACCGCCGTCCAGTACGGGCTCGCCTGCCTGGAACTGGAGGCCGCCGACTCCGGGATCCGCTCCCTGGTCTCCGTTCAGGGCTCGCTCGCCATGTACGCGATCTGGCGGTTCGGCTCCGAGGAGCAGAAGCGGCGCTGGCTGCCCGGGATGGCGGCGGGCGAGATCATCGGCTGCTTCGGCCTCACCGAGCCCGACCACGGCTCCGACCCGGCCGGGATGCGGACGTACGCGAAGAGGGACGGCACCGACTGGGTGCTCAGCGGCCGCAAGATGTGGATCACCAACGGTTCGGTGGCGGGCGTCGCGGTGGTCTGGGCCCAGACCGACGAGGACAGCGGGGGCATCCGGGGGTTCGTCGTCCCGACCGACACCCCCGGCTTCTCGGCCCCCGAGATCAAGCACAAGTGGTCGCTGCGGGCCAGCGTCACCAGCGAGCTGGTCATGGACGAGGTGCGGCTGCCCGCCGACGCCGTGCTCCCGGAAGTGACCGGCCTCAAGGGCCCGCTGAGCTGCCTCTCGCACGCGCGGTACGGAATCGTGTGGGGCGCGATGGGCGCGGCCCGCGCCTCCTTCGAAGCGGCCCTCGACTACGCGAAGACCCGCGAGCAGTTCGGCAAACCCATCGGCGGCTTCCAGCTGACCCAGGCCAAGCTCGCCGACATGGCCCTCGAACTGCACAAGGGGATCCTGCTCGCCCACCACCTGGGCCGCCGCATGGACGCGGGTCGGCTCCGCCCGGAACAGGTCAGCTTCGGCAAGCTCAACAACGTGCGGGAGGCGATCGAGATCTGCCGCACCTCGCGCACGATCCTCGGCGCCAACGGGATCTCCCTTGAGTACCCGGTGATGCGGCACGCCACCAACCTGGAATCGGTGCTGACCTACGAGGGCACCGTCGAGATGCACCAGCTGGTGCTGGGCAAGGCGCTCACCGGACTCGATGCCTTCCGGTGAGCGCCTCGCTCGGCTCTGGTTGCTGTGTCTTTCCCGGGGGCGACCCGGCGACCCCCCGCCCCCCGGCCGGAAGCCACCTCTGCCTCAGCTCTGATTGAAGAAGCCACCGGACTGGCGGCCGGCGGGTTCGCCGTTGACGATCTCGGTGTCGACGGGGGTCAGCAGGAAGACCCTCGTCGCCACGCGCTCGATGGAGCCGCGCAGACCGAAGGTGAGCCCGGCCGCGAAGTCGACGACGCGCTTGGCGTCACCGGCGTCCATGGACGTCAGGTTCACGATGACCGGGACGCCCGCGCGGAACAGTTCCCCGATTCCCCGCGCGTCCCCGAAGCCGTCCGGCGTGACGGTGGCGATCCGGCGGCCCTGCTCCTCGGCGACGTCGGAGGCCACCCGCACCCGCGGGTCGGTCACCCAGGCCTCGCCGGACTCGGCGGCACCTTCGGTGTACTCGTCGTCGTAGTAGCGGTCGTCGTTGTCCTCGACAAGCCCCAGCCAGGCACTGGCCTTGCGCACCGATCCCATGGACGCCTCCTCTCACTGCGGTCTTCTTCTTGCTGCTTCTTCAGTTCCGTATCCCTATGGTCGTCCATGATGCGGATGCCGCGCCAAGGGGATAGTCGCCGTGCAGGTGATTCGTGACGGTACTGGCACAGATCATGTGGCGATTCGTCAGGAATCTTCCGGGATGCATCCGGTATGTGAAGCCAGGCGTAACAAAATTATGAATGTCCCTCCACACGAGTGACACAGGCGTCGTACGGGTGAACGGATCACTCGATACGATGCCTGCCGCACTGAAGAACGACGCGTTGGGCGGAGTGCTCAACGTCACTCGGGGGAGAGCTGTGTTCGGAATCGTCAGGCCCTGCTCGCACCGGCTCACCGAGGGCCTGAAAACGGAGTGGATGGCCCATCTCTGCGGGCTCTGCCTGGCACTTCGCTCCGACCACGGGCAGCTCGCCCGGGTCGTGACGAACTACGACGGCCTGATCGTCTCGGTTCTGACGGAGGCTCAGGCCGAGCGGCGCACCGGCCGGCGGCGCACCGCGGGACCCTGTCCTCTGCGTGCGATGCGGACCGCGCCGGTCGCCCAGGGCGAGGGCGCCCGGCTCGCCGCGGCCGTCTCGCTGGTCCTCGCCTCGGCGAAGGTCCGCGACCACGTGGCCGACAGGGACGGCCTGTTGGGGCGCAAGCCGGTCGCGCTCGCGGCCCGTCGCATAGCCAGGAGTTGGGACCGGGCGGGCGCGCGCACCGGTGCCTCGCTCGGGTTCGACACCGCCGTGCTCGTCGACGCCGTCGACCGGCAGGGCGGCATCGAGGCACTCGCGGGCCCGGGCACCCCGCTCCTCGCCGTCACCGAACCCACCGAGACGGCGACTGCGGCCGCCTTCGCGCACACCGCCGTACTCGCCGGGAAGCCGCACAACGCCCAGCCGCTCGCCGAGGCCGGCCGGCTCTTCGGGCGGCTCGCCCATCTCCTGGATGCCGTCGAAGACCGGGAAACTGACGCCGCGTCGGGTGCCTGGAACCCGCTCGCCGCGACCGGCACGGACCTGATCGAGGCTCGTAGGCTCGCCGACGACGCGGTGCACGGCATCCGGCTTGCCCTGCGCGAGGTCGACTTCGTGGACGGCAGGCTCGCCCACGTCCTGCTCGCCCACGAGCTGACCCAGTCCGTGAACCGCTCGTTCCGCACGACGGAGTGCGGTCATCCCCACGACGTCGACCACCAGGCCTCGTACGGCCCCTACGGGCAACCTCCGCAGCACGGCGGCAATCCGTACGGCAACCCGTACGGCTTCCCGCCGGAGCCCCCGCGCCCCGAGCCGCGCGGATTCTTCGCGGGCTGCGCCGCGTTCATCGGGCTCTGCTGCACCTGCAAGATGTGCTGCGCGGACGAGTACGAGGGTCCCTGGTCGCGGAAGAAGCGCGAGGGGTGCTGCAGCGACTGCGACTGTGACTGCGGGTGCTGCGACGCGTGTCAGTGTTGTGAATGCTGCGAGTGCCTCAGCTGCGCCAGCTGCTGAACTCACCCACGAGCAGGGCTACTTGTGTTCCGGCGGTGAGATCTCGGACCGCTCGATGCCCGACTCCGTGGTGCTCCACTTCGCCAGGATCCTGTCGTACGTCCCGTCCTTCTTCAGCTTGTTGACCGCGGCCTGGAAGGCGGGGGCCAGCGGGGTGCCCTTCTTGAAGGCGAAGCCCACGTCCAGGCGGTGGAACTCGTTGAGGAACTTCAGGCCCTCCTGCTGACCCACCGCGTACCGCAGGCCGTTGATCGTCGACATGACGACATCGCTGCGGCCCTGCTGGAGCGAGATCCACAGCGCACCCTGGTCGCTGTAGGTCTGCACCTCGTACGGTTTCTTGCCGGCGGCGGCGCACTTGGCCTTGTTCTTCTCCAGGGTCGCCTCGAACGTGGTGCCCGCGCCGGTCGCCACGTTCAGCCCGCAGAGCTGGGCGAGGTCGGTGACCTGGGTGAGCTTGCTGTCCTTGCGGACGGCGAAGCCCTGGCCGTCGTTGATGTAGGTGACGAAGTCGATGGTCCTGCGCCGCTCGTCGGTGACGCCGAAGTTGCCTGTGCCCACGTCGTACTTGCCGCTGCCTAGCGCGGGCAGGATCACCTCGAAGGAGGCCACCTCGCGCTTGAGTTTCAGGCCGAGCACCTTGGCGACGGCGTCCGCGAAGTCGACGTCCTGCCCGGCCACCGTCTTGCCGTCCTCCAGATAGGTGGCCCCCGGCGGGGTTCCGACGCTGGTGGCGATGGTGAGGGTGCCCGCCTCGCGGACGCTCGCGGGCAGCAGTGCGGCCGCGGCCCCGTCCTTCTGGACGGCCGACACCACATCGGCGGTGGGGACCTTCCCCTTCTGCCCGGCGGGCGCGGCGTTGCCCGCCGCCCCCACTTCGGCCGGGTCCCCGGACCCGCAGGCGGTGAGGCCGAGTGCCGCGGCGGTGATCAGGGCGAACGCGGCGTAGTTGCGCGATCTGCTCAGGCTTCGGGACCTGCTCATGACGGGGTGCGCTCCAGGGATTTCGGGCAGGCGGAAATGCCGACGGGGCATGGAGGTACATGGAGGTACGACGAGGGGAGGGGTGCGCGAGTGATCAGTGAGGTGAAGGCGCGAGGAAGCGGCGCGACAGCGCACGCAGGACGCGGAAGAAGAGGCCGTGCAGGGGGTCAGCTCAACAGGAGGAGGACCACACTCGACCGAAGTCGATGTGGGAGCGCGTGACCAGCCACTGCTGCGAATGCATGGCCCAAGTGGAACAGGCATCCGTTTCCGCGTCAACCGCGCTGAGACGTAACGCCCACAGTGCGGACAAGCTTGACAACCTCCAGCATGCAGCGCATAGCCTCGGGACCGGAAACCGTGCTGAGGGGCTCGGTTCCGCACCACCGCGCGCCCTGTGTTCGTGAAGGCCCATCCCGTGTTCGATCCCTGCATCCACGGAGCCTTCGCATGTCCCTCACCCTGTCCAAACGCCCGTCCGTAGCCCGCGAGGACGGCGCCCCCGAAGCCCTGCGCATCGTTCCCCTGCGCCGAACCGGCCAGCGGGCCACGGCAGTTGTCGTCCTCGTGCTGCTCGGCATCGCGCTCAACTCCGTCGTGCGCAACGAGGCCTTCCAGTGGGGCGTGGTCGCCGACTACTTCGCCACCACCGCCGTACTGCGCGGACTCTGGCTCACCCTGTGGCTCACCGCCGTCGTCATGGCGCTCGGGTTCGCGCTCGGCACGCTGCTCGCGGTCATGCGGCTGTCCGCCAACCCTGTTCTGCGTGGAGTGAGTTGGGGCTACGTATGGCTGTTCCGGTCGACGCCG
The DNA here is from genome assembly GCF_053597395.1 of Streptomyces sp. NPDC001415. NCBI lineage: Bacteria > Bacillati > Actinomycetota > Actinomycetes > Kitasatosporales > Streptomycetaceae > Streptomyces > Streptomyces sp. NPDC001415. The sequence goes on from NZ_JBSFIE010000035.1 coordinate 56,937, forward strand.
ATCCTCGTGCAGCTGCTCTTCTGGTTCAACATCGGCGCGCTGTACCCGCAGATCCTCGGCGTCCGCACGGTCAACCTGATGGGCCCGGTCACCGTCGCCGTCGTCGGGCTCACCCTGCACGAAGCCGCGTACGCCGCCGAAGTCGTGCGCGGCGGCATCCTCTCCGTCGAGCGCGGCCAGATCGAGGCCGCCCAGTCGCTCGGGCTCGGCCGGCTGCGCCGACTGCGCCGCATCGTCCTGCCGCAGGCCATGCGCTCCATCGTGCCGCCCGCCGGGAACATGCTCATCGGCACCCTCAAGGGCACCTCGATCGTCTCCATCATCGCCGTCAACGACCTGCTGTATTCCGTGCAGTTGGTCTACCACCGCACCTACCAGGTGGTCCCGCTGCTCCTCGTCGCCACCCTCTGGTACGTCGTGGTGACCTCGCTCCTGTCGGTGGGCCAGTACTACGTCGAGCGGTACTACGCGCGCGGCTCGGCGGGTAGCCGGTGAGCGCGTCCATCGTGGTGGTGGGAGCCGGTCCGCGGGGGACCGGTTTCCTGGAGCGGCTCGCCGCCAACCTCCCTTCCCTGTACGGGGACCAGCCTCTCGACGTGCACCTGGTGGACCCCCATCCCGCGGGCGGCGGACGGATCTGGCGGGCCGACCAGTCGCCGCTGCTCTGGATGAACTCCATGGCCGAGGACGTCACCATGTTCACCGACGACACCGTCCAGCAGGACGGCCCGGTGCGCCCCGGGCCCACCCTCGCCGAATGGTCCGGCCTGGACGCCCGCTCCTTCCCCAGTCGGCGGGCGCAGGGCGAGTACCTGCGCTGGGTGTACGAGGACGCCGTGGCCGCGCTGCCGCCCACCGTCACCGTGCGCGAGCACCGCACCCTGGCCACCCGGGTCGGCGGGCCGCGCGAAGGGCGGCAGCGGGTGTGGCTCGAAGGCCGCGCCGAGCCGCTCGTCGCCGATCTGGTGGTGCTCACCCTCGGCCACCTGGACGCCGAACCCGACCAAGAACAACGGGAGTTGGCCGACTTCGCCGACCGGCACGGCCTGGTGCACCTGCCGCCCGCCTTCACCGCCGACAGCGACCTGTCACCCCTGCGCCCCGGCGAAGGTGTCATCGTCCGCGGCTTCGGGCTCGCCTTCGTCGACCTCATGGCCCTGCTCACCGAAGGCCGCGGCGGCCGCTACGACGCCGACGGCGCCTACCATCCCTCCGGGCAGGAACCCGTCCTGTATGTCGGGTCCCGGCGCGGCGTGCCCTACCACTCCAAGATCGGCTACACCTGGACCGGTGAACGCCCGCCGCTGCCCCGCTTCTTCGGGCCCGCCGAGGTCGACGAGATCCTGAGCCGCCCGCACCGGCCCGACTTCCGGCGCGACCTCTGGCCCCTGATCGGCAAGGAGCTGGGCTTCGCCCACTACCACCGCCTCTTCACCGCCCACCCCGAGCGCACCGCCGTCGACTGGCCCGACTTCGAGGAGAAGTACGCCGCCGCCGACCCGGCAGGACCCGACCTCCAGGCCCTGATCGCCGCCTCCGTCCCCGACCCCGCCGACCGCCTCGACCTCGAAGCCCTGGACCACCCGCTCGACGGGCTCCGCTTCACCTCGTACGAGAGCCTCCAGGACGGCCTTCGCGCGCACATCCGGGATGACCTGACGCGACGTCATGATGCCGATCACAGCGAGGACTTGGCGGTGTTCCTCGGGCTGCTCTCGGTCTACGGGCAGCTGCTGCGCGTCGGGGACGTGGGCGGCTGGTGGCACGGGTTCTTCAGCTTCCTGGCCTCCGGGCCGCCCGGGCCCCGGCTTCGGCAACTGCTCGCGCTGTCCGACGCGGGCATCGTGCGCTTCCTCGGCGCGGGCGTCACCGTCGAGGCCGACGAGGCCAAGGGCGTCTTCCGGGCGGGCAGCGCCAGCGTGCCCGGGCAGTGGATCGAGGCGGCGGCCCTGGTCGAGGCCCGGCTGCCCGAGCCCAGCGCGGAACGCCCCGGCAGCCCGCTCCTTCGCGCGCTGTACGAGGAGGGCGCGGGAGCCGCCGACACCGGACTGCTCCAGGTGGACCCAGCCGACGGGCGCGTCACCGGACGCGACGGCCGGGCCCATCCGCGCCGGTTCGCGCTCGGCCCCTTCACCGTCGCCCGTGCGGCGGGGGCGTTCACCAGGCCGCGCACCGGAGGCGCCGCCTTCCGGCAGAACGACGCAACAGCCCGCGCCGCGCTGACCTTCCTGCGCGACCTCGCGTGTCGCCGCCTCAGCGCCTGAGCGCCGCCCCCGTACCCCCTTCCCGAAGGATCCCCATGTCACTCACCAGCACCTCCATGGTCGAAGTCCGGTCCGTGCACAAGAGGTTCGGCTCCCTCGAAGTCCTGCGGGGCATCGACCTGGACGTCCGGGCCGGCGAGGTCACCGTCGTCCTCGGCCCTTCCGGCTCCGGGAAGTCGACGCTTCTGCGCACCATCAACCATCTGGAGAAGGTGGACAGCGGCCGGATCACCGTCGACGGCACGCTCGTCGGCTACCGGCGCAACGGCAACAAGCTGTACGAGCTGCGGGAACGCGATGTCCTCAGGCAGCGCGCCCAGATCGGCTTCGTCTTCCAGAACTTCAACCTCTTCCCTCACCTCACCGTCCTCGACAACATCGTCGAGGCGCCGGTCGCGGCCCTGAAGCGGCCCCGGAAGGACGCGGTGGCCGCGGCAGGGAAGCTGCTCGCCCGGGTCGGTCTCGCCGACAAGGCGGACGCGTATCCGAGGCAGCTCTCCGGCGGACAGCAGCAGCGCGTCGCCATCGCCCGCGCGCTCGCCCTCGAACCGAAGCTGCTGCTCTTCGACGAGCCGACGTCCGCGCTCGACCCCGAGCTGGTGGGTGAAGTCCTGGACGTCATCAAGGACTTGGCGGCTTCCGGCACCACGATGATCGTCGTCACGCACGAGATCGGCTTCGCCCGCGAGGTCGCCGACACCGTCGTGTTCATGGACGGCGGGGCGATCGTCGAGCAGGGCCCGCCCGCCGAAGTGCTCGACGCCCCGCGGCACGAGCGCACCCGCGCCTTCCTCTCGAAGGTCCTGTGATGCCCCTGGAGGCGGTGCCGCGGTCCGAGATCAACCCGCCGGGTTCGCCCGGAGAGCTGCCGGCCGACCCCGGCCAACCGTCCACCCCGGAAAGGTCCACCATGTCCGCACCACTGGTCCGCAGCCCCGTGCACCTCGCCGTCTCCCTCGACGGGGCGGGGCACTACGACCCCGGGTATTTCGTGCGGCTCGCCCGCCTCGCCGAGCAGGGGACGCTCGACTTCGTCACGCTCGGGGACTCCTTCGCGCGGGCCGGGCTCGACGCGCTCGCCGTGCTGTCCCGGGTCGCGCCCGCCACCGAAAGGATCGGGCTCGTCCCGGTCGTGAACACCACGCACACCGAGCCGTTCCACGTGTCCTCGGCCGTGGCCACCCTCGACTGGGTGAGCGGGGGCCGGGCCGGGTGGAGTCCCGAGGTGTCCACCTCCGAGGCCGAGGCGCGGCTCTTCGGGCGGCGGCCGGCCGCCCGCACCGCCGAGGTGTGGCACGAGGCCCGCGAAGTCGCCGATGTGGCGGCCAAGTTGTGGGACTCCTGGGAGGACGACGCCGAAATACGCGACGAGCCGACCGGCCGGTTCATCGACCGCGACAAGCTGCACTACGTCGATTTCGAGGGGCGGAGCTTCTCGGTGCGGGGCCCGGCCATCGTGCCTCGGCCGCCCCAGGGGCATCCCGTCACCGTCATCGACGCGACCGCCGCCGAACCGAGGGCCGCCGCCGTCCGGCACGCCGACGTCGCGCTCGTACGCACCCAGGATCCGCTCGCCGCCCGCACCGCGCGCGGGGAGCTGCACGACCGGGCCCGCGCGCACGGCCGGGACCCCGAGCGGCTGCGGGTGTTCGGCTCGCTCCCGGTGGCGCTTGCCACCACCGCCGACGCCGTGGAGCTGGCCGGGCTCATCGGCGACTGGCACCAGGAGGGCGCCGTCGACGGCTTCCACCTGCGCCTCGCCGAACCCGGGCGCGACCTCGCGCTCATCGTGAAGGCCACCGTCCCGGTCCTCCAGCACCGCGGTCTGCTGCGGAGCTTCTATCCGGGCGCCACCCTCCGCGAACACCTGGGCCTGGCACGGCCCGTCAACCAGTACGCCACCGCAGGGGGAGGCCGCCATGAGCGCGGTTAAGAAGCAGATCCATCTCGCCGCCCATTTCCCCGGCGTCAACAACACCACCGTCTGGGCCGACCCGCGCTCCAAGTCGCAGATCGACTTCTCCTCCTTCGAGCACCTCGCCCGGACCGCCGAACGCGGCAGGTTCGACTTCTTCTTCCTCGCCGAAGGGCTCCGGCTGCGCGAGCACAAGGGGCGTATCCACGACCTCGACGTGGTCGGGCGGCCCGAGTCGATCACCCTCCTCAACGCACTCGCGGCCGTCACCGACCGGCTCGGGCTCGCCGCCACAGTGAACGCGACGTTCAACGAGCCGTACGAGATCGCCCGCAGGTTCGCCTCGCTCGACCACCTCAGCGGCGGCCGGGCCGCCTGGAACGTGGTGACCTCGCCCGACGCCTTCACCGGCGAGAACTTCCGCCGCGGTGGATTTCTCGACCGAGGGGACCGCTATACGCGTGCCGCCGAATTCGTGGCCACGGCAAGGGAGTTGTGGGATTCCTGGGGGCCGGAAGGAGCGCCGCGGCCCTTCGCGCACCACGGGCAGCACTTCTCCATCGAGGGGAAGTTCGGGGTGCCGCGCTCCCCGCAGGGGCACCCCGTCGTCATCCAGGCCGGCGACTCCGGCGAGGGCCGCGAGTTCGCGGCCTCGGCCGCCGACGTCATCTTCACCCGGCACGGCACCCTGGAAGCGGGCCGCGCCTTCTACGCCGACGTGAAGGGACGCCTTGCCCAGTACGGCAGGGAACCCGACGACCTCAAGATCATGCCCGGGGTCACCTTCGTGCTCGGCGACACCGCGGCCGAGGCCCAGGAGAAGGCCGCCGAGATCCGCCACCAGCAGGTCTCGCCGCAGAACGCGATCCTCGCCCTCGAACAGATCTGGGGCCGCGACCTGTCGGCCTACGACCCGGACGGCCCGCTGCCCGAGATCGACCCCGACCCGGACTCCGCGCTCGTCCAGGGCCGGGTGAAGATCACCAATGCCCTTGAGATCGCCGCCAAATGGCGCGCCCTGTCCGAGGCCAAGGGGCTCTCCATCCGCCAGACGGTCATCGAGACCACCGGCCGCCAGTCCTTCATCGGCACCCCGGACACCGTCGCCGCCGAACTCGACGCGTTCGTGCAGAACGACGCCGCCGACGGCTTCATCCTCGTACCCCATCTCACCCCCGGCGGCCTGGACGACTTCGTCGACCAGGTGGTGCCACGGCTCCAGGAACGCGGCGCGTTCCGCACGCAATACACCGGGTCCACGCTGCGCTCGCACCTCGGACTGCGCACCCCGGTGTGGAAAGGTTGATCGCATGAGCACGCAAGCACCGCAGGACCCCCGGTCCGACCACGCCCTCGTCTGGAAGAAGTGGCACGAGCACCGCATCGCCTCGGTCTCCGCGCCGTACGGACCGCTCGCCCTGACCGGGACCCACTGGCTCGCGGACGGCGTGCCCGAGGAGCTCGGCCGGTGGCGCGAGGACGGCGACGAGGTGATCCTCACCGCCTGTGCCGAGCATCAACTTACCCTGGACGGCACACCGTTGAAGGGTGAGGTGCGGCTCGGTGCCGACGTCGGTCCGGCCGGGGAGTCCCGGCTCGCGCAGGGCGACCGCAGGCTCGTCGTGCTGCGCCGCGAGGGGCTGTGGGCGGTACGGGTGTGGGACCCGGCCTCCCCGGCGCGCGAGGCCTTCGCGGGCATCGACGCCACCCCGTACGAGGAGCGGTTCCGGCTGCCCGGCACCTTCCGCCCGTACGAGCGGCAGCGGGTGAAGGTGGCGAACGCGGACGGGGTCGAGCGCGGGCTCGAACTCGCCGGGGAGATCGCCTTTACGCTCGGCGGGCAGGAGCACACCCTCCAGGTCTCGGTCGAGGCCGACGGTTCGCTGTGGGCGGTGTTCGCCGACGGGACCAGCGGGAAGTCCACCTTCCGGTTCCGCTTCCTGCGGCCCGAAGCACCCGCCGCCGACCGCTCGGTGACCGTCGACTTCAACCGCGCCCAGCTGCCGCCCTGCGCCTTCGCCGACCACTTCATCTGTCCCTTCCCGCCCCCGGGCAACACCCTTCCCATCGACATTCCGGTGGGGGAGCGGAACATCCGCACCAGTTGACCCCGGCGCGCGCATCCTCGCGGAGCCCGGCCTGAAGGCACCCTTGCGCGCCCGGCCGGGCCCCCGAATACTCCTCCGCAGCGCTTGTCAGGAGCACGGCTTGCGCCTCATTGGGCTGTCGTGGTCCTCGGCTGCGCCTCACGGGGTCCCTCCCCTTTCACGGGCCCCCTCAATTCCCCTCGGGAGGAAAAGAAGTGAGGATCAAGCGCACCACCCCCACATCCCCCACCACTCTCGCGAGACGCACCAGGCTCGCCGCCGTCGCCACCGGCCTGCTCGCCGCGGTGGCCATAGCCGTCCCCAACGCCAGCGCCACACCGACCCACACGTTCGGCTCCGCCGCCCTGACCGCGGCCAGTGACGCCGTGCGCGGAGCGGACGTGGCCGGAACCGCCTGGAGCGTGGACAGCGCGACCGGCAAGGTCGTCGTCACCGCCGACTCCACCGTCTCGGCGGCCGATCTGGCGAAGATCAAGCGCCAGGCCGGGGCCAACGCGGGCGCCCTGCGCATCGAGCGGACCCCCGGCAAGTTCACCAAGCTGCTCTCCGGCGGCGACGCCATCTACACCACCAGCTGGCGCTGCTCGCTGGGCTTCAACGTCAAGAAGGGCTCCACGTACTACTTCCTGACGGCCGGTCACTGCACCCAGGGCTACCCGAACTACTACACCAGCTCGTCGCACTCGACGAGCATCGGGCCGACCGTGGGCACCAGCTTCCCGGGCAACGACTACGGTCTCGTGAAGTACACCAACACCGCGCTCGCGCACCCGAGCGCGGTGGGCAGCCAGCGCATCACCAGTGCCGCCGACCCGAGGGTCGGCCAGACGGTCACCCGGCGCGGCTCGACCACCGGCATCCACAGCGGCAAGGTCACCGCGCTCAACCAGACGGTCAACTACGGCAACGGCGACATCGTCTCCGGCCTCATCAGGACCACGGTGTGTGCCGAGCCCGGCGACTCCGGCGGCCCGCTGTACGCCGGCTCCACCGCGCTCGGCCTCACCTCGGGCGGCAGCGGCAACTGCAGCTCCGGCGGAACGACCTTCTTCCAGCCGGTGGTCGAAGCCATGAACGCCTATGGTGTGAGCCTTTTCTGACGATACGTCACAGAAATTTGACGGTACGTCACTGAATGCGGCCGACCGCAGGCCAAGGCCCCCGCCCGGGAGATCCGGACGGGGGCTTCCGGCTGGACGCGATGCGCTGTTTTGAGAGGATGTGCAAGGGCACGACGTAGAAACAGGTCCGTCAGTGACCGGCGCCGGACACACGGGGTGAGACGCATTGAAGCGCATCGGAGTGACCGGTCACCGCGACATCCCGCCCGACGCCTTCGAGGAGATCCGCGACCGGCTGCGCGCCCTGCTCCTCGGCCACGAGGGCTCCCTGGAGGCGCTCTCCAGCCTCGCCACCGGCGCCGACCAGCTCTTCGCCGACATCGCCCTGGACTGCGGCGCCGCCCTCACCGTGGTGATCCCGAGCGGCGACTACGAGACGGGCTTCGCGGACGCGGCCGAACTGGCCCGCTACCGGGGCCTGAAGCGTCGCGCCAGCCAGGAGATCGCGCTCGGCTACCCCCACTCCACGGACGAGGCCTACTACGCGGCCGGCGCCTACATCGCCGACAACTGCGACCGGCTCGTCGCCGTCTGGGACGGTCTGCCGGCCCGCGGCCTCGGCGGCACCGGCGACATCGTGCAGTACGCCCGCAGCCTCGGCCGTCCCGTCACGGTCATCTGGCGGGACGGCAGCCGCAGGGCGTGACGCGGGGCCGGGGCGGGGGGCAGTGGGCGTCAACTCCGCAGCCGGGCAAGCCAGTCCGTGTGCTGGGGCGAGACGATGCGCTCGGTTTCGTACACGGCCTGCGGCCACTGCCGCTCGGTCACCATGTTCTCCATCGCCACATGCATCTCCATCAGGTCCTGCTCGACCAGCGAATGGGCCGAGATCAGCGGCTGATGGCGGCGGATCTCGCTCCACGCGAGACAGGCCGCGGCCGAGGCCGACAGGACACCCGCCATGTTCACCTTCTCCGCGACCGAGAAGGTCTGGAGAACGGCGAAAAAAAGGGCGAGGAGGGTCAACAGCGTGATCGCCGTCGACCACAGCCTGGTCGCGCGCCGCGAGGTCTCCTGGCGCCGCCGGTACCAGTTGCGCTGCTCGATGAGCCGGTCGCGTACGTAGGTCTCCTTGCGTACGTTGAACGACTTGCCCCGTAACTCCCGCATGCTCGGGGTCACAAGACCTCCCGAGGCCAGCTCGCCGTCCTCGCGGGGGTCGCGCCAGCCGACCTTCTTCAGCTCCCGCAGCCCCTCCTCGACGCGGGTGACGAACAGGGCGTCCGGGTCGGGGACGCCCAGGTCGAAGGGGGCGCCGTGAACGGCGTAGCGCCAGCACATCGACTTGATGTACTCGGCGGCGGAACGGTTGAGCTGCCAGTGCGAGGCGGCGTGACGCCGGGCCGCCCCGAAGCTCGCGAGCAGTACTCCCGCGTACGCGAGCGCACTCAGCGCGCTGAGCACCTGGAAGTCCTCGCCGACCCGGACCTGCGGCAGCGCCGCCGCGAGCGCGCCGACGACGAGGAGTGAGAGCTGGGTGCGGGTCAGCTTGACCGCCGCCTGCTGCCGACCGATCGCCAGCGCGTCCGCGTGGTGGAAGAGGCCCGGCAGATCCGCGTTCCGGAAGACCATGCTCTGCAATGGGCCGGGAATCGCCGTCACATGCACCCCCGTCTGCGGTTTTGCCTTCATTCTTTCCTAGGGATGGCAGGTGTGCGCCCCGTTTGTGTGCTCCATCCACTGATGGGGATGAGAGTAAAGTCGTCCCGCCGACACTGCAACGGTGCATGTGCCGGTGCCACTGTCCACGTGCGGTTATCACTCACCCCAGGGACGAACGTGAAAACCTCCATGAATTCAGCCCCATTCGCCGCTGCGAAGAAGGACCGGGTGCCGCTGGCCGAACTGGCCGCGAAGGGCGCGGACCGGGCTTCGGAAAGGCGCCTCAGCAGGATCCTGGCCGCCCGGGAGGGCCGCCCAGTCACCGTGTCCGCCTTCAACTCCGCGCTCTGACACGGGCGTTGAGGAGCCGGCCCCGCCGGGTGTGCCCGGCGGGGACCATGGGACACCAGCGCAGGGCGGGAGCCCCGGGGTATTCCCGGACAACTCCCGGCCCGGGCACCCGAATTCCCGTCCTCGCTGAACCGGCGGAATGACAGGGCCACTGGTCCCATTCCGCGAGATCGTGCTCAAGGTGCACAGCAGGTGCGACCTGGTCCGCGACCCTTGTTATGTGTACGAAGCCGCAGACCAGAGCCGGCGCGAGCAGCCCCGGGCGGTCTCCGGCCACGTCATTTCGCGCACCGCCCGGCGGCCGGCCGAGCACGCCGAAAAGCACCGCCTGAGTTCCGTTTCGGTGATTCGGCACGGAGACGAACCGCTGCTCGCCGGACCCGAACGGCTGCGTCGGCACGCCGTTGGCGGCGGTGCGCTGGAGGCTCTGGAGCGGGGGGCCGAACTCACCGTCACCGGAAGGCGCCTGGTGCACACCGTGCGCCAGGACTCGGAAGAGGCATCGCGTGGGCGAGAACACCACGGAGGAACCGGGGCAGGGCGGCCCGGTCGAGCAGTTGCGCGCCCTCGGCGTGGAGGAGGGCGGGGTCCTCCTCGTGCACGCCTCGCTGCGCGGCACCGGGCTCCGCGCCGAGGCGCTCCTGGCCGCGCTGCGCAGGGTCCTCGGCCCGGAAGGGACGCTGGTGGTCCCGGCGTTCACCCCGGAGAACTCCGACACCTCGCCCGCCCACCTCGCCCTGGTGAGCCAGGCTTCCGACCCGGCCGCGTTCCGGGCCGCGATGCCGCCCTTCGACCCGGACCGCACCCCGTGCCCGGGGATGGGGCGGTTCGCCGAACGGGTCAGGACCACCGAGGGTGCCGCCCGCAGCGACCACCCGCAGACCTCCTTCGCGGCGCTTGGCGCGCGGGCCGCCGAACTCATGAAGGGCCACGCGCTCGACTGCCACTTCGGCGAGGAGTCCCCCCTGCCCAAGCTGATCGCCGCCGGGGCGCAGGTCCTGATGGTCAACGTGGGCTTCGCGGCGTGCACCGCCTTCCACTTCGCCGAATACCTGGTGCCGCCGCGCCCGGTGCGCACCTACCGCGCGGTGATCACGGACGAGCGGGGCGGCGCCAAGTGGTTCGCGTACCAGGACGCCGTGCTCGACGACAGCGACTTCGCCCGCATCGGCGCCGACTTCCCCGCCGGACATCTGCGCGGCGGCCCGCTCGGGCGCCGCCGCGCACGGCTCTTCCCGATCAGGGCGGCGGTCGAGCACGCCACCGCCTGGATGGCCGGGAAACGGCACTGACCGATGACGGGAAGGGCGGCGAGGGCCCCGGGCACAACGGGCCGCGATGACCTGCGCGCGGCGGGGGCCGGTTCGGGGGCTCCCTTTGGGGGAGATGCGGAGTTACCGTCGAGGTACACGTCCGATTCGGACCCCTGGGGGCCGTGATGGTCGAGGAGCTGGTGGCGGCGGGCATCGCCGTGGGTTCCGCCGGTGTCGTCTATGCGCTGGCGGCGGCGCGGGTCGTCAAGCAGTACGAGCGCGGAGTGGTCTTCCGGCTCGGCAGGCTGACGGATTCGGTGCGCGGGCCCGGCTTCACGATGATCCTTCCGTTCGTCGACCGGCTGCGGAAAGTGAACATGCAGATCGTGACGATGCCGGTGCCCGCGCAGGACGGCATCACGCGGGACAACGTCACGGTCCGGGTGGACGCGGTGATCTACTTCAAGGTCGTCGACGCGGCGGACGCGGTCGTCCAGGTCGAGGACTACCAGTTCGCGGTCTCGCAGATGGCGCAGACCTCGCTGCGCTCGATCATCGGCAAGAGCGACCTCGACGACCTCCTGTCGAACCGGGAGAAGCTCAACCAGGGCCTGGAGCTGATGATCGACAGCCCGGCCATCGGGTGGGGCGTGCAGATCGACCGCGTCGAGATCAAGGACGTGTCGCTGCCGGAGACGATGAAGCGCTCGATGGCCCGCCAGGCGGAGGCCGACCGTGAGCGGCGGGCCCGGGTCATCAACGCGGACGCCGAGCTCCAGGCCTCGAAGAAGCTGGCCGAGGCGGCGGGCGTGATGTCGGAGCAGCCGGCCGCCCTCCAGCTGAGGCTGCTGCAGACGGTGGTGGCGGTGGCCGCCGAGAAGAACTCGACGCTGGTCCTGCCGTTCCCGGTGGAACTCCTGAGGTTCCTGGAACGCGCCGCCCCCTCGCCGGCGCCGGCCGCACCCGAGGCGCCTCCGACACCGGCCGCCGCCCCCGAGGTACCTCCGGCACAGGCGCATTCGGAGATCGGCGGGGAAGGCAGTGGCCCCCGGGAAAACCTGTGAAAGTCCTGGCGGCGGTCCGGACCGGCGCAGGGCCGTCCCCCGTGGGGCGGCCCTGTTTCACGTCTCAGGATGTTCCGGCGGCGACGGTAAGCGGGGAGTGGGCGGGCGGCGGGGGGCTTACGCGCCCACCGGCTTCTCGTCGCGGTCCCGGTTGAGACCGGCGAGGACCACCGTGATGACGGCGCCGAGCAGCGCCCAGATCGAGAGCACCTGGAGCGGGCCGCTGATCGACTCGCCCTTGAAGTACGCGATGGAGCGGGCCGCCCAGGTGCCGGCGCCCGGCGGAAGGCCGGGCCCGATCGTCCGCCAGAACGGCGGGAGCAGCGGATACGGATAGGCGCCGCCCGCGCTCGGATTGCCGAGGACGACGATGACCAGGATCGCCAGGCCGATGCCGACGACCCCGGCGAGCCCCTGGAAGGCGAGGGTCGTCGCGCCCACCGCGAACACGACAAGGGCGCCGAGCCCGGCGAGCCCGGGATAGCTGCCCGGCAGCGCGCCGAGCACCGGCCCGATGATGAGCGACCCGAGCAGGCCGGCGGCGATCGAGTACAGCGCGAGCACCGCGAGCCGGATCAGCGCGCGGTGGGTGTTGGCGGGCCGGGCGCCCGCGCTGATCGCCAGGATCGCGGCGCACAGATAGCCGCCCACGCACCAGCCGACGACGAGGTAGAACGAGGACAGGGTGCGGGAGTCGCCCGCGGAGGCGGGGGCGACGTCGACCACCTTCACGGTGCGCTGCTGAGCCTTCTCGGCTCCCGTCGCGATCGCCTCCACGGCCTGCGCGAGGGAGGCCCCGCCGCCGCTCGCCACGAGCAGCTTGTCGGTGGTGCCCCGCGGGTCGACGACCAGGACCCCGTCGACGCCGCGGTCGCGCAACTGCCGTGTGGCGTCGGCCTCGTCCTTGGCGGTCCGTACGTCCAGCGGACCGCCGGGCAGCGCGCCCAGCTGCTGTGCGAGCTGCCCGCTGACCTGCGCGGGCGCGACCAGGGCGAAGGGGATGTCCTTCGGTTTCGGGCTGTGGAAGGCGCCGGCATAGGACGCGATGAAGGCGACCATCAGTCCCAGTACGCCGATGACCAGCAGGGCGGCCCGCACGCTGACGGCACTCTTCACCTCGTCGACGAAAGTCATGCCCTTACGCTCTGCCGCACCGCGCGTTCACGCAGTCGGTGCGGGGCCGAATGGCTGAGAGTCTGTGTCTCCATCCCGCCCGGGTCCGCACGGGATGGAGACACGGACTCCGGGTCGAAGCGTCCGGCTGTCGGGGCGGGCCGCCCGCTGCCACGCTGGAGGCAGGTTCCCGGGACCGTCGTCCCGGGGCGGACGACGCACCCGACAGGAGCAACCTCGATGCTGACCTCAACACAGGTACCGGGCGGGCTGAACTGGCTCGACCTGGGATCCCCCGACATCGACGCGGCCGTCGCCTTCTACGAGGGCCTGTTCGGCTGGCGGTTCCAGTCCGCGGGACCGGAGGCCGGCGGCTACGGCTTCTTCCAGAAGGACGGCAGGACGGTGGGTGCCGCCGGCCCGCTGACGGAGGAGGGCGCGCGCTCGGCCTGGACGGTGTACTTCCGCACGGTGGACGCCGATGCCACGGCCAAGTCCGTCGAGCAGGCGGGCGGATCGGTCCGCGTCCCGCCGTCGCAGGTCTTCACGGCCGGGCGGATGGCTGCCTTCACCGACCCGACGGGCGCCGATTTCGCCGTGTGGGAACCGCAGGACACCGACGGCCTGGAGCTCGTCAACGACCCCGGCAGTGTCAGCTGGATCGAGCTGTACACCACCGACGCCGCGGCGGCCAAGGCCTTCTACGGCAACGTCCTGGCGTGGGAGACCCGGGATGTGCCCATGGGCGAGGACGTCGTCTACTCCATCGCCGGGCCCGCCGGCGGTGGCGAGCAGACCATGCACGGCGGCCTCATGCAGCTGCCCCAGCAGAACCTGGACGCCGGCTCGACCTCCGAATGGCACCCGTACTTCGAGGTCGAGGACTGCGACGCCACGGCGGCCGGCGCCCAGGGGCTCGGCGCGACCGTCATCATCCCGGCCGTCGACATCGAGCGCGTGGGGCGGATCGCGATGCTGCTCGACCCGTTCGGTGCCCCGTTCGCGGTGATCACGAGCGCCACGGCCTGACCTCGACCTGACCTCCCCGGAATGCCTGCCGAACCACTCCGGCAGGCATTCGAACATATGTGTCGCACGTGCGTTCGAAACTGGTCTATGGTGGAAGGGAGGGGGAGGTGAGAACGGATCGGTAGGAGGTGCGGATGCCCGGTTTCACGCATCTGCACACCGTTTCGGGATTCTCCCTGCGGTACGGGGCTTCCCACCCGGAGCGGCTGGCCGAACGTGCCGTCGAACGCGGCATGGACGCCCTCGCACTGACCGACCGGGACACCCTCGCGGGCACGGTCCGCTTCGCCAAGGCCTGCGCCAAGGCGGGGATCCGCCCGTTGTTCGGGGCCGAGCTGGCCGTGCCGGAACTCCTCGGGGAAACCGGCCCCGCCCGGGGGCAGGCTCGGCGGCGCACGCCCGTACGGGGAGGTGCGTTCGTCGACGAGTCCGCCCCCCGGGTCACCTTCCTCGCCCGTGACGGCGCGACCGGCTGGGCCGAGCTCTGCCGCCTGGTCAGCGCCGCGCACACCGCCGAGGGGCGCCCGCTCCTGCCCCGCGCCGAGCTGCCCGCCGAAGGGCTCACCGTGCTGCTCGGCCCGGCCTCCGAGATCGGCCGCGCGCTCGGCGCGGGCCGCCCCGACCGGGCCGCGAAACTGCTCGCACCCTGGCGGGAGATCTACGGCGACTCGCTCCGCCTCGAAGCCGTCCACCACGGGCTCCGGGGGACCGGCCCCGGCTCGCTGCGGCTCGCCGCGCGCACTGTCGGCTTCGCCGCCGAACAGGGCGTGCGCGCCGTGCTGACCAACGCCACCCGCTACGCCGACCCCGGGCAGGGCCCGGTCGCCGACGTGCTGGACGCGGCGCGGCGCCTGGTGCCGGTGCGGGCGCCGTTCGACAGCGGCGAGCGCTGGCTCAAGGGGCCGGACGCCATGTTCAAGATCGCCGAGCGGGTCGCCGAGGCAGCCGGGTGGCGGCGCGACGTGGCCCACCGACTGCTCGCCATGACCGAACAGACCGCCGCCGAGTGCCTCGTCGACCCCCAGGACGACCTCGGCATGGGCACCGCCAGCTACCCAGAGCCGTACCTCGTCGGCGCCGCCCACCGTGCCCCGCAGCGGGTCCTCGCCTCCCGCGCCGCGGCCGGCATGGTGCTGCGCGGCTATGCGGGGCGGCGCGCGTACTGGGAGCGGATGCACCACGAGCTGGACATCATCGCGCACTGGGGATACGCCTCCTACTTCCTCACCGTCGCCCAAGTCATCGACGACGTACGGAAGATGGGTGTCCGGGTGGCCGCGCGCGGCTCCGGCGCGGGCTCGCTCGTCAACCACCTCCTCGGCATCGCGCACGCCGACCCCGTCGAGAACGGGCTCCTGATGGAGCGCTTCCTGTCCAAGCGGCGGCCGGTGCTGCCCGACATCGACATCGACGTGGAGTCCGCCCGCCGGCTCGACGTGTACCGCGCGATCATCGACCGCTTCGGCACCGAGCGGGTCGCCACCGTCGCCATGCCCGAGACCTACCGGGTGCGGCACGCCATCCGGGATGTGGGCGCCGCCCTGTCCATGGACCCCGCCGTGACCGACAGGATCGCCAAGTCCTTCCCGCACATCCGGGCCCGCGACGCCCGCGCCGCGCTGCGGGAACTCCCCGAACTGCGGGCCCTGGCAGGGGAGATGGACAAGTACGGCAAGCTCTGGGAGCTCGTCGAGGCCCTGGACGCCCTGCCGCGCGGCATCGCCATGCACCCCTGCGGAGTGCTCCTGTCGGACGCCTCTCTGCTGCGTCGCACCCCCGTGATGCCCACCAGCGGTGACGGCTTTCCCATGTCCCAGTTCGACAAGGAGGACGTGGAGGACCTCGGGCTGCTCAAGCTGGACGTCCTGGGCGTGCGAATGCAGTCCGCGATGGCCCACGCGGTCGCCGAGATCGGCCGGGCCACGGGCGAGAGGCTCGACATCGACGATCCCGCGCAGGTGCCGCCGGGCGACCCGAAGACATACCAACTCATCAGGTCCACCGAGACGTTGGGCTGCTTCCAGATCGAGTCGCCGGGCCAGCGCGACCTGGTCGGGCGGCTCCAGCCGTCGACCTTCCACGACCTCGTCGTCGACATCTCGCTGTTCCGGCCCGGGCCGGTCGCGGCCGACATGGTGCGCCCGTTCATCGAGGCCCGGCACGGGCGCGCCCCGGTCCGCTTCCCGCACCCCGACCTGGCGGACGCGCTGCGCGACACCTACGGGGTGGTCGTCTTCCACGAGCAGATCATCGAGATGGTGAACATCATGACCGGCTGCGGCCGGGGCGAGGCCGACCGGGTGCGGCGCGGGCTCTGTGACCCGGAGTCGCAGGCGCGCATCAAGGTCTGGTTCGCCCAACGCGCCGAAGAGCGCGGCTACTTGCCCGAGGTGATCGCCCGCACCTGGGAGATCGTCGAGGCCTTCGGGTCGTACGGCTTCTGCAAGGCGCACGCCGTCGCCTTCGCTGTGCCCACCTACCAGTCGGCCTGGCTCAAGGCGCACCACCCGGCCGCCTTCTACGCCGGGCTGCTCACCCACGACCCCGGGATGTACCCGAAGCGGCTGCTGCTCGCGGACGCACGGCGGCGCGGGGTGCCGATCCTGCCGGTGGATGTGAACCGGTCCTCGGTCGCACACAGAATCGAACTGGTGTCCGGAACCTGGGGGGTGCGGCTCGCGCTCGCCGACGTCCACGGGATCAGCGAGGCCGAGAGCGGACGGATCGAAGCCGGCCGGCCCTACGCCTCGCTGCGCGACTTCTGGCAGCGCGCCAGGCCCGGCCGTCCGGTCGCCGAACGGCTCGCCCGCATCGGCGCGCTCGACGCGTTCGGCGCCAACCGGCGCGACCTGCTGCTCCACCTGTCCGAACTCCATGGCGCCCGCCGTGCGGCAGGCGGCCAACTCCCGCTGGACGGCGGTGCGTTGACGGCCGGCGCCGGACTGCCCGACCTGGACGACGCGGAACGCCTCA
This sequence comes from Streptomyces sp. NPDC001415, assembly GCF_053597395.1. Classification (NCBI taxonomy): domain Bacteria; kingdom Bacillati; phylum Actinomycetota; class Actinomycetes; order Kitasatosporales; family Streptomycetaceae; genus Streptomyces; species Streptomyces sp. NPDC001415. The sequence goes on from NZ_JBSFIE010000035.1 coordinate 73,730, forward strand.
GCGCCGAACTCGGCGTCCTCGGCATGGACGCCTCCCGCCACCTGATGGAGGATCACACGGCGTTCCTGAACGAACTCGGCGTCGTCTCCGCCAAGCGGCTGCGCGACGTCGAGCACGGCCGTACCGTCCTGGTCGCGGGCGCCAAGGCGGCCACCCAGACCCCGCCGATCCGCTCCGGCAAGCGGGTCGTCTTCAGCACCCTGGACGACGGCACGGGCCTCGTGGACCTGGCCTTCTTCGACGACAGTCACGACGCCTGCGCCTACACCGTCTTCCACTCCTGGCTCCTCCTCGTGCGAGGCGTGGTGCAGCGACGCGGCCCGCGCAGCCTGAGCGTCGTCGGCTCGCGCGCCTGGAACCTCGCCGAACTCGTCGAACTGCGCCGCGAGGGCGGCCTGGACGCGGTCTCCTCCCGTCTCGCGACCCCGCCCGAACCGATCGAACCGTCCGAAACGGCCAACCCGTCCGACAACCCGTCCGACAACCCGTCCGAACCATCCGAACCGACCGCCGAGCCGTCCCCCGGCAACGGTCGCCGCATCCGCCTGTCCACCGGCTACGAACTGAACCCCTGGGCCGACCTGCGGCCGGCCGGTGAACAGGCCGCCACCGGGCGGAAGTTGTGGCATTCGAGCCCGGGGAGCGCGGGATGATCCTCTGTGCACGGTTCCACCTCCCTCCGATGTACGAAGCGGCGCTGCCCGCCCTGATCGCATTGGCCGAGGGCCTCACCCCGGTCGTCCAGGCACTCCCGCCCGACGGGCTCCTCGCCGACCTGGGCGGCGCCGAGAAGTACTTCGGCCAGGACGCCGGGCAGCTCGCCGCCGTCCTGCGGGTCCGCGCGCTCGCCCACTTCGGCCTGGACTGCGCGCTCGGGCTCGCCCCCAACCCGATGCTGGCCAGGATGGCGGCGCGGGACGCCGGACCCGGCACGACCCGGACGGTGCTCCCGGACGAGGTGGACAGCTTCCTTGCCGCGAAGCCGGTCCGAGTCCTGGAGGGCGTCGGCCGCTCCACCGCCCGCACCCTCTGCGGGTACGGCCTCGACACGGCCGGACGCCTCGCCGAGGCCCCTCCGTGCACCGTCCAGCGCATCCTCGGAGCCCGGCCGGGCCGCGAACTCCAGGAGCGCGCCCGAGGCATCGACCGCACACCCGTCGTACCGAACGCCTCCGCTCGGTCTCTTGCTGCCGAACGCTCCTTCCCCCGCGACGAGTTGGACCCGGTACGCCACCGCCGGGCGCTGCTCTCCCTCGCCGAGGAACTCGGCGTCCGACTGCGCGGCGCCGGCCAGGTGTGCCGCTCTCTCAGCCTCACCGTGCGCTACGCCGACCGGTCCACCACCACCCGTACCCGCACCCTGCGCGAGCCCTCGGCCCACTCGCCCGCGCTGGCCGACCTGGCCTACGCCCTCCACGCGGCCCTGGGCCTGCAACGGGCCAGGGTGCGCGGCATCTCGCTACGGGCCGAGGGCCTCGTACCGGCCGAACTCGCCGCGCACCAGCTGTCGTTCGACCCCGAGGACGAGCGGGCCCGTCGCATCGAGGCGGTGGCCGACCGGGCCCGCGCCAAGTTCGGCCCCCGAGCGATCGTCCCGGGCACGCTGTCGGACGCGGCCTGAGGCTGGTGGAGCAGCCGCCTTCAGGAAGCCAGCCGCTTCTTGACGTCCGCGACCTGGGGCCCGGAGTCGACCGCCGGGATCGTCCAGCGGTTCTCGGACTTGGTGGCGTCCGTGTAGACGAGCGTGCCTCCTCCCTTGGCCTGCTCCGGAGTCAGGTCGAAGACCTCGGAGCGCATCTGGTAGGTCCCCGGCTCGATCTTGCCGACGCCGTTGTACCCGTTCACCAGGACCTTGTACGCGGTGCCGTTGCCCTCGGCGACGCTCTGCCCGTTGGCGGCGATCCAACGCCAGCCGCCCTTCGCCCCCTTGGCGTCGGCGGGCTCCTCGTCCGCCGCGTTCGCCGTCAGCGAGGCGTCTTTGGTCGTGATGACGACGAAGGTGCCGAACCGTGAGGTCGTTCCATCCCCCTCCTTGGTGTAGACGACGGTCGTGGGCGTGATTTCCAGGATGCCGACGAGCTTGGTCCCCACGGTCCGGGACGGCACGCCGAGAGCCAGAGCGGCCTGCCCGGCCCCGGGGCCCGAGCCCGGCGTGGCCGTGCCGCCCCCGGGCGTGCCGGAGGTCGCGGGCGTGGGTGCTGTGGCGGACGGCTGCCCGTCGGCGGACCGAGTGGCGGACGGCTTGCTTCCGGACCCGCCGCCTCCGGGATTGCAGGCGGTCAGGGCGAGACAAGCGGTGGCGGCGGTCGCGAGCAGGATCTTGCGCATGGTTCCCCCCCAAGGCATTGGCACTCGCCGTGAACGTACCGCGAGGGAGGTGATACCCAGCGTGAAGTCGCAGGACTGGGACGAACGGGGAGCGTGTCGTTGCGAACTCCCGACAAGTGGGCCGGAGTTGAGAGGAATCGGGGGACGCCGAGGTTCGCGCACCGTTCCCTGTGCCCCTTTGGGCCACAGCGGCTGGCCGCTACCGGAGTCGACCTCGCCCGCGCGTCGTTTCACACCCCCGAGGCCAGTCGCGCACCTCCGTCCACCGTCAGTACGACGCCGGTCGTGAAGCTGTTGCCCAGCAGGAAAGAGATCGCGTCCGCGATGTCCTCGGGGCGGCCGCAGCGGCCGGCCGGGGTGGACTTGGCGTAGGCCGCGAACGTGTCCGCCTTGGCGTCCGCGTCCATCCAGTCCCACCAAGGGGTGTCCACTATTCCCGGCGACACCGCGTTGAAGCGGACCGGGGCCAACTCCACCGCGAGCACCGGGACCATCGCGGCCACCGACGCGTTGACCGCGGCCAGACCGGCCGTGCCGGGCATCGCGGCGCCCGCCGAAGCGGCGGTCACGAAGGTGATCGACCCGGTGGGGGAGAGGACGTCGAGCGCGGCCCGCGCGGTGAGGCTGTGGGCGATCAGCTTGCCCTCCGCGGCCTGGCGCAGCGCGTCCGTCGTCACCGAAAGGAACGGTCCGGCGGCCGTGGAGCCGGTCGCCGCGACGACCACATGGTCGACCCGGCCGAGCCCCGCGAAGAACTCCCGCGTGGCCGCCTCGTCCTGGGCGTCCACGACCGAACCGCTCACCTCGCCCGGAGTCCCGTCCGTGTCCGATGCGCTCAACGTGCCGGCATGCGCGGTCAGTTCATCCAGTGCGGCCCGCAGGCGCCCGGGGTCGCGGCCGGTGACGGTGACGTCCCTGCCTTCACCCAGCTGGTGCCGCGCCGTGGCCAGGCCGATGCCCGACGTGCCACCGATGATCACAACTCGCTCGTTCATGGTGCAGTCCTTCCAGGCCCTCTCGTACGGGCCTTCATGCTTTTCGAGGCTCACTGCCTCGTAAAGAGTATTCCGAGGCAGCGTGTCTTGTAAACTGTTCTCATGGAGAAAATCGAGAACGGATCAGGGGACGGACATGTGGACGGCTCTCCGCCTCGCGGGCGCCCCCGCAGCGAGGCGGCCAGGCGCTCGGTACTCGACGCCGCGCTGGAGCTCTGCCGGCGCGACGGCTACCAAGAACTGACGATCAAGGGCATCGCCGACGAGGCCCAGGTCGGCAGGCAGACCGTCTACCGCTGGTGGCCCACCAAGCAGGACGTCCTGCTCGAAGTGCTGACCGAACTCCCGCACCGCAGCCCGGCCGAGCTCTTCCCGGATACCGGGGACGTGTACCGCGACGTCGAGGAACTGCTCGGCCACACCTTCCGGCTGACCCGAGGCGCCACCGGCCGGGCCGTCGTCGGGCTGATGGCCGACGCGCAGGCGGACGCCTCGCTCGCCCGAAGGCTGCAGGAGGAGGTGATCGCCCCGCGTCGCGCGGCGCTGCGCGCGATCCTCGAACGAGGCGTCGAGCGCGGCCAGTTGCGGCAGGACGGCGCCGCGTCCCTGGACCTGGCCGTCGACTTCGCCTTCGGCGTGATGTGGTACCGCCTGCTCAGCGGCCATGCCCCGGTCGACGATTCGCTCGCCGCGGAGATCGCCGCGGCGCTGGCTCCGCTGCTCGGAAGCGCCGGAAGCGCCGGAAGTTTCGGAGGTTCCGGAAGTCCCGGGAGCGGGGCGGCGGGCCGACGCTGACGCCGCGGCCGTGCGGAGCCGTACCGGCAACGCGATCCGGTCGCCCCCGGCGGAGTCGCCGCCTTCGGCGGTTTGGGCTGTGCCTGGACCGTGGGGCCGAGGGACGGGAGCGGCGCGGTGTCGACCTGCGGCCGACCATCGACACCCCCCGCTGTCCACGCTCGAAGTCGTCCACACCGGTGAGCTGGGGGCCTCGTCGAGCGCAGTGGGGTTGTGAACCATCCGGGAGGAGCTCTCAACTCCCTTGTATCGCACGTGAGTTGATGGCGATCGCGTATCCGCTGGAGAGGTTTACGATGCCGGCTGACGCGGCGTCACAGGCCCGGCGAACGCGGCTTTCGAGCCAACAACGGCAGCAGCCCTTGCCTCTCCAAGCACATACCTGTCCCTGAGCCCTTGCCTCACCACGAACTCACCCTCATTATCGGGCGTGCTGTTGTAGCGGTTGCCTGAGAGCCTGTGTCTAAACCCCGTCCGGATCAGACCGCGGCGTCTGGTGCGTGCGATCGCAAGGCGCCGGAAGGTCCTCGTAGCGGAGCTACTAGGG
>NZ_JBSFIE010000036.1:0-75216 GCF_053597395.1 Streptomyces sp. NPDC001415
GCGTCTGGTGCGTGCGATCGCAAGGCGCCGGAAGGTCCTCGTAGCGGAGCTACTAGGGCGTTTCGGCAACGCGGCGAGCGTGCGTGCCAGACGCCCCGGGCCCGGGCGGGGTTTAGACACAGGCTCTAAGCGCATGCGCACGGCTCAGCGCTCCTTCACATGGGCGGCGGTGCCGTCGACGGGGAAGCCGTTGAGGACGCCCGGGATCAGGATGGGGATGTGCAGGGTGACGGTGGCCCGGTACATGCCCGTCCCCTCCGGTTCGCAAGCAGGAGAGTCAGGGTGGAAGGACGAGGGCACCTCATGCAGGGCCGCCGTCCGGCACGCGGCCACCGCGTCCCCCTCCGCCGCCGCCCCCGCCCGCGCCCCCTCGTCCGCCGCGTTGCCCACGAGGACGAAGGTGTAGCCGACCAGAGCGCACTGCCACAGCGCGACGAGGAGCAGCAGGATCAGCGGGACCACGCCGACGAACTCGATGACCGTCTGCCCCCGGTCCCGCTCGCCCCGGGGAATCCGTAGGAGACGCGTCCCGCGCATCGGCCTCATCAGCCGCCCCTGCGCCTGAGCACCAGTCCCGAGCCCCGCGCGGCCCGCGCCTTCGCTCTGCCCTCCGGGGCCTTGAGGAGGCCGAGTTCGCCGGCCAGCGCCCACAGGGCCTGCTTCACCGTGCTCTTGTTGTCGAGGTCGTGCAGGCGCCCCGCGTCGACGGCGGCCTGGAGTTCCTTGAAGTGGGCCGGGATCGCGGTCTGCGCGACCCGGGTGCCGGTGATCTTCTGGACGAGCTGGGGTTGGATCTCGGTGTGCCGGGTGTGCCGGTTGACCAGCGTGGTGGTCTCCTCGGCCTTGCGGATCTGGAGCCGGTCCCACATCCGTACGGTCCGTTTGGCGCCCCGTACGGACACGACGTCCGGGGTGGTGACGAGCAGGGCCACGTCGGCCATTTCGACGGCGGCGGCGTTGGCCGCGTTCATCTGGGTGCCGCAGTCCACGACGACGGCCTCGTAGCGGGTGCGCAGCGCGCCGATGATCTGGCGGGCGGCCCGGTCGGTGACCTCCTCGCCGCGTTCGCCCTCGCCGGGGGCGAGCAGCAGGGCGAGCCCGCTCTCGTGGTTGAAGACGGCGTCGGCGAGGACCCGGGGCGAGATGTCGGTGATCGCCGCGAGGTCGGCGATGGAGCGCCGGAACTGGACGTCGAGGTAGGAGGCGACATCGCCGGCCTGGAGGTCCATGTCGAGCAGGACGGTCGTGCGGCCCGACGCCCGTGCCGCGAGGGCGAGTTGGACCGCAACGAGCGTGGTTCCGACGCCTCCCTTGGCGCCGGTCACGGTCGTGACGGTGCCGCCGGGCCCGGTGAAGACGTCGAGGCTGGCGCCCAGGTGGCGGCGTACACCCGCGGACCACTGAGCCGCCGCCTGGACGCGTACCGCCAGCTCCTCGTACGCCAGGGGCAGCGCGACCAGGCCGCGGGCGCCGGAGTCCATGGCGGCGGAGAAGACCGCGGGCCCGGCGTCGGAGGAGATCAGGACGACGCCGACCGCGGGGAAGCGCAGGGCGACTTCGCGGATCAGTTCCAGGGCCGGGACCGGCCCGATGCGTTCGTGGACGAGGACGACCTCGGGGAGCTCGTCCAGGGACTCGCCCGCGAGCCTGGCCAGGGTGTCGAGGAGCTGGGTGGAGTCGCCGACGGGCATCGCGGGTTCGGCGTCGGGGAGCTGGCTGAGCAGGGTGGTGACGGAGCGGGCCGCGTCCGCGTCGGCGACGGCCGGAAGGATTCTGGTGGTCATCCGCACCTCACTGGTCCTTTTCGAGCCGGTACGTACGGTCACCGGGCGGGATCGTGCTGTCGCCGTTGCCGCGGCCGACGAGCGCGAGGCGGACATGGGTGGCGAACGACTCGGCGTAGGCGACCCGTTGGGCGTCGAGGGTGGAGAGGGCGAAGGTGATCGGGACGGCCTGGGTGGTCTGGTTCTTGGCAGCGGCATCCGGATTGAGCGCCTGGAGCTGACCCACGGCGATGACCCGGGCGTTCGCGACGATGAGCTTGGACTCGGGGGTGTCGCCCTGCTTGGTGGCGGCGAAGGTGGCGAAGATGTTGACCGTGTCGCTCGCGTTGATCTTTCCGGCGACTCCGGTCGCCGCGTCGATCATGATGGCGATCTCCTGTTCGCCAGGCTTGAGTTGGGGCCGCTCGGTGAACATGCCGTTCTGGAGCAGCGAGCCGCGGGTGAGGCGGGTCGCGGCCATCTTGCCGTTGACGTCCGAGATGTCGGTGACCGCACCCTGCGAGAGCCACCGTTTGGGCATGCTCGTCTTCACGAACAGGTCGGCCTTGAGCGGAGTGTAGGCGGGGATGTCGTCCTTGAGTTTGTACGCCGTCACCTCCGGCCCCACCTTGGAGTTCACGTCGCTGATCACCGTGAGCACCCCTGCGAACGCCCCGAGGGCGCACAGGACCGAGAGGAGGAGAAGGATGATGCCGCGGCGCTGTCGGGAGTTCATCGACCGTACGACCTCGTTCGCTGACGTGGGGCGGAGCGGGCAAGTGGCGGGCTGCTGAGGCGCGTTGGATCAGGGTCCGGGAGCGATGGCGCGGCGGCGTTCGGCCCGGGTGAGAGGCCGGGCGCGGTAGGCGGAGGCGGGGACGGGGCCGAGGGCGGCGGCGCCGTACGGGTCGGCGGGCTCCTCGTCGGGCGGCTGCCGCGAGGCGCAGAATCCGCAGCGGTCGCCGATGAGCTCCATGGCGCACCAGCGGCACTGTTCGCGCCGTACGGAGGCGACGAGTTGGTAGAGGACCGAGATGTCGGGCAGGTAGGCCGCGAACTCGGTCAGCTTTCCGGTGCCCCACCAGGCGGCCGAGTCAGCGGGCAGGGCCGCTTCCTGCACGGCCTTGATCTGCCAGGCGGGGGCGAGGGTGCCGGTGATCCAGTCGGCGTTGGCGGTGCCTCTGGCCAGCAGGAGGTGGCAGGCGAAGTCCGGCCCGGTGAGGGCCCCGGCCGGGCCGACCTTGACGAGTTGCGGATCGGGGTTGGCGAGGACCGCGAACCGACTGCCCGGCATCCAGGACTTGGCGTGTGCGGTGAGGCCGACCGGGACGCGCTCCAGGCGGGTCACGGAGTTGAGGACGGCGCCCGCGTGGATGTAGTGGGAGAGCAGCCGGGCCGCCGAGGCGATGACGCCGGGGCTGAAGTCGCAGACCGAGAGTTGCCTCAACTGCCGTACGAGGATGGCCAGTCCGAGCGGCGGCAGATCGGATTTGATCAGGGTGATCCGATCGGTTTCCAGGAGAGACCGAACGGTATGCAGCCGGTGTTCATGGGCGGCGTCAATTGATGCCGGATAGAAGGCGATGACGTAGCCGTGTTGTTCGAGGAGCCGGTGCATGTCGACGAGCGCGGCGTCGAGGGGCTGGGCGTGCGGCGACTGGAGCAGCGCCGCGAGCGGCGTCTGCGGATCGGTCGGCGGCAGCACCAGGTCGGGGCTGGTGACGGCTATCGCGGTCGGCACGTCGCGGGCCCCCGTTCGCTGATCGCGGTCGCCACCTTGCGGCCCCCGTTTCCTTCGGACGCGCGAGCGTGTGCGAGCCCCCACGACCGCAACTGATCACTGCAATTCCCACCTGCCTCAGCACTTTATCCACGACCTACCGGCCGGAGAACCGTCTTCTCCTTTCCTGTGTGCTTCCACGGCTGGTTTTGGTGCGCATGGGACGGGAGTTGCGTTGAAAGTCGGCCAGCCTTGCGGCCGGAATTGACCCTTCGCCCTGGGGGACTTCCGGCCGGGGAACACGGCACGGCACCTCGTACCGGTCATCGCCCGAGGCCTTGACAACCTAATTGGTCTGGACCAAGTTGTGCGACCAGGACGCCCCCACCCCCACGTCCCCTCACCTCCCAACTCCCCTCCCGGAGGCAGCAAGTGAACCGTGCAAGATTCGGGTTGGCCGTGGCCGCGGCCGGCGCGCTGTCCATAGCCGGCCTGACCGGGGTCGCCTCGGCGGCCGACGTCAACAACGCCAAGAACGCCGGGTTCGAGTCGGGCCTCGGCGGCTGGAGCTGCTCGGCCGGCAGCGGCTCGGTCGTCTCCTCCCCGGTGCACGGCGGAACCGCCGCCCTCAAGGCCACCCCGTCGGGGTCCGACACCGGCCAGTGTTCGCAGACCGTCGCCGTCAAGCCCAACTCGACGTACACGCTGAGCGCTTGGGTGCAGGGCAGTTACGTCTACCTCGGCGCGAGCGGTACCGGCACGACCGACGTCTCGACCTGGACGCCGGGCACCGGCAGCGGCTACAGCCAGCTGTCGACGACCTTCACCACCGGCTCCTCCACGACCTCGGTGCAGATCTACACGCACGGCTGGTACGGCCAGCCCGCGTACTACGCCGACGACATCTCGGTGTACGGGCCCGACGGCGGCGGGGGCGGCGACCCCGCGCCGACGATCCCGGCGGCTCCGGGCGGGCTCGCGGTCGGCTCGGTCAGCTCGTCCTCGGTGAACCTGTCGTGGGGCGCGGTGTCGAACGCGACCGGGTACAACGTCTACCAGGGCGGCACCAAAGTGCAGTCGGTGACGGGCAGTTCGGCGACCGTGACCGGGCTGAGCGCGTCGACCTCGTACCAGTTCCAGGTGACCGCGACCAATGCGGCGGGCGAGTCCCCGAAGTCGGCGGCGGTGACCGGCACGACGTCGGCGACCGGCGGCAACCCGGGTGGCGGCGGGACCGTACCCAAGCACGCGGTGACCGGCTACTGGCAGAACTTCAATAACGGCGCGACCGTCCAGAAGATCAGCGACGTGCCGGCGAACTACGACATCATCGCCGTGGCCTTCGCGGACGCCACGACGACGCCGGGCGCGGTGAGCTTCACCCTCGACACCAACGGCCTGGGCGGCTACACCGTCGACCAGTTCAAGGCGGACATCGCGGCCAAGCACGCGGCGGGCAAGTCGGTGGTCATCTCGATCGGCGGCCAGAACGGCACGATCTCGGTCAGCGACTCCACCTCGGCCAGCAACTTCGCGAACTCCGTCTACTCGCTGATGCAGACGTACGGCTTCGACGGCGTCGACATCGACCTGGAGAACGGCCTCAACTCCACTTACATGACACAGGCGTTGAAGTCCCTCTCCGCCAAGGCGGGCAGCAAGCTCGTCATCACGATGGCCCCGCAGACCATCGACATGCAGTCGCCGTCGAACGAGTACTTCAAGACGGCCCTCAACATCAAGGACATCCTGACCGTCGTCAACATGCAGTACTACAACAGCGGCTCGATGAACGGCTGCGACGGCAAGGTCTACTCGCAGGGCACGGTCGACTTCCTGACCGCGCTTGCCTGCATCCAGCTCCAGGGCGGCCTCGACCCGTCGCAGGTGGGCCTGGGCCTGCCGGCGTCGACGTCCGGCGCGGGCAGCGGCTACGTCTCCCCGTCGGTGGTGAACGCGGCGCTGGACTGCCTGACCCAGGGCACGAACTGCGGCTCGTTCAAGCCGTCGAAGACGTACCCGGGCCTGCGCGGCGCGATGACGTGGTCCACCAACTGGGACGCGTCCTCGGGCCAAGCCTGGTCGAACGCGGTGGGCCCGCACGTCCACGCCCTGCCGTAGCGCGGCACCGCACAGGACAGCAGCGCCGCCCACTCCCCCGGGCGGCGCTGCTGCCATGTTGTTGTACTTGGTTGTGCCTACAAGCTCACGGCTTCGGCAGAGTGCAACCGGCGCGCGTCAGATCGATCTTGTTGCCGGCCCCGATGCAGGGAACGATGATGTACGTCTCCTGGGCGTAGTTGATACCCTGGTGAACAGTGACGTTGCCGTTCTGGTCGACCTCGCACGGGTTGTTGTCCGTGCACCGCTCGCCGTCCTCGTTGCCGGTGTTGTTGACGGCGACGACCTTGCCGGTGGTCGTGTCGATCACCGGGGAGCCGGAGGTGCCGCCGATGGTGTTGCAGGACGAGGTGTAGCGGACCGAGTCCTTCCAGGTCCAGTCGCCTTCCTTCAGCCGGTAGACGAAGCCGTCCACGTTGCAGCTGTAGGTCCGCTTCCAGTACCCGGAGACGACCTTGATCGCCGAACCCTGCGTCGGATGCGCGTCGTTGAGGGTGAGCGCGCTGATCCCGTAGCTGCTCTGGATCTTGGCGTAGGTCGTGCTGAGCTGGTAGATCGAGATGTCCGTGTCGGTCATCGTGGCGTACGAGACCTTGGTGGCGCGCAGGGTGGCGACCTTGGAGCCCGAGGCGTTCAGGAGCGAGAACGAGCGGGACGACGGCTGGTCGGTGATGACCTCGCCGGCGGCGGGGAATCCGCTTTCGAGGCAGTGTCCGTTGGAGAGCACGAGCGCGGGGTCGTTCGGCTGCGAACTGGGCGTACGGATCACGGAGCCCGAACAGTTGCTCAGCGCCACGGTCCCGGCGAAGTTGACCGCCTTGACGGTGGGCTGGGCGGGGGCGGCCTTGGCGGGGGCGGTGACCGCCGCGGCGGGGGCCTTGCTGTCGGAGGGCTGGGCGGCCACGGCAGGCACCGCGCCCGCGGCCGCGAGCAGCAGGGCACAGACGGCGCCGAGTGCGCCGACGTAGGACTTCTTCATGTGGGGGTTCCCCTTTTGAGGGTGCTCGGATGATGAAGGAGTGCGGTTTGTCATGCGCATTGTTGAGGCTGGGGTGGTCAACGGGCAAGTGGACAAAAGGAGTTGTGGAGGTTGCGCACATTTGAGGACGCCCTCATCCGAAGGGCGCCCTCGTGGTCCGAGCCCGAAGGGCTAGGGGGTGTCCCCCTAGATCACCAGGCTCAGCAACCCCGCCACCGCGAAGCCGGTCACGGAGAGGACGGATTCCAGGACCGTCCAGGACTTCAGGGTGTCCCGCTCCGTGATGCCGAAGTACTTGGCGACCATCCAGAAGCCGCCGTCGTTCACGTGCGAGGCGAAGATCGAGCCCGCCGAGATCGCCATGATGATCAGCGCGAGGTGGGCCTGGGAGTAGCCGGAACCCTCCACCAGGGGGACCACGATGCCGGCCGTCGTCACGATCGCCACCGTCGCCGAGCCCTGGGCTACGCGCAGGGCGACCGAGATCAGCCAGGCCAGGAGGATGGCCGGGAGGCCTACGCCGTTGAAGGTGGTGGCGAGGGCGTCCGCGATGCCCGACGCTTTCAGGACCGCGCCGAAGATGCCGCCCGCGCCGACCACCAGCAGGATGTTGCCGACCGGCTTCAGGGACGAAGTCGACACCGTTTCAAGGGACTTGCGGGACCAGCCGCGCCGGACGCCCAGCAGGTAGTAGGCGAGGACGAGGGCGATGGTCAGGGCGACGAAGGGGTTGCCGAAGAACTCCAGGGCCGACCGCGGGGTGGAAGGGGCCAGGGCGATCGAGGAGAACGTCGCGGCCAGGATCAGGATCAGCGGCGTACCGATGATGGCGAGGACCGCGCCGAGCGGCGCCGGCGCCTCGCGCGGGGTGACCCCGGCAGCCCGCTGTTCGGCGGCGACGGCGGCCTTCGCCTCCTCGGCGGCCTCCAGCATGTCCTGCGGGACCTCGACGAAGATGCGCTTGCCGATCCAGGCGGCGTAGGCCCACGCGGCGAGGACGGCCGGGATGCCGACCAGGGCCCCCATCAGGATCACCCAGCCCAGCGAAACGTGGAACAGGCCGGCCGCCGCCACCGGGCCGGGGTGCGGCGGCAGGAAGGCATGGGTCATGGACAGGCCCGCGAGCAGCGGCATGCAGTACAGCAGGATCGACTTGCCGGACCTCTTGGCGGCGGCGTACACGATCGGCGCGAGGACGAAGATGCCTACGTCGAAGAAGACCGGGATGCCGAAGATCAGCCCCGTCAGGCCCATCGCGAGCGGGGCGCGCCGCTCGCCGAAAAGGTGCAGGAGGCGGGTGCTCAACACCTCGGCGCCGCCGCTGACTTCGAGGATCGCGCCGAGCATCGTGCCGAGCCCGATGATGATCGCCACGTGTCCGAGGATGCCGCCCATGCCGGATTCGACGACCGAGACGGCGGCGGACTTCTGGACCGTGCCGAAGAGCTCGGTGACCGACAGGCCCGCGCCCAGGCCGACGGCTATGGAGACCGCGAGCAGGGCGACGAACGGCTGGAGCCTGACCCTGATGATCAGGAAGAGGAGGAGGGCGACGCCCAGGACGGCGACGGTCAGCAGGCCGGCGGTGCCGCCGACGAGGGGCAGGATGCCGCCCGTGTGAACGGGCTTGGGTGGGGTGGCGGCCGCGACAGCTTGGAACAACATGTGCCAACTCCGTTGTGCAGCAGGGGGGTTCCAGGGCAGGGAGGACCGCGGCACGGCACCCCGGCGGTCCGGGGCGCCGCACCGTGCGGCGGGTCGAGCGGTGTGGCTAAGGGCGGCAAGGAATTACGCGTCCAGGACCGCGAGGGCGTCGATCTCGATGAGCAGGCCCGCGGGGAGACCCACGTACACCGTCGTGCGGGCGGCTGCGGGAGCCTTCAGGTCCTGCTCCTCGAAGTACGCGTTGTAGATCTCGTTCATCTCCGCGAAGTGGTCCACGTCCGTGAGGTAGACCCGCATCATCATCACGTCGTCCCAGCTCGCGCCGCCCTCCTCCAGGATCGCCTTGACGTTGGCGAAGGTCTGGAGGGTCTGCTCGCGCAGGGTGGGGCCGGCCGGGGTGGGCGCCTGGCCCTCGACCGCCGGGAGGAAGCCGACCTGGCCGGCGACCTGGAGGATGTTCCCCTTCCGTACGCCGTGCGAGAACTTGGCGGGCGGGGTGGTGTGCGTGGCCGGGGTGATGGCGGTCTTATCGGTCATCGGAACTTCCTTGTGCGGGTGGGGTGTTGGGTGCCGTGCCGGAGTACTCGCGGCTGATGGCTTCCGCGGTGCGGCGCACCTGGGGAAGCAGGGTGAGGAGTTCTTCGGCGGTGACGACGACGTTCGGCGCGGAGACCGACATGGCGGCGACGACCCGGCCGTCCGCACCGCGGATGGGGGCCCCGATGCAGTTGATGGACTCCTCGTGGCCACCGAGGTCGGTGGCCCAGCCCTGTTCGCGCACGGTCGCCAGCTCCTTGAGGAAGGCGGCGGCGTTGGGTGTCGAACGGGACGTGTAGGTGGGGTAGTCGAGCTTCTCCGCGACGGCGCGGCGCTCGGCCTCCGGCAGGTCGGCGAGCAGCAGCTTGGCGACGGCGGCGACGGTGATCGCGACCGGCTTCCCGATACGGGAGTACATCCGCACCGGGTAGCGGCTCTCGACCTTGTCGATGTAGAGGACCTCGCCCTCCTCGTGCACGGCGAGGTGGATGGTGTGCCCGATCCGTTCGTTGAGGGCGACGAGGTGGGGGTGGGCGATCTCGCGTACGTCCAGGTTCTCGACCGCCTCCTGGGCGAGGGCGAAGAGGCGGGCGCCGAGCCGGTAGCGCTGGTCCTCCTGGCGGTAGACGAGCCCGTGCTCGTGCAGGGTGCGCAGGAGCCGCAGCGCGGTTGACTTGTGCACCCCGAGCCGGTCGGCGACCTGCCCGAGGTCGGCGGGGCCCTGCGCGAGCAGCGGCAGGATGGTCAGCGCCCGGTCGACGGTCTGGCTCATGACGTACGTACCTCCTGGTCGTCCCCCGTCCACCCGGGGCCGAGACGAAGTCTCCCCCAGGCGGTGTCGTCCAGGGCCACGAGCCGGTCGGCGTGTGCGCGTGCCGGGGGCCGGGTGAGATCGCCGGGCACGGTGAGCACGGCGGCGGCCATGAGGTGCCCGTGCCGGATGCGGTCGCGTACGGGGAGGTCGCGCAGGGTGGCGCTGAGGAACCCGGCGGCGAAGGCGTCGCCCGCGCCGACGGGGGCGACCACGTCGACGGCCGGGGGCCGTACGAGGGTGGCAGGGCGTACGGGGGTGGCCGTTCCGGCGCCGTCCGCGAGCCCCTCGGCCGCCTCGCCTCCCCGCTCCATGACGATGGCGCCGCCCCTGCCCAGCTTCACGACCAGTACGTCCGGCTCGGGCAGCGCATCGCGGACGGCCGCCGCCCCGCGCAGCCCCCAGGCCGCCTCCGCCTCGTCCTCCCCCACGAAGACGATGTCCGCGCCGCGGGCGAGGTCGAGCAGGACCCGGGGCCCGGCCGCGTCCCGCCACAGGCCCGGCCGGTAGTTGACGTCGAACGAGACGAGGGGGCGGCCGGGCCGGCGCGGGACGAGGTCGCGCATCAGGGCGAGGCAGTCGTCGGAGAGCGCGGCCGTGATGCCGGACAGGTGCAGGATCCGCCCGCCCCACACGTCCCGGTACGGCACGGTCGCAGGGGACATCGCGGAGGCGGCCGACCCGGCGCGGTAGTAGAGCACCTCGTGACCGTCGGCCGCCCGGTCGTCGGCGGTGCGGAAGTAGATGCCGGTGGGCCGCACGGGGTCGCGGCGCACCGCGCGCACGTCGACCCCGTACGAGCCGATCGCCTCGACCAGGTGGTCGCCGAAGCCGTCGGAGCCGACCCGGCTGACCCACTTCGCGGTGTGCCCGGCGGCCGCGAGCGCGCAGGCCACGTTGGACTCGGCGCCTCCGATGGTCCGCTCGAAGGCGGGAACATCGGCGAGGCGGCCCGGGCGGGCCGGAAGGAAGGTGACCATGGACTCGCCGAGGCAGACGACATCGACGGGAGTGTCGACGTCGTTCGCGGCGGCTGGGGATCCGGTGGTCACCGCTGGCTCCTCGCTGATGGGCGGCCGGGGCAGGTCATTGACCCGGCGTTGGCCCGGATGTTAGACAGCATTGAGCGATATACGCAATGGGTGTTGCAGATGATGCAACGCCGAGGAGGGTGAGGTTTCCGTGGCAGTCACCGATCGCGAAGACAGGCTCGCGGCGCTGGGCGCCGAACGCGTCGACCACCGTTTCAAGGGGCTGCCGCCGGACGCGGAGGGGCTCACCGTCGCCGAGCTCGCCGCCCAGCGCCGCGACCTCTTCACCGGCGGCTTCACCACTCCGGTCCTGACGCTGTCGGCGGAGTCCGTCGAGCACAACCTCGCCCTCCTGGAGACGTACGCGGAACGCCACGGCCTGGCTTTCGCGCCGCACGGCAAGACCTCGATGGCGCCGCAGCTCTTCGCCCGCCAGGTCGAGCGGGGCGCCTGGGGGATCACGCTCGCGATGCCCCACCAGGTGCGCGTGGCAAGGGCGTTCGGGACCGAGCGGATCTTCCTCGCGAACGAGCTCGTCGACGCCGCCGCGCTGCGCTGGGTCGCCGGGGAGCTGTCGCGGGACCCGTCCTTCCGCTTCGTCTGTTACGTCGACTCCGTACGCGGGGTCGAGCTGATGGACGAGGCGCTGCGGGGCTCCGCCCGTCCGGTGGACGTGGTGGTCGAGCTGGCGGCGGGCGAGGGCGCGCGTACGGGGGTGCGTACGGAGGCGGAGTGCGCGGAGGTCGCCGACGCGGTGGCCCGCACGGGGACGCTGCGGCTCGTCGGCGTCGCGGGGTACGAGGGCGAGGTGCCGCGGGCGGACCCCGCACGGGTCTCCGCCTACCTCTCCCGACTCGTCTCGCTGGCGGTGGACTTCGACAAGGCGGGCCGGTTCTCGGGGCTCGGCCTCGATGAAATCGTGGTCAGCGCGGGCGGATCGGCGTGGTTCGACTCGGTCGCGGAGGCCTTCGCCGACATCCCCGAACTGTCGCTGCCCGTACTGAAGTTGCTCCGTTCCGGGGCGTACGTCTCGCACGACTCGGGGCACTACCGGAAGCTCACCCCCTTCAACCGGGTGCCCTCCGAAGGCGCCCTCCAGCCTGCCTTCCGCCTCTGGGCCCAGGTCGTCTCCCGGCCCACGCCGGAGCAGGCGTTCGTGAACGCGGGGAAGCGGGACGCGGCGTACGACCTGGACATGCCGTCGGCGGAGCTGGTGCGGGACGCGGTCACCGGAGAGGTCCGGCCCGCGTCGGGCATCTCGGTGACGGGGCTTTCCGATCAGCACGGGTGGCTCGGTACGGAGCCGGGGGTTTCCCTGTCGGTCGGGGACTGGGTGGGGATGGGGCTTTCGCATCCGTGCACGGTGTTCGACAAGTGGGGGTTGATTCCGGTGGTGGAGCGGGACGGTGCGGTGTCGGACTACATCCGCACGTACTTCTGACCCCGATCCCGCGCACCCCCCTGGGGCTGCGCCCCAGACCCCCAGGGGGCTGCCCACCCTCCCTCCCGTGCAAGGGGTTGGGTGGTTCGGCTTCTGGGGCTGCGCCCCAGACCCCCCCGCCCCCGCGGGCACTCCGTCCCCTGCACCCCTTTCGGGGCTCCGCCCCGGACCCCGTTCGCGCCTGAACGGCGCTCGTCCTCGAACTCCCCCAAGGCCATAAGGGCCAGGGGGACCCCCATGACGGGCTGAAGCACTCCGGTGCGGGCCGGCACCAACCCTGCCAGGGGCGCGGGGCTGTGACATGTGCGGCTCCGCCGCGATGGGGGTCCCCCTGTTCATGGGGGTCCCCCCTGTTCGAGCGAAGCCGAGAACTCGGGGGAGAAGCCGAGAACTTGGGGGAGCGCCCAGCCACCCACGGCCCGCAGCCGAATACCGATCACCACCGGCCGGAGCCGAACCCCACCCACCCCCGGCCGGATCCGACCCCACCCACCCCCGGAGGCCACGCGGCGGAGCCGCAGAGTGTCACAGCGGGAAGGGGCGGGAAGGGGCCACCGGGCCCTGGGGCGGAGCCCCAGCGCAGCCCGCCCGGCCACAACCCCACCCCCGGAGGGGCGCACCCGCCAGGGGCGGGAAAACCACCCGACCCACACGAGAGGCACCCATGGACCTCCTGATCCGGGACGCCCGCGTCATCGACGGCACCGGCACCCCCTCCTACCCCGCAGACGTCGGCATCACGGACGGCCGGATCGCCGCGATCAGGAAACCCGGTGAGCCCCCGCTCACCGCCCGCCGCACCCTCCGTGCCCACGGCCTCGCCCTGGCCCCCGGGTTCATCGACATGCACGCCCACTCCGACCTCGCCCTGCTCCGCGACCCGGACCACAGCGCCAAGGCCGCCCAGGGCGTCACGCTAGAGGTGCTCGGGCAGGACGGGCTCTCGTACGCGCCCGTCGACGATCGCACGCTCGGCGAGGTCCGCCGGGCCATCACCGGGTGGAACGGCGACGGCAGCGACATCGAGTTCGACTGGCGCACCGTCGGCGAGTACCTCGACCGCCTCGACCGCGGCATCGCCGTCAACGCCGCCTACCTCGTCCCGCAGGGCACGGTCCGGATGTACGCCGTCGGCTGGGACGACCGGCCCGCGACCCCCCAACAGCTCGACCACATGCGGCAGTTGGTGGCCCAAGGCATGGAGCAGGGCGCCGTCGGGATGTCCTCCGGGCTCACCTACACGCCCGGCATGTACGCCACCGACTCCGAACTCACCGAGCTCTGCCGCGTCGTCGCGCGCTACGACGGCTACTACTGCCCCCACCACCGCTCCTACGGCGCCGGCGCCCTCGAAGCGTACGAGGAGATGGTGCGGCTCACCCGGGACGCGGGCTGCGCGCTCCATCTCGCCCACGCCACCATGAACTTCGGCGTGAACAAGGGCCGGGCACCCCAGCTCCTCCATCTTCTCGACGACGCCCTCGCCGCCGGAGCCGACATCTCGCTCGACACCTACCCCTACACCCCGGGGTGCACAACTCTCGTTGCCATGCTGCCCAGTTGGGCGAGCGAGGGCGGGCCTGAGGCCATTCTCGCGCGGCTCCGCGACGACGACACCGCCGAACGCGTCCGCCACCACATGGAGGCCATCGGCGCGGACGGCTGCCACGGCGTGCCCATCGACTGGGGCACCATCGAGATCTCGGGCGTGAGCCATCCCGGGCTCGCCGGCTGCGTCGGGAAGACCGTCGCCGAGGCCGCCGCCCTGCGCGGCGAGACGCCCTGGACCACCGCCCGGCGGCTGCTCATCGACGACGGGCTCGGGTCCACCATCCTCCAGCACGTCGGGCACGAGGAGAACGTGCGGGCCATCATGCGGCACCCGGTGCACACCGGCGGCAGCGACGGCATCCTCCAGGGGGACAAGCCCCACCCCCGCGCCTACGGCACGTTCCCGCACTATCTCGGGCGCTACGCACGGGAGTTGGGCATCCTGTCCCTTGAGGAGACCGTCGCCCACCTCACCTCCCGGCCCGCCGCACGGCTGCGGCTGCCCGACCGGGGCCTGGTCCGCGAGGGCTACCGCGCGGACCTCGTCCTGTTCGACCCGGACACGGTCTCGGCGGGCGCCACCTTCGAGTCCCCGCGCACGCTGCCCGTCGGCATCCCGTACGTCCTGATCGACGGGAAGTTCGTCATCGAGGACGGCAGGCGGACCGGTGTGCTGGCGGGCCGCTCGGTGCGGCGGACACCCGGGGCGCGGTGAGCGTGCCGGTCGACAGTTCGCGGGCCGCCGTCAGGTAGACGGTGCGCAGGGGGCCGTACTCGGCGGAGTAGGCGAGCTGGGTGAGCGCGAGGGCTTGCAGGGCCTTCGCGCTGCGCCGGGCGGCCCCGGGCACGGGGGCCCCGACCACCTGGTCGAGGAGCTCAATCACCTTGTCGTAGTGGGGAGTTGGCGCGTCGTACTCCCGCTGCGCGGCGGCAAGGAGCCCCCGCCACCACAGCCGCCCACGGAACCGATCGGTCATGGCCACTGCCTCCTGAGAGCCTGTGTCTGATGCGCGCGGGGTGACGGACGTCCGTCGTGCGTACGGACCTACCGGACGCTAGAAACACCCCCGCTCGCGACACAACGCCGCCCTGCCGGGCATGGCTCAATACGTCCCGCCTCCGCTCACACCCTCGGGGTGATCCGAACCGAGACCGGGCCCGTCCCGCCTGAAGTGACGTGCAGGGTACGGGACTTGGGGTCCCACGCCCCGGCCGTCGCCCCATCCCCCGCCACCACACCACCCTTGGGGAAGAACCGGGCGGGCAGATACACCTCCGTGTCGCCGCGCACCCCCTCCGTGGGCCGCCAGCTCACCGACAGCGTGCGGCTCGGCTCGCCCCAGGCGTACGCGACGGGGTCGCCCGCGATCGCTCTCGGTTCCGGGCGGTCCAGGACCGGGAGCAGCGGGGTGGGCTTGAGGCCCTGTCCCCAAGGCGCCCAGGATCCGGGGTCGTTGGACCAGTACGCCGTGCCCGCGCCCATGTCGTCCGCCATGGCTCGCACCTTGGTCACGTAGCGCAGGGCACCGGGGAGGGTGGTGTCGAGGCCGTACTCGCCGATGAGGACGGGGGCGCCGAGCCTCCGCGCGGTCTTCTCGGTCTGCTCGCGCCAGGAGGAGAGCGTGCGGTCCACCCACTTCTCGGCGTCTCCGGTGTAGCCGCCGCCGAGGTCCATCGGGAGGGGATAGAGGTGCGGCGCGTACGCGATGCGGGCGTCCTCCCCGTCGCCGCGTGGATCGGCGAGGTAGGGAAGTCCGCTCGGCAGGCCCCAGTTGGCGCTGACGGCCTCGGGTTCGACGAAGATCCAGGAGTCGTGGTCGACCTTGCGGATGGCGGCGATGGTCTGGCGGTAGAGGGCGGCGAGCGGCCCCGCCTCGAAGGCGGGGCCCTGGACACTGCCGCCGAAGGGCTCGTTCATCAGGTCGTAGCCGAGGACGGCCGGGTCGTCGGCGAACCGCGCGGCGACGTGGGCCCAGGCGGCCGCGTAGTGCGTCCGGAGATCGCGGCCGCCCCGCCTCGTCCCCCAGAAGTTGTCGAAGGCCCGCACCGTCCCCGGCTCGATGTACTTGAGCTCCCACTGGCCCTGCTCGGCGACAGGCAGCCCTTCGTTCTCGGTCGCCCAAGCCGGCGCACCGTTGCCCTTCACTTTCGGCCCGTACACGTCCTGGTGCAGGTCGAGCATCACGCGGTAGCCGCGCGCCCCGTACCAGCGCACGCGCTCGGCGACCCGCGCGAGGTAGCCGTCGTCGTACTCCCCCGGCCTCGGCTCGACGTTGCGCCACTGGATGAGGAACCGTACGAAGTCGGAGCCGAGCGCATCCGATTCGCGCTGTACGTCGGCTTCCTTGATCCAAGGGAGGCCGTCCGGCTGGGACTTGGCGCTGCTCGCGGTGTTGAGACCGGTCAGGACGAGGGCGCGGCCCTGGTCGTCGGTGATCCAACGGTGCCCGGCGGCGGTGTGCGCGGACCCCGCCCCGGTCGGGCCGACCACCACCAGAAGGGCGACGGCCACCGCCAGTGCCGCGCCCGCCGCCGTCCGCCTGATCGCCCGTAGCCGCATGGCCGGACTCTAAGGGCTCCGCCACACCTTCAACAGCCCTGCTCACAGCTGTAGTTGAGTTTTGTTCAGCATCTTCTGTTCATTCGCTCCGTGCCCTAAGGTCCGCCCATGCGTCAGCTCATGCGCCTGCCTGTGCGTCTGCCCGGAATCGAGCCGGCGGTGGCCGCCGTCGCCGGGGTCTGCCTGCTGCTCGCACTGCTCCTGGGCCTGACCCCGGTCCTGACCGCGTTCACCGCGCACGAGGGCATGGCCCTGGTGCCGACCGCCCTCGGGGTGCCGTTCGCCCTGCCCTCGCTACGTGCCGTGCCACTGGGGAGCACGGGCTGGCCCCAGCTCCTGTGCGAGGACTTCGCGGCGGCGGTCCTGGTGACGGTGGCGGTGCTGCGGATGCGCCGCCATCTGCGCCGCCACCCGGCCGCAGGCCGCGCCCGCCGCCTCCTCGCGGGCTGGACCGCCCTGATCGCGGGCGCGGCGACCGCGGGCCTGTGGCGCGGCCTGGTGACAGCCCGAATGGTCGAGTCGGGCCCGGCCGGCTGGCTGCTGTACGGGGCGATCGGCGCGGCGTTCGGGGCGGTGTGGGGGTTGGGCCTGGGGTGGCTGACGGGGGCGGCGGCGCTGTGCGTGCGGCCGGAGCGGGCATAGCCAGCCCGTCATGGGGGTCCCCCTGGCCCTTGAGGCGCGAACGGGGGTCCGGGGGCTCCGCCCCCGAGAGGGGTGCAGGGGACGAAGTCCCCGCAGGGGGTCTGGGGCGCAGCCCCAGGAAACCAACCTTCACCCTCCCCCCACCCCCGGAGGGTCTCGGGAAGGGGCGGGGTGGGGAAGATCTCACCCCACACCACCCCGCACCCCCATTCCAAGCCAGCCCACCCCCCACGCCCCCCATTCCCCCGGCCCGCCCAACCCCGCCACATTGCGATGAAAGCCGACACCGAGCGCCCCAAACCCACCCGGCCCCAAAACACGAGGCACCCCGCGAAACACGCCCGTAAGGTGGCGGTCATGCAGGTGATCCAGTCGACGAAGCTCGCCAATGTCTGTTACGAGATCCGGGGCCCGGTGCTTGAGGAGGCGATGCGTCTTGAGGCGCAGGGTCACCGCATCCTCAAGCTGAACACCGGCAACCCGGCAGCCTTCGGCTTCGAGTGCCCGCCCGAGATCCTGGAGGACATCCTCCGCAATCTCGCGGGCGCACACGGCTACGGCGACGCGAAGGGCCTGCTGTCCGCGCGCCGTGCGGTGATGCAGCACTACCAGACCAAGGGCATCGAGCTGGACGTCGAGGACGTCTACCTCGGCAACGGCGTGTCCGAGCTCATCCAGATGTCGATGCAGGCGCTGCTCGACGACGGCGACGAGGTGCTGGTCCCCGCGCCGGACTACCCGCTGTGGACGGCCTCGGTCTCGCTCGCGGGCGGCACCGCCGTGCACTACCGCTGCGACGAGCAGGCCGACTGGATGCCGGACCTCGCCGACATCGAGCGCAAGGTCACCGACCGCACCAAGGCCATCGTCATCATCAACCCGAACAATCCGACGGGTGCGGTGTACGACGACGAGATGCTGCGCGGCCTGACCGAGATCGCCCGCCGCCACAACCTGGTCGTCTGCTCGGACGAGATCTACGACCGCATCCTGTTCGACGGCGCCACCCACACCCCGACCGCGGTCATCGCGCCCGACCTGATGGTGCTGACCTTCAACGGCCTCTCGAAGAACTACCGGGTGGCCGGCTACCGCTCCGGCTGGCTGGCGGTGTGCGGGCCGAAGGCCCACGCGTCCTCGTACATCGAGGGCCTGACCATCCTCGCGAACATGCGCCTTTGCGCGAACATGCCGTCCCAGCACGCGGTGGCCACCGCGCTCGGCGGCCGGCAGTCGATCGAGCAGCTGGTGCTGCCGGGCGGGCGGCTCCTGGAGCAGCGGGACACGGCGTACGAGCTGCTCACGCAGATCCCCGGCGTCACCTGCGTGAAGCCGAAGGGCGCGCTGTACCTGTTCCCGCGTCTCGACCCGAACGTCTACAAGGTCAAGGACGACCGGCAGATGGTGCTCGACCTGCTGCGGGCCGAGAAGATCATGGTGGTGCACGGGACCGGGTTCAACTGGCCGGAGCCCGACCACTTCCGGATCGTGACGCTGCCGTCCGCGAAGGACCTGGCGGACGCGGTGACGCGGATCGGGAACTTCCTGGACGGCTACAGCCAGATGTAACCCGGCCCCCGGCTCCCGGGGCTCCCGGCCTCTCCATCTGGGCCCGACTCAACTTTAGACAGAATCTAAGCTAGGATGGCCTCCTGAAACACTCAGGAGGCCATCCCCATGTACGAACCGATCCGCACCAAGTCGGTCCACAGCACGGTGGCCGCCGACAGTGCCCGCATCCCGCACCGCTCCCGCGAGGAAGAGCTGGACATCCAGCTCGCCGGACACCTCTCCGCCCTGCTCGCCGTCACCGACGAGCTCGGGCTCACCGAGGCCGGAGACGCCATCGCACGACAGGTCGCCCGGCTGCGCGGCGGTCTGCCGCCGGTCCGCCACGCGGGGCTCAGCCGGGCCGACGCGGGCGCCCTCCACACGCGCGCCCACGCCCTCGCGGGCCGCGCCCTTCTCGTCGCCGCCTCGCGCGCCGACACCGCCGCCGCGATCCTGGCAGCGGAGCGCATGGACGCCCACGCGGCCGCCTGCGCCCTCACCGCCGCCTCCTGAGCGGCCCCTGTTCGGCCCCGGTCCGCGAGCCGCGGAGGTCTGCGGACCGGGTGCCACACTCCCACTGAACCGGGTTTCATCCGCCCAACTGCCGTACCGCGCACACCAGTTGAGCTGACGTACGAGAAAAAAGGCCGACCCCCGGAGCCGTGAGGGGACTCCGGGGGTCGGCCTTCATGCGCGGCGGGTCACGAGTGACCCCACAGGTCAGGGCGGATGTCGAACCGACCCGCCGCGGCACCTCCGGCCGGGCCAGGACAGGCGGCCGTGACCGGAGGGGGTTTCGGGGCGGTCAGCCGAGGCGGGACACCAGGGCGCGGTACTCGTCCCACAGCTCCTTGGGCGTGTGGTCGCCGAAGGTGTTGAGGTGCTCGGGCACCAGCGCCGCCTCCTCGCGCCAGACCTCCTTGTCGACCTTGAGCAGGAAGTCGAGGTCGGCTTCGGGCAGGTCCAGACCGTCGGTGTCCAGGGACTCCTTCGTCGGCAGGATGCCGATGGGGGTCTCGACGCCCTCGGCCTTGCCTTCGAGGCGCTCCACGATCCACTTCAGGACGCGGCTGTTCTCGCCGAACCCGGGCCACACGAACTTGCCCGCGTCGTTCTTGCGGAACCAGTTCACGTAGTAGATCTTCGGCAGCTTGGCGGCATCGGCGTTGGCGCCGACCTTGACCCAGTGGGCCATGTAGTCGCCCATGTTGTAGCCGCAGAACGGCAGCATCGCGAACGGGTCGCGGCGCAGCTCGCCGACCTTGCCCTCGGCGGCGGCGGTCTTCTCGGAGGCGACGTTCGCGCCGAGGAAGACGCCGTGGTTCCAGTCGAAGGACTCGGTGACCAGCGGCACCGCGGAGGCGCGGCGGCCGCCGAAGAGGATCGCCGAGATCGGCACGCCCTTGGGGTCCTCCCACTCGGGCGCGATGATCGGGCACTGCCCGGCCGGCACGGTGAAGCGGGCGTTGGGGTGGGCGGCCGGGGTGTCGGAGGCGGGCGTCCAGTCGTTGCCCTTCCAGTCCGTGAGGTGCGCGGGCGCCGTCTCGGTCATGCCCTCCCACCACACGTCGCCGTCGTCGGTGAGCGCGACGTTGGTGAAGACGGAGTTGCCCCACATCGTCTTCATGGCGTTGGCGTTGGTGTGCTCGCCGGTGCCGGGCGCGACGCCGAAGAACCCGGCCTCGGGGTTGATCGCGTACAGCTGGCCGTCCTCGCCGAAGCGCATCCAGGCGATGTCGTCACCGATGGTCTCGACCTTCCAGCCGGGGATCGTCGGCTCCAGCATGGCGAGGTTGGTCTTGCCGCAGGCGCTCGGGAAGGCCGCGGTGACGTACTTGGGCTCGCCGCTCGGCGGGGTCAGCTTGAGGACGAGCATGTGCTCGGCGAGCCAGCCCTCGTCGCGCGCCATGACGGAGGCGATGCGCAGCGCGTAGCACTTCTTGCCGAGCAGGGCGTTGCCGCCGTAGCCCGAACCGTAGGACCAGATCTCGCGCGACTCGGGGAAGTGCGAGATGTACTTGGTGGAGTTGCACGGCCACGGCACGTCCGCCTCGCCCTCGGCCAGCGGGGCGCCGAGGGTGTGGACGGCCTTCACGAAGAAGCCGTCGGTGCCGAGCTCGTCCAGGACGCGCTGCCCCATGCGGGTCATGGTGCGCATCGACACGGCGACGTAGGCGGAGTCGGTGATCTCGACGCCGATCGCGGAGAGCGGCGAGCCGACCGGGCCCATGCAGAAGGGGACGACGTACATGGTGCGCCCGCGCATCGACCCGCGGAAGATCCCCTTCTCGCCGGCGAAGATCTCCTTCATCTCCGCCGGGGCCTTCCAGTGGTTGGTCGGGCCCGCGTCCTCCTCCTTCTCGGAGCAGATGAAGGTACGGTCCTCGACCCGGGCGACGTCGCGGGGGTCGGAGGCGGCGTAGTAGGAGTTGGGGCGCTTGGCCTCGTCGAGCTTCTTGAACGTGCCCTTGGCGACGAGCTCCCCGCACAGGCGCTCGTACTCGGCCTCGGATCCGTCGCACCAGACCACACTGTCCGGCTGGGTCAGTTCCGCGATCTCGTTGACCCACGAGATCAGTTCCTGGTGCTTGGTGGGGGCTGAGAGGGGAGCCGCGATATCGCGCGCCACGATCGCTCCTTGATGAGGGTCTCTGGACGGGTTGACGAACTACTTCATTGCCGCCCCGTGGGGGCTGCGACCCGGATGCTTGACCCCGTGGATCCTCTTGGCGCTCATCCGGTGCCGACCGCACTCATCTGATCTTCCGCGTCGTTCGCCCATATGTCCAGGGGGCCTCTCACGTGAGCATCACCACTTACCGCCTTCTTAACTGCCATTTGCCGTTCACTTACCCGACGGCCGAAGGACGCTCGGTGACAGGCCGTACCTATCCGTAACTTACGGGGCCGTAGGTAGCATGCGGAGCATGACTGATCAGGTGATGGCCCCCGCGATCGACCCGGTGACACAACAGGTGAAGCCAAAGATGCGCGGCTGGCTGCACGCCGGGATGTTCCCGGCCGTACTGATCTCGGGCCTGGTGCTGACCGCACTCGCGGGCTCCACCAAGGCGCGGATCGCCTGCGGGATCTACGTTCTGACCGCCTGCCTGCTGTTCGGGATCAGCGGTCTCTACCACCGGGGCAACTGGGGCCCGCGCGGGGAGGCGATCCTGCGCCGCCTCGACCACGCCAACATCTTCCTCATCATCGCGGGGACGTACACCCCGCTCACCCTGCTTCTGCTGCCGGACTCCACGGGCCGGGTCCTGCTGTGGGCGGTGTGGGCGGCCGCGGCGGCGGGCATAGCGTTCCGGGTGTTCTGGATCGGCGCCCCGCGCTGGCTCTACACCCCCTGCTACCTGGCGATGGGCTGGGCGGCCGTCTTCTTCCTGCCCGACTTCATGCGGGCCGGCGGCATCGCGGTGCTCGTCCTGGTCATCGTCGGCGGACTGCTCTACAGCGCGGGCGGCGTGATCTACGGCATCAAGCGCCCGAACCCGTCGCCGCGCTTCTTCGGCTTCCACGAGGTGTTCCACTCACTGACCCTGGCCGCGTTCGTCGTCCACTACGTGGGCATCTCGCTCGTCGCCTACCA
This sequence comes from Streptomyces sp. NPDC001415, assembly GCF_053597395.1. Lineage (NCBI taxonomy): Bacteria > Bacillati > Actinomycetota > Actinomycetes > Kitasatosporales > Streptomycetaceae > Streptomyces > Streptomyces sp. NPDC001415. The sequence goes on from NZ_JBSFIE010000036.1 coordinate 21,971, forward strand.
GCACGGCTGACCCGCACTCCGGCTCCCGAAGGGCCCTCGGCGCGAAAGCGCCGGGGGCTCTTGGCATTCCCCGAACCATTGACGCCAACCACCTTTTGAGAGTTACTCTCATAAGAGAGGGACTCTCACCGCGTCCCAATCGCTGGACGCATGACCGCGCGAACGGAAACTCACCCACGGGGGCCGACCATGACCACACCGCCCACACCCGTCACCGGCGCCGCCGCGCCCGCCGTCGCGACCGTTCAGGCCCCGGGCCCCCGGCGCTGGTGGGCGCTCGGGGCGATGGTCGCGAGCATGCTGGTGCTCGGCTTCGACATGACGATCCTCAATGTGGCGCTGCCGACCATGGCCGCCCAGCTCGGCGCCACCACCGGCCAGCAGCAGTGGATGGCCGACGCGTACATCGTCGTGTTCGCGGCGCTGATGCTGCCCGCCGGGCTGCTCGGCGACCGGTTCGGGCGGCGCCGGATGCTGATCACCGGCCTCGGTGTCTTCCTGGCCGGCTCGCTCGTGGGCTCGCTCGCGAGCAGCGTCGAACCGGTCGTCGCGGCCCGCGCGGTCATGGGCATCGGCGGCGCGCTCGTCATGCCGCTCGCCCTCGCGGTCCTTCCCTCGCTGTTCGCCCCGGACGAGCGCGGCAAGGCGATGGGCATCGTCACCGCGGCCTCCGCGCTCGGCATGCCGCTCGGCCCGATCATCGGCGGCTTCCTGCTCAACCACTTCTGGTGGGGCTCGGTCTTCCTGATCAACATCCCGATGGTCGGCATCGGCACAGCCGCCTGCGCCTTCCTGCTGCCCGAGACCCGCGACCCGGCGTCCCCGAAGGTCGACGCCCTGTCCACCGCGCTCACCGCGGCCGGGCTCGGGGTACTGATCTACGCCATCATCGAGGCCCCGAACCGGGGTTGGGGCAGCCCCCTGGTGCTCGCCATGCTGGGTGGCGGCGCGGTCCTGATCGCGGCTCTGGTCATACGGGAGCGGCGGGCCGCACGCCCGATGCTGGACCTCAAGCTGCTCGGCCACCGGCCGTTCCTGCTGAACACGCTCGCCGCGACGCTGGTGATGTTCATCCTGTCCGGCCTCATGTTCGTCCTGCCGCCCTATCTCCAGGCGGTGCTGGGCAACGACGCGTTCGGCACCGGCCTCCGCATGCTGCCGCTGATGGGCGGGCTCATGTTCGCGGCCAAGGGCGTCGCACCGCTGACCGCGCGGTTCGGGGCGCGCGGCGTGATCAGCGCCGGACTCGTGGTGCTCGCCTTCGCCGCGCTGCTCGGCAGCCGGACCGGCGTCGAAAACGGCTACGGCTTCACGGCCCTGTGGCTGGCGCTTGCCGGCCTCGGGTTCGGCTTCGCGATGGTGCCCGCGATGACGGCGGCTCTCGACACCCTGCCCCCGGACCGCGCGGGCAGCGGCTCCGGGCTCCTCATGACGGTGCGTCAGGTGGGCAGCGCCATCGGCATCGCCCTGCTCGGATCGCTGCTCGCCGGGGTGTACGCGGACGGGCTGCCGACCGGGTCGCCGCACGCGGCCGCGGACTCGGTGGTGGCGGCGCACCTGGTGTCCGCGAAGACCGGCGACCCGCATCTCCTGTCGACCGCCGACTCCTCGTACGTGCACGGCATGGGCGTCGTCCTGCTGGTCTGCTTCCTGGCCGCCCTCGTGACCGCGCTGCTCGCCGCGGCCCTGCTCCCGAAGACCGAACCCGCAGGTCCGGCGCCGGGCGACGTCGCACCCGCCGCGCCCGATGCCGGACAATGACGACCATGGCCGCCACCTCCCGCACCCCAGCCGCCGCTTCCCTCGACTCGGTCGCGGAGAGCCTCCAGCCGCAGCTGAGCCTGCGCGAACGCAAGAAGATCAAGACCCGCACCACGATCCGCCGGGCCACGTACCGGCTGATCGCGGAGCAGGGGTACGAGGCCACGACGGTCGAGCAGATCGCGGAGGCGGCGGAGGTCTCCCCCTCGACGGTGTTCCGCTACTTCCCGACCAAGGAAGACATCGTCCTGACCGACGAGTTCGACCCGATCATGCTGCGGGAGCTGCGGTCCCGGCCGGCCGGGGAACCCCCGCTGGAATCGCTGCGGGCCATCATCACCGAGGCGGTCCGGCTCTCGCTGCTGCACGACCGCGACGAAACCCTGCAGCGCACCCGCCTGATCGCGGAGGTGCCCGCGCTGCGGGCCCGCATGATGGAATCGGTGGCCGCGACGAGCCGGTTGTTGTGCGAGGTACTGGCGGAGCGGACGGGGCGCGACGGGGTGGACCTGGAGGTTCGGGTCTTCGCGATGGCGGTGCTCGGGGCGCTCCACGAGACGACGGTGTACTGGGCGGAGCGCAACCACGAGGACGACCTCCTCGACCTGATCGCCCGAACGATGAACACGCTGAGCGATGGCCTGCCCCTGGGCACGCAGCCCACCTGAGGCCCTGGGGCGGAGCCCCGGCGCAGCCCGCCGGGGGACTAACTCAGGGCCTCCGCCAGCGCGTCCGCCGATGTCACCGGCGCCTCGCAGGTGAACCGCCGGCACACATACGCCGCCGGAGCGCCGTCCACCAGCGGCCGGTCCGCCAGGAGGGGGAACTCCGCTCCCCCCGGCGCCCCCACCGCCACAACCGCCCCCGGCGCACACGCCAGCAGCGCCGTACGGTGCAGCGCCCCCGTCCGCGGGTCGGTGGGGGCACCCACCACCGCGACCTCCCGCGGCCCGTCCAGCGCGGCGGAGGCCGCCGCAAGCCCCCACCCGATGAACCGCGGTGCCCGCGGCCCGAGCGCCCGGACCACCCCCAGCGCCCCCTCCGCCGCCTCCCGGTGCGCCGAGGACCCCGTGTGCGCGGCATACGACAGCAGGGCCGAAGCCGCGGCCGTCCACCCGGAGGGCGTCGCGTTGTCCGTCGGGTCCTGGGGACGCCGGATCAGCTTCTCCGCGTCGTGCGCCGTGTCGTAGAGGACACCCTGCTCGCCGACGAACTGGTCCAGGACGATGTCGAGCAGGAAGCCGGCGAACTCCAGCCAGACCCCCTCCCCCGTCACCCCGGCCAGCGCGAGGAAGCCCTCGGCGACGTCGGCGTAGTCCTCCAACACCCCGCTGTTCGCACCCACTTGACCGTCCTTGGAGGTGCGGGCGAGCCGGGCGTGGGCGTCCATGTGGACCCGTACGAGAACGTCCGCGGCCTCGGTCGCGCGCTCGACGAGGTCCGGGCGGTCGAAGAGCGCGCCGACCTCGGCAAGGGCCGCGACGGCCAGGCCGTTCCAGGCGGCCACCAGCTTGCCGTCCCGCCCCGGACGCTCCCTCAGCTCACGCGCGGCCAGCAGCCGATCCGCCAGACCGGCACCCAACTCACCACCATCGGAGGGGAGTTGGAGGACAGACGCGCCCTCCTCGAACGTGCCCTCCTCCGTCACCCCGAAGTGCCGGGCCGCCGCCTCGCCGTCCCGCTCGCCCAGGACCTCGGTGAGCTGCTCGGGCGTCCACACATAGAACGCGCCCTCCACATGGTGCCCGGCACCGTCGTCGCTGTCGGCGTCCAGCGCGGAGGCGTACCCGCCCTCGTTGGTGCGCAGCTCGCGCACCATGAAGTCGGCGGTCTCCAGGGCGACCCGGCGTGCCAGGTCGGAGCCGGTGGCCCGCCACAGGTGCGCGTACACCCGGCACAGCAGGGCGTTGTCGTACAGCATCTTCTCGAAGTGCGGCACCAGGGTGGCCCCCGGGCGCGGGCGCAGTACGTAGCGGTGGAAGCCGCCGCCCAGCTGGTCGTAGAGGCTGGAGCGCGCCATGGCCTCGCACATGCCCTCGGCCATCTCCAGGGCAGCCTCGGAGCCGGTCCTGGCGTGGTGGCGCAGCAGGAACTCGATCACCATGCTCGGCGGGAACTTGGTGTCGCCGCTGCCGAGCCAACCGCTCGCCGGGTCGTACTCCCGGGTGATTCCGAGCAGCGCCTGGGCGAGCTCCTCCTCGCCGGGCAGCCCGCCCGTGCCGTGGTCCAGTTCGCGGGCCGCCAGATCGCGGGTGATCTTCCCTGCGACGTCGGCGACCTCGTCGCGCCGGTTGGCCCACGCGCCCTGGACCCCTTCCAGGACCTGCCGGAAGGACGGCATGCCGTGCCGGGGCTCGGGCGGGAAGTACGTACCGAAGTAGAACGGTTCGCCGTCCGGGGTCATGAAGACGGACATGGGCCAGCCGCCCTGCCCGGTCGCCGCCTGCACCGCTTCCATGTAGACGGCGTCGACGTCGGGCCGCTCCTCGCGGTCGACCTTCACGTTCACGAAGTGCTCGTTCATGAACGCCGCCGTGACCTCGTCCTCGAACGACTCGTGCGCGAGGACATGACACCAGTGACAGCTGCTGTACCCGACGCTGAGCAGCACCGGAACCCCGCGTTCGCGGGCCTCCTCGAAGGCCTCGGGCGACCAGGGCCACCAGTCGACCGGGTTGTCGGCGTGCTGCAGGAGATAGGGGGACGTCTCATGGGCGAGGCGGTTCGGCATGACCCCATACTCCCCCACACGGGAGATGATCCGCCGACTCCCTCGCGCCGACGCGCGTCACCCTGGACACTTGGAGACGCAGGCGGGCGACGGGCTCTCGGAGGGGGACGCACATGCGGGACAGCCATCGGGCCGAGGCCGAGCGGCTGTTGGTACGCGCCGTGGAGGAAGAGGTACGGCGCTCCGGCGGACGGTCCGACGGGAGCGCGCTGCTCTCCCGGGGCCGGGGCGCGCTCGACGCGCTGGCCCAGAGCGCCGCGGAGGAGTACGCGGCCTACACCCACGCCCTGGACGAGGCGGCGGCCGGGCACCTCTCGTTCGGGAAGCGATTCAAACGCGACGGCGGCCCAACCGGCTTACTGGCCACGGGATTTGGCGCTGTCGCCGCCGTGGCCGTCGACATCGCGCTCGGCGTCGGCGCGGGCGGCGCGGTGGGCACCGGGGCGGCCGTGGCGGTGGCCGGGGCCGCGGGGACGGTCGCCAAGGTGACGGCCTCGCACGTGCCGGCCGCGCACCGCCGGGCCGGGGCGCTCGGCCAGCCGGGCGGCCTGGAGCAGTTGCGCCTCCAGTGGCTGACGGCCCTTGAGGTGCGGGGCATCCGGCCGTTCCTGGACCAGCAGCGGGCGGTGAGCCCCAAGCCGCCTCAGAAGAAGGTGCCGACGCAGTTGCGCGGCACGGACAAGAGCGCGGCGGCCCGCCGCCGATCGGTGCTTGAGCAGTCGTTCGGCCATCTGCCCGACCCCCAGGGCCCGTTCGCGGGGCGCCGGGCGGAGCTGGCGCGGATCGGCCAGTGGGTGCAGGCGGCCCGCGCCTCGACGGAGACCCGCCCGGTGGTCGTGGTCCTGCACGGCCCGCCGGGCTCGGGCCGCAGCACCCTCGCGCTGCGGGCGGCGCACGGGCTGCGCGACCAGTTCCGCGGCGCGTGCCTGGTCGACATGCGCGGCGGCGGCCTGTCGGGCGAGGGCCCACTGCCGACCCGGGACGCACTGCTTCACCTGCTCAACCGGCTCGGCGCGCCCCGCGAACAGCTCCTGTTCCGCGAGAGGTCGTCGCCCGAACAGCAGGTGCGCCGCCTCGCCGAGCTCTACCACCAGCATCTGACGGGCCTCGCGGTCACCGTCGTACTGGACGACACCGACGACGCCGAGCAGGTCCGCACGCTGGTGCCGCAGCGCTCCGAGGGCCTGGTTCTCGTCACCTCCTCCAAGCCGCTAGACCTGCCCGCCGACTTCCCCGCGTGGGTGCACCAGCTGCCCGTCGAGCCGCTGGACGCGGCGGGCGCCGAGGAGCTGCTCCGCGAGTCCGCCGGGGAGAAGGAGTCCGGCCCCTACGACGCCGAATCGACCGAGCTGGTACGGCAGTTGTGCGGCGGGCTCCCGCTGGCGCTGCGCATCGCCGGGTCCTCGCTCGGCCCGCGTTCGGCACGGGCCCTGGCCGCCGACCTCGCGGCGTACGGCCCGGTGGCGCCCGCCGAGCGGGCCCTGTGGCTGCGCTACACCGACCAGTCCGAGCCCGCCCGCCGCCTCCTTCGCCGTCTGGCGCTCGCGGGCCGGGCCTCGCTCGGGGCGGCGGCCGCGGCGTCGCTGCTCGCCGCCGACGAGCAGGAGGCCCAGCGCCAGCTCTCGGCGCTTGCCACGGCCGGGCTCATCGACCACGTGCGGGGCAGCCGCTACCGGCTGCACGACGTCGTACGGTCCTTCGCCGAGGCCCGCCTCGCCGACGAGGAGGAGCAGGCCGAGCGGGTGGCCGCGCAGGAGCGCCTCATCCGCAACTACGCGGAGCTCGCCGACGCGGTGGGCCGCATGGTCGACGGCAAGATGTCGACGCGGGCCGGCCAGTTCGGCGGGCACGGCTTCCCGTCCCTGGAGGCGGCGCTGCGCTGGCTGGACGACGAGTCGAGCTTCATCACCGCCGCCCTGCGGCAGGCCGAGGGCGTCGACCAGGAGGCCGTCCTCAGCCTGCTCGGCGCGCTGTGCGACTACTGCCTGCTGCGCGGCGACCTCTACCGCCTGGGCGAGATCAGCGAGCTGACCCAGGCCGTCGACCAAGGGCTGCTCGTCCGTTCCGTGCAGTGGCGCACCGGCATCGCGGCCCGCCAGCTCGGCGAGCTCGACACGGCGCGTACGACGCTGTCGTCCGTGGTCAACCTCTACCGCGAGGCCCAGCACGACGCGGGCCAGGCTCTCGCGCTGTGCTCACTCGGCATCACCCTGCACCACCAGGGCAACCTGACCGAGGCGGCGGCCCGGCTTCGCGAGGCCATCGACCTCCAGTCCGGCGAGGAGCTGTCCGGCGACCGCGCCTGGTCGCTGCACGCGCTCGCGGCGGTCGAGCGCGACCGCGCGAACCTGGCCGGCGCGCTGACCCTGCTCGCCACCGCGCTCGCCCTGCACCGCGAGAACGAGTCGCTGCACGGCGAGGCCTGGACGCACTTCCAGCTCGGCCAGCTGTATCTGCGAATGGGCGAAGTCCCGCGCGCCGAGGACGAGTTGCGTACCGCGCTCGACATGTACGGGCGCACGCGCGACGGCCGCGGCGAGGCCTGGGCGATGACCCAGCTGGCCCGGGCGCGCCTCGTCGACGGCGACGCGTCGGCCGCGGTCGACCAGCTCCGCCAGGCCCTGTCGCGCCACCGCGAGCAGGAGGACGCGCGCGGCGAGGCCTGGACGCTGTACTACCTGGGCCAGGCCCTGGAGGAGCGCGGCGACCGCGACCAGGCGGTGCGCGAGCTGGAGCGGGCCCGCACGATGTTCTCCCGCATGCGCGACGTGTACGGGCTCGCCTGCGCCCGCCACCACTCGGGCCGGGTCACCCGCGACCAGCGCGCCGCCCAGACCGGCAACCTGCGCAACTCCGGCTTCGCCCGCCAGCTCCTGGTCGACGCGCGCGCCGACTTCCACCGCATCGGGGTGGCGCACGGCGAGGCCTGGACCTGCCTGGAACTCGCGTTGATCGACGCGGGCAACAACCGCCCGGGCCCGGCGCTCGCCCTGTGCGACGAGGCGACCGCGCTGTTCGCCTCGTACGACGACCGGCGCGGCGGTGACTGGGCCCGCTTCCTGCGCTGCACGCTGCTGCCGTACGCGGGCGCGGGCGGGGTGGAGGTGGGCACGGCGGTCGCCCAGGAGGAGGTGGCCCAGCTGATTCGCGCCCGGCACGGCTCCCGCGACAGGAAGCTGGAGGACTGCGCGGAGGCCTTCGCGCTCATGCTGGAGCGCGGCATCTCCCTGGAGGCCGGCTGGCAGGCCTGGCATCTGGGCATGGTCCCGGACCGGCACGCCCGGGAGGTCATGGGGGTGCCGGTGAAGGCCGGGCGCTGAGGTCGGCGGCGGCCGACAGCGCCCGCCGCCGGGCCCCTGAACGGGCGCGGCGGCGGCGCTCAGCGGACCCTGAGGGTCAGGCGTTCTTCGGTGCGCCCTTGCCCGGGGCGGCCGCCGGGGGCGCCGCGGACGGGTCCGGGGCCTCCTCGAAGTCGACCTTTCCCATGTGCCGGTTCATCGACTTCATCAGCATCCACACGCCAAGCGCGAGGGCGGCGAAGACGATGAAGCCGAGGACGCCGGGCGTCACCTTGTCGTTGTTGATCTCGGCGGCCAGCGGGACCATGTGCGTCATTGCGAGGCTTGCGCTCATATCAGGCATTGTCGCGTACGCCCGCGAAGAGGTCGTCCTCGGGGAGGGAAGTGTCCACGAGCGACTTCGCGAGCTCGTACTCCTCGGTCGGCCAGACCTCCTTCTGGAGGTCGAGCGGCACGCGGAACCAGCCGCCGTCGGGGTCGATCTGGGTGGCGTGCGCGATGAGCGCCTTGTCCCGGATCTCGAAGAACTCCGCGCACGGAACGTGCGTGGTCAGCGTGCGTTCGGCGCGCTCGAACTCCTTCCAGCGCTCCAGCCACTCGCCGTACGGGGACTCCATGCCACGGGCCAGGAGCGCCTCGTGCAGGGCGACCGTGCGCGGCTTGTTGAAGCCCTGGTTGTAGTAGAGCTTCCGCGGCTGGAAGGCCGGGCCGAACTCGGCCTCGGGGAACTTCTCGGTGTCGGCCGCGCCCTCGAAGGCCACCATCGTGATCTTGTGGGTCATGATGTGGTCGGGGTGCGGGTAGCCGCCGTTCTCGTCGTACGTCGTGATGACCTGCGGACGGAAGGTGCGGATGGACCGCACGAGGCGGCCGGCGGCGACGTCCACGTCCTCCAGGGCGAAGCAGCCCTCGGGCAGCGGCGGCAGCGGGTCGCCCTCGGGCAGCCCCGAGTCGACGAAACCGAGCCACTCCTGGCGGACGCCGAGGATCTCGCGCGCCTCGTCCATCTCCCGCTTGCGGACCTCGTGAATGTGCTCCTCGATGTACTTGTCGCCCTGGAGCTTGGGGTTGAGGATGGAGCCTCGCTCGCCTCCCGTGCAGGTCACGACCAGCACGTCCACCCCCTCGGACACATACTTCGCCATGGTGGCCGCGCCCTTGCTCGACTCGTCGTCGGGGTGGGCGTGGACGGCCATCAGTCGCAGCTGCTCAGTCAAGACTCGATCCTCGGTGACTCAGTAAGTGAATTCGGCGCCCTCTGTGATCGGCGCAATGGGCGGCTTCTATAGTGACCGAATCGGGGGGCGGAAAATTCCGGAGACCCCCACCAGCAGGAGGACGATCATGGCCGCTGTTCGCGAGCAGCTTCCCCAGGGGCGCTACGGGCGCTCGGCGGACGAGCGCGCGGACCGCAAGCTGAAGATCGCCGGCTCGGTGCTCGGGGTCGTGCTGCTCGGCGTGATCGGCTGGATCGGTTACGACTACGTGGGCGGGCAGTCGCTCTCCGCGCAGGTGATCAAGTTCAAGGTGGTCTCGGACACCTCGGTCGAGGTGCACCTGGAGGTCCGCAAGGACAAGGACGCCAAGGGCACCTGCACCCTGCGCGCCCAGCAGACCAGCGGCGACGACGTGGGCCGGGCGGACTTCCGGTTCGACGAGCCGGTCAAGCAGGTCGACAAGGTCGTCACGATCACCACGACCTCGCGGGCGACGGCCGCCGACCTCGTCAGCTGCCAGTCCGACTGATCCCGGCGGCTCGTACGGCCCGGGCCACCGGTCAACCCACTGACCGTCCTCCTGATCAACTTACTGATCGCGGTTGACAACGCAGCGGTCCTGACCTGCGTTGATGAAGTTCTAGCGGTTTATGTCCTCCCCCTACGGCGCCTGAATTGTTAGGCTCGTGGTTTCGCCCACCCATCAAGGCACATGCTTGGGGGTAGGGCGATGCTTTGTATTTCCCAGTACCGACGAGGAGCACCTGTGACCCAGACCAGCGACAACGTCACCTGGCTGACCCAGGAGGCGTACAACCAGCTCAAGGCCGAGCTGGAGTACCTGTCTGGTCCCGCGCGCACGGAGATCGCCGTAAAGATCGCGGCGGCCCGTGAGGAGGGTGACCTCCGGGAGAACGGCGGGTACCACGCGGCCAAGGAGGAGCAGGGCAAGATGGAGCTCCGGGTGCGCCAGCTGACCCAGCTCCTTGAGCACGCCAAGGTCGGCGAGGCCCCCGCCGCGGACGGCGTGGTGGCCCCCGGCATGCTCGTCACGATCGCCTTCGACGGCGACGAGGACGACACCCTGCAGTTCCTGATGGCCTCGCGCGAATACGCGTCGGGCGACTTCGAGACGTACTCGCCGCAGTCGCCGCTCGGCTCCGGCGTGAACGGCAAGAAGGTCGGCGAGGACGCCGAGTACGAGCTGCCCAACGGCAAGAAGGCCTCGGTGAAGATCCTGGCGGCCGAGCCGTTCAACGGCTGACACCGATACGCCCTGCTGTACGCGGCACAAAGCCCCCGGTCGCGCTCTTTGGAGCGGCCAGGGGCTTTGTCGTGCGGGGCGGGGTCAGGCGCTGGCCGAGCGGTACTTGCGGACCGCGAGGGTGCGGAAGACGGCGATGATCAGGACGGACCAGATGATCGAGGCGATCACCGGGTGTTCCATCGGCCAGGCGCCGGTGATCGACTTGGGTGCGTTCGACATCGTGTTCCCGAACAGTTCACGGGCCCCCGCCACTGTGGCGCTGAAGGGGTTCCACTCCGCGATGTGCTGAAGGAACGACGGCATGCCGGTGACCGGCACGAAGGCGTTCGAGATGAACGTCAGCGGGAACAGCCAGATCAGACCGCCGGAGGTGGCTGCCTCCGGGGTTCGAACGGTCAGGCCGATCAGGGCGCCGATCCAGGAGAACGCGTACCCGAGCAGGAGCAGCAGCAAGAAGCCGCAGAGCACCTTGCCGAGGTTCTCGTGTGTCCGCCAACCGACGAGCAGGGCTACGCCCGCAAGCACTACGAGGGTGAGTGCGGTCTGCACCAGGTCTGCGAGGGTGCGGCCGGTCAGGACCGCGCCGCGCGCCATGGGCAGCGAGCGGAAGCGGTCGATGAGGCCCTTGTGCATGTCGTCGGCGATGCCCGCGCCCGCTCCGGCGGTCGCGAAGGTGACGGTCTGCGCGAAGATGCCGGCCATCAGAAACTCTTTGTAGAGCTTCGGATCGGTGGAGCCACCCACGCTGATGGACCCGCCGAAGACGTACGTGAAGAGCACCACGAACATGATGGGCTGGATCAGGCCGAACAGGACGATCTCGGGAATCCGGGTCATCCGAATCAAGTTCCGCCGCGCAACCACCAGCGAGTCCCGTACGGACCCGCCGATGCCGCCCCGGGCCCGGGGTGCGGGCGTGACGTCGGTGATGGCACTCACTTCGCTGCCTCCTTGCGGGCCTTGGGCCTGCCGTGGGCGTCGGCGGGCTCTTCGTCCTCTTCCTTGGTGGTTTCGGCGGCGTGGCCGGTCAGGGAGATGAAGACGTCGTCGAGGGTGGGGCGGCGCAGGCCGATGTCGTCGATCTCCACGCCCCTGGCGTCGAGTTCGCGGATGACCTCGGCGAGGAGTTTGGCGCCGCCGGCGACCGGGACGGTGAGCCGGCGGGTGTGTTCCTCGACGTTGACCTCGCCCTTGCCGAAGCCCGCGAGGACCTCGCGGGCCGGGGCTATCTGGTCGCTCTGGTGGACGACGACCTCGACGCGCTCGCCGCCGGTGCGGGCCTTCAGCTGGTCGGAGCTGCCGCGCGCGATGACCTTGCCGTGGTCGACGACGCAGATGTCGTGCGCGAGGCGGTCGGCCTCTTCGAGGTACTGGGTGGTGAGCAGCAGGGTGGTGCCCCCGGCGACCAACTCCTGGATGACTTCCCACAGTTGCTGCCGGTTGCGCGGGTCGAGGCCGGTGGTCGGCTCGTCCATGAACATGACGGGCGGCGAGACCACGAGGGCGGCCGCGAGGTCGAGGCGGCGGCGCATGCCGCCGGAGTACGTCTTGGCGGGCCGGTCGGCGGCGTCGGCGAGGTTGAAGCGGTCGAGCAGTTCGCCCGCGCGCGCCTTCGCGGCCTTGCTATTCATCTGGTAGAGCTGGCCGACCATGTGGAGGTTCTCGCGGCCGGTGAGGTATTCGTCGACGGCCGCGAACTGGCCGGACAGGCCGATGGATCGGCGGACTTCGTTGGGATGCTTGAGGACGTCGATGCCCGCGACGACCGCCTTGCCGCGGTCGGGCTGAAGCAGGGTGGTCAGAACGCGCACGGTGGTGGTCTTGCCGGCGCCGTTGGGGCCGAGCAGGCCGAGGACCGTCCCCTCGGGGACATCGAGGTCCACGCCGTCCAGAGCCGTTACGTCGCCGAAAGTCTTCACCAGGCCTTCGGCATAGATGGCGCCTGGCATGTGAGTACCCCCAGTTTCGGGTGTGACTTCCCGGAATATGCTGGACAAATCCTAGATTTTCCGGGCATGGATCGCCCGGTGGAGCCTTTGTCGAGCCACACCATAACGCGATACATCGCGTCCTGTCAGCGGTCCTGCGCGACCTTCCTCTCCCCCGTGTCCACGCGCAGGTCCCGGTTTCAGCCCATGACCGTGTAGCCCGCCTCCCGCAGCGCCGCCGACACCTCCGCGCAGTGCTCCGGGCCCTTCGTCTCCAGGTGCAACTCGACCTCCACTTCCGTGAGTCCGAGCCGGGGGTCGGTCCGTACGTGACTCACGTCCAACACATTGGCATCCAGCACTGACAATTCCCCGAGAAGCGAGGCCAGCGCCCCGGGGCGGTCCGTCAGGCGCAGCCGCAGCGACAGATAGCGGCCCGCCGCCGACATGCCGTGCCGCAGGATCCGCTGCATCAGGAGCGGGTCCACGTTTCCACCGGAAAGCACCGCGACGACCGGCCCACGGAACGCCCCCGGATCGCTGAGCAGCGCGGCCACCGGGCTCGCCCCGGCCGGCTCCACGACCAGCTTCGCCCGCTCCAGGCAGAGCAGCAGCGCACTGGAGAGCTCGTCCTCGGTGACCGTACGCACCTCATCCACCAGCTCGCTGACCAGCGCGAACGGTATGTCGCCCGGGCGCCCCACCTTGATCCCGTCGGCCATCGTCGGCGCCGGGTCGATGGCGATGGGATGCCCGACGGCCAGCGAGGGCGGGTAGGCCGCGGCGGCCGCCGCCTGCACGCCGACGATCTTGACGTCGGGCCGCAGCGCCTTCACCGCGACCGCGATGCCCGCCGCGAGCCCGCCGCCGCCGATGCCGACGACGATGGTGCGCACCTCGGGGCACTGCTCCAGGATCTCCAGCCCCACCGTGCCCTGCCCGGCGATGATGTCCTGGTGGTCGAAGGGGTGGATGAGCACCGCGCCGGTCTCGGCCGCGTACGCCTCGGCGGCGGCCAGCGTCTCGTCGACGACCGTGCCGTGCAGGATCACCTCGGCGCCGTAGTGCCGGGTCGCGGCGACCTTCGGCAGCGGGGCGCCGATCGGCATGAACACCGTCGAATGCACGCCGAGCAGCGACGAGGCGAGCGCCACTCCCTGTGCGTGGTTGCCCGCGCTCGCCGCGACCACCCCGGCCGCCCGCTCCTCGGGCCGCAGCCCCGCGATCCGCACGTACGCGCCGCGCAGCTTGAACGAGCCGGTCCGCTGGAGGTTCTCGCACTTGAGGTGGACCGGGGCCCCCACCAGCGACGACAGGTGGCGGGAGCCCTCCATCGCGGTGGTGCGGGCCACCCCCGACAGCATCTTCTGCGCGCCGCGGATGTCATCGAGGATCAGGTGGTGCAAGGGGCCAGACGTACTGAAGCTCATGACAGCAAGTCTCGCAGCTCACGCCCCTTTCCGGCCGCTGGGATTCTGATCCGCACGGGAGTTGTCCACAGGTTTGCGCACCGCCGGTACGTATGCCGGTCGGGCCGCGTACTCTGTCCCCCACCACACCGACACCCGCACGAGAGAGCCCCGGCCATGCCCCCAGTTCAGGACATGACTCCCCCGCTTCACCCCGGCCTCCTCGATGCCCTCCAGCACCAGGTGGCCGTGTTCGCCCGCCGCGCCGAGCAGACCAGGCTCGGCGGCGTAGGACAGGTCCGCAACTCGATGGACCGAGCCGCGTACCTGCTGCTCAACCGCCTTGATCTGGAAGGCCCGATGGGCGTCAAGGCGCTCGCCGCGGGCATGGGGATCGACTCGTCGACGGTGACGCGCCAGGTCGCGCCGCTCGTCGACACCGGCCTGGTCAAGCGCACGTCGCACCCCGAGGACGGCCGGGCGGTCGTGCTCCAGCTGTCCCCGCGCGGCCAGTCCCGCCTCGAAGAGGTGCGCTCCTCGCGGCGCGAGCTGATGGCGCAGGTCACCGACGGGTGGACGGAGGACGAGCGGGAGTCGTTCTGCACGCTGCTCACCCGCTTCAACTCCGCGCTCTCGGCCCGCCAGTCGGCCGCTCAGGAGCCGTCCGCGCCGACCTCTTGACCTGGGGCTCGCGCCTGCCCTCATATGAGGCACATGCGCGAGCGGTACTCCAGCCAACACCGCCGCCGCACCCGGGAGTTCGAGGCATACGTGGCGGGCGCGGGGGGCCGGTTGCTGCATGCCGCCACCCTGCTGACCGCCGAGCTTCCCGACGACAACCCGCGCGCCCGGCGCCTGTTGACCGCCGCCCTGGCCGAAACGTACGCCCGCTGGCACCGGCTGCGCGGTGAGGACCCGTACGACCGCACCCGCCAGGAGATCGCCGCCCGGTTCGCCCGCGGCGCCTGGCGCTACCACCGGCCGGTCGTCCCCGGCCTGCCCCGGCCGCACGTCGACGAGGGGCTCCTCGCGCGGCTGACCCCGCAGGAACGGCTCATCCTCGTCCTGCGCCTTTACGAAGGCGTCGCCGAGGAGCAGACCGCGGCGCTGGTCGGACTGCCGGCCGACCGGGTCCGCGCGATCTGCACGCGGGCGATCGCCACGATGCGCAGCACCCCTGCGACACCGCCCGCGCCCGCCGCCCCGGCCCCCGGGGTGGCCACATGAGCGGAAACGCGGGCCGGCACGCGGCCGGGCCCTCGCGTCGGCCCGGGACCCTGGAACGGGAGGCCGTCCGATGAGAACGCCCGACCGCAAGACCGCCGAGGTCCGCCGCCTCCTGGAGAGCGGCCCGCACCCGGCCGTGCCGGCCGAACTGGCCGCCCAGGCAGTCGAGTTGGGCCTGCGCATGCTGCACCGGAGGCGCCTCGTACGCCGCACCCTGTGGCTGCTGCTCGCGGTGGCGGTGATCGTCTTCCTGGTCTGGGCCTCGCTGGCCCAGCCGTGGGTGACGCCGCCTTCCACGGTGACGCCACCCGTCGAGGGGCTCTAGGCCCGCTCAAGCCCGGCTCTAACCCAGCGCCTGCTGAAGGTCGGCGAGAAGATCGTCCGCGTTCTCGATGCCCACCGAGACCCGGACGAGGTCCGCCGGGACTTCAAGCGCGGAGCCCGCGACGCTGGCGTGCGTCATGCGGCCCGGGTGCTCGATGAGCGACTCGACCCCGCCGAGGGACTCACCGAGCGTGAACAGCTTCGTACGGTTGCAGACCTCGACCGCCGCTTCCTCGCCGCCCTCGACGCGGAAGGAGACCATGCCGCCGAAGGCCCGCATCTGCTTGGCCGCGACGTCGTGGCCCGGGTGCTCGGGCAGCCCCGGGTACAGGACCTGGGTGACCTTGGCGTGCCGGGTCAGCATCTCGGCGACCTTGCCCGCGTTCTCGCTGTGCCGGTCCATGCGCACGGGCAGCGTCTTGATGCCGCGCAGCACCAGCCACGAGTCGAAGGGCCCGGCGACCGCGCCCATCGCGTTCTGGTGGTACGCCAACTCCTCGCCGATCTCGGCCGAGTTGGCGATCAGCGCGCCGCCCACGACGTCGGAGTGCCCGCCCATGTACTTGGTCAGCGAGTGCACGACGATGTCCGCGCCGAGCGACAGCGGCTGCTGCAGGTAGGGGCTGGCGAAGGTGTTGTCGACGACGAGCTTGGCGCCCGCGTCCGCCGCCACCTGCGCCACGGCCGCGATGTCCGTGATCCCGAGCAGCGGGTTGGAGGGCGTCTCCACCCAGATGACCTTCGTACGGTCGGTGACGGCGGCCCGCACGGACGCCGGGTCCGAGGTGTCGGCGACCGACCACTCCACACCCCAGCGTGAGACGACCTTCGCGAACAGGCGGAACGTGCCGCCGTAGGCGTCGTTCGGGATCACGACGTGGTCGCCGGGGGCGAGCAGCGTACGCAGCAGGCAGTCCTCGGCGGCCAGACCGGACGCGAAGGCGAGGCCGCGGCGGCCGCCTTCGAGCGCCGCCAGGTTCTCTTCGAGGGCGGTCCGCGTCGGGTTCGCGCTGCGGCTGTACTCGTAGCCGCCGCGCAGGCCGCCGACGCCGTCCTGCTTGTAGGTGGAGACCTGGTAGATCGGGGGTACGACCGCACCGGTCAGCGGATCCGCGGTGTTCCCGGCATGGATCGCGATGGTCTCGAAGCTCTTGACCGCATCGTCTGCGTGCTTTTGGCTCATGGTCCAGAGCCTAGTTCGTCGGCCCACCGGGTTCGTCATATCCGGCCGCGGTCTGGTTCGCTGGAGGGCATGGAGATTCTGTGGACCCTGCTCGCGCTGTGCATGCTCGTCGCGATCATCGGCCGGTTCGTGTTCCGCCGTGGCGGGGCCGGCATCCAGCTGTCCCGGCCCGGTGCGCCCGATGCCGCCGACCCCGCGGCGTACGGCTTCGCGCTCCAGGAGGAGCTCGACGTGCGCATGCCCGGACCCGACCAGGATCTCCTCGACGTGCTCGCCGTGGTGCAGCAGACCCAGGACTGGAAGCCGGCCGCCCGTCTCCTCGCCGAGACCCCGAAGGAGGGCGAGCGGCGCTGGCAGCGCGTCCAGGCCTTCGCGGGCGCGGCCTCCCTCGAACTCGCCCAGCGCCCCGGTGTCGGCGGGGCCTGGCTGCGCAAGTGGCGCTCGGAGGCGCCGAAGGACGCGGGGGCCGCGCAGGTCCACGCGGAGTTCCTGGTCCAGCAGGCCTGGCGGTCCTCGTCCGTCGGCCAGGACGACTTCCGCATCATCCTGGAGGAGGCCCGCACGGTCTGCGGCGAGGCCGCGCTGCTCGCGCCGGGCGACCCCGTCCCGTACATCACCGAACTCGCGGTGGCCCGTGGACTGGCCTACCCCCGCCCGGAGTTCGACCAGCTGTGGGCCAAGGTCATGGACCGCGCCCCGCACCACATGGGCGCGCACCTCGCGGCGCTGCACTACCACTGCGAGAAGTGGCACGGCTCGCGCGTCCAGGCCGACGAGTTCGCCACGTCGGCCGCGGCCCGCGCCCCGCGCGGCTCGCTGCTCTCCGCGCTGCCCCTCTTCGCGGTGTACGAGCACGTCCCCGATGTGGTCCTCGTGTCCGACTTCTTCCGCACGGCGGTGGTGAGCCGCGCCATGGAGGGCGCCCTGCACGCCGTCCACCAGGCCCGCCCCGACGACCCGGTCCTGCCCCAGGTCCGCCACCTCCTGGTCTTCTTCCTGGTACGCGCCGAACGCTGGGCGGAGTCGATGGACCAGTTCGTCGCCCTGGACGGCTATGTGGGTGCCCTCCCCTGGACGGTCTCCGAGGACCCGGCGGCGGACTACACCCTGTGCCGGGCCCTGGCGGTGGCGGGCTACGAGGCGAACGGCGGGAGCCCGGCGACGCTGCGGCGGCCGTGACGCGAGGCCGATGGGGGTGGCCGGAATCTCTCGGCCCGGCCGTACGTTGCGTATAGGCACCCACAGCGGGACCCACACCTTTCCGAGGAGCCCCCGATGATCTTCGGCCGCCGTACGCCCGAGCTGCCCACCCCCGAGCAGGCCCTCAAGGGACGCCCGGAGCCCGAATTCACCCTGCCGTCCCGGCACACCGTGCTCGGCAACCCGCTGGCGGGCCCGTACCCCGAGGGGCTTGAGGTCGCGGACTTCGGGATGGGCTGCTTCTGGGGCGCCGAGCGCAAGTTCTGGCAGACCCCGGGCGTCTGGACGACGCTGGTCGGCTACCAGGGCGGGAGCACGGTGAACCCCGCGTACGAGGAAGTCTGCTCGGGCCTGACGGGCCACACGGAGGCGGTCCGGGTGGTCTACGACCCCGCCCTCGTCTCGTACGAGCAGCTCCTGAAGGTGTTCTGGGAGAACCACGACCCGACGCAGGGCTTCCGCCAGGGCAACGACGTGGGCACCCAGTACCGCTCGGCGATCTACACCCACACCCCCGCCCAGGAGGCCACGGCCCAGTCCTCCCGCGAGGCCTACCAGAAGGTCCTGACGGCCTCGGGCCACGGCACGATCACAACGGAACTGCTCCCCGCGGAGGGGCGTCCGTTCTACGCCGCGGAGCCTTACCACCAGCAGTACCTGGACAAGAACCCGGCGGGGTACTGCGGGATCGGGGGCACAGGCGTGTCCTGCCCGATCGGGGTGGCCAGGGCCGAGAGCTGACCCTGTCGGCAGCGTCCCGACGCCGGTCGTGTCGAAGAGTTGGCCGAGGCGTTGCGGAGGTCGGCCGGCCCGCGGCCCCCGGCAAGGTGACGGCTCGCTCCCCTCGCGGTCGGGCAGCACCGTCTCGCCCGCCTCGGAAGGCAACCGGCCGCTGTCGGCCAGGGGCCGGCCGGGGTCCGTTCGGGGGAGTCCGAGCGGTTCATGGCGTACCGGGCCGCGGGTTCGGGTGAATTGCTGGGGACATCAGTATTCGGCCGGACAGGCGGTAGGCGTGAGTGATCCGAGGACGACCATGGGGGATCCCGTGCACCTGACACTGCCGCACGCGCCGCCCCGGCCCGCGCCGGGCTGCCCGGTGTGTGCGGAGTTGGTCGGGGTGCGGCGGGCGGCTCGGGCGCGGGGGGATCTGTCGGCGGTCACGGATGCCGATGTGGAGATCCGGCAGCACCCGCATCCCGCCCGGCGGCAGCGGCGCTGAGCCCGTCAACAAACCCCCAGGTCAGCCCACTCGCTGGACCAGGATCGAGTCCGCCCGCCGAAGGAAACCACACCGGTCCGCCCCCGACGGCCAGTAGCCCCGATTACGCCGAGCCCCCAGCCCGTCCGGAAGCCCCGGAAGCCCCGAATACGCCGAGACCTCAGCTCACCCGGAAGATCCGGTCCAGGTGCAGCCTCAGCACCGCCGTCGCCGACTCCGCGTCCCGCTGGCCGACCAGGATGCTCGTGCCGAGACCGGCCGACATCGCGAGGAGGCCGATCGCCTCGCCCCTCGCGTCGATCCCCGGAGCGGTGAGGTCCGCGTCCCGCGCCTGCTGGAGGAGGCCCGCGACGGCCTCCTCCGCCGCGTCCGGGTTCGCGATGAACGGCTGGGCGGCCAGCACCTCGTCGGTCATGGCCAGGACCGCGTACGAGGTGTAGAGGAAGTGGAAGGTGCGGCTCTCGTCGTCGGTGGGCAGGGCCGCCATCAGCAGGGCCTCGATCGTGGCGCGCGGGCCCGGCGCGTCCCCAACTGCCTTGATCCGCGCGGCGACCCGCTCCCCGAACCGTTCCGTCAGATGCTGCAGCCCGAAGAGCAGCAGCTTCTCCTTGGTCTCGAAGTAGTACTGGATCAGCCGCAGCGACACCCCCGCCTCCGCCGCCACATCGCGCATCCCCACCGCGTGCAGCCCGCGCCGGCCCGCGACCCGGACGAGCGCCTCGGTGATCTCGGTTCGTCGTTGTGCGTGGTCCACGCGCTTCGGCATCGGTTGCGTCCCGGCCTCTCGTCCATCGCCCTCTGCACAGCCACCGTCACTGTCACCGTCACCTGTACAGCCATCGTCATCCGCACCGGTTCACCCGGGCCCGGCCGCAGCACAGGCCACCTGGCCCGGCCGGTCGATTTTCATGGTACAGCCGTATCAAGTTGATGGTACGGTCGTACCACGAACGAGCCCGATCACCTCCGGAGGTGGCTTCCCGTGCCCAAGTCCACGACCCGCGAACGTGTCCGGCCCGATGTCGGGCGGTATGTGAGCGACGCCCTGCGCGACCGCTACTTCGCCGCGTGCGACGCCCTCTACGCGCTGGGTGCGCCGGCCGTCGCGGAGCGGGACGTGGAGACGAGCTTCGGTACGACCCACGTCTACCGGTACGGATCCGACGACCCGGCCGTCGCCTCGCGCACCCCGGTCGTCCTGGTGCACGGCGCCGGGAGTTGCTCCGCGATGTGGTACCCGAACACCGCCGCGCTCAGCGCCGAGCGCCCCGTCTACGCGATCGACACCCCGGGCGACCCGGGCCGCAGCATGCAGCGCGAGCCCATTCACCAGCCCGAACGCGCCGCCCAGTGGCTGGACGAGACGCTCGCCGGGCTCGGGCTCGACCGCGTTCACCTCGTCGGCTCGTCCTACGGCGGCTGGCTCGCCCTGAACCAGGCGCACCTGCGGCCCGGCCGCCTCGCGTCGGTCACCCTGCTCGATCCGGGCGGCCTGGAGAAGGTCGGCCTGCGCTTCTTCGTCTGGATCTTCGCCAGCCTCTTCGCGACCTCGGCCCCCAAGGCGCTGCGCCCGCGCCTGGCGGCCTGGCTGGAGCAACCCGTCCTCGTCGTACCGGAGTTGCGCGCGATGAGCAGGGCGAGCGTCCGTGCGTACCGCATTCGCCGCCCCGTTCCGCAACCGCTGTCCGACGCGGAGCTGTCCACCGTCCGCACCCCGCTCCATCTGCTGCTCGGCAAGCGCAGTCTGCTCGTGCATCCGCGGCGGCAGGTGGAGCGCGTGCCGCGGCTGGTACCGGGCGCCCGGGCCGAGATCGTCTCCAACACCGGTCATGGCCCGCAGATCGACCACGCGGACGAGATCAACCGCCGGATGCTGGCCTTCATGGACTCGGCCGGCTCCGAACTGCCCGTCCCCGACCGCCCGTAGCCCGATATTCGCTGGTCACACCCCACCCGACCGGGCCACGCTTCCCCCATGGAAGCCACGAAAGCCACGGAAGCCAGCGACGCCACGCAGGACCGCGCCACCACCCCGCCCCGCCAGCAGATCCGCGCCCTGCACACCGAGTCGACGGTCACCGTCTACCAGGCGTACGACCCGGCACTCGGGCTGCCCGCCGCCCGCGACGGGCGGTTTCCGGCCTCGTGGAAAAGGGAGCGGATGACCTGGGTCAAGCCGTCGTTCCTGTGGATGATGTACCGCTCGGCGTGGGGCACGAAGGACGGGCAGCGCACCGTGCTCGCCGTCGAGATCCGGCGGGACGGGTTCGACTGGGCGCTCGACCACGCCTGCCTCTCGCATTACGTACGTGAGCTGCACGGCGAACAGGCCGCCTGGAAAAGGGAGTTGAGGCAGGCGCCCGCCCGGGTGCAGTGGGACCCCGAGCGGGACCTGCGGCTGCGACCGCTGCCGTACCGCTCACTGCAACTCGGCCTCGCCGGGGAGGCTGTGCGGCGGTACGCGGACGAGTGGATCGTCGGCATCCGCGATGTGACCCCGCTCGCCCACCGCGTCCACGCTCTCGTACGGGACGGCCAACTCGACGCTGCCCAAGCCCTGTTGCCCGACGAGCGGGTCTATCCCCGGGCCGTATAGATCTACAGGTCGCTCAATCCGCTACCTCTTTCCGGTAGCTCACTGCGGTTGCTCAACCCGGTACCTCAATCCAGCTCCGCCCAGATCTCGTACGAGATCTCCGCCGCCCGGTCCGCGTCCCGCGCTTCGCATGCCGCGATCAGTTCCTCGTGGCGGGCGGCCGAGGCGCGGGCCGCCGTGCTGGAGAAGCGCTGGTGTTCCAGGCGGCGCAGCAGCGGGGTGTAGCGGGTCACCGTGTCGGCCAGCGGCTGGTTGCCGCTCGCCGCGACCGGGACGGCGTGGAAGGCGTCGTCGGCCGCGATCGCCGCCGCGACGTCACCCGCCCTCACCGCTCGTACGAACTCCTCGTTCGCCGTACGCATCTGGGCCAGGTGGTCCGGCTCCAGGCGCGGCAGGGCCTCACGTACCGCGAGGGTGTGCATCGCGCCCACCACGGCGAGCGCGCCCCGGATCTCCTTGGCGACCAGCGGGGCCACCCGCGTGTAGCTCTGCGGCTTGGACACGACCAGGCGTTCGGCGGTGAGCCGGGCCAGTGCGTCGCGGACCGGCGCGCGGGAGAGGCCAAGGCGGGCGGCGAGCTCGGCGTCGCTCAGTTTCGCGCCGGGGGCGAACTCCCCCGACACGATCGAGGCGAGCAGCGCCTCGTACGCGACATCGCGCAGCAGACGGCGGGACGGCTCGGAGGCAGGGGCGGAGGAGACGGAAGCGGGGGCGGGGGCGGGCTCTTCGGTTGGCACGACTAACATTTTAGTTTGTGATCGACTGCGGGCGGGCGTCGTAAGGCGAGTGCGGGCAGGCGTGAAGGGCGTAGCGAGGGAGCACGGGGCGTGGACAGGAACCGACGGGCCGCCGTGCCCATGGGGCTCGGCGTTGTCGCCGCCGCCTGTTTCGCGACCAGCTTCGTACTCAACCGCGAGATGAGCCTGGCGGGCGGCTCCTGGCTGTGGAGTGCGAGCCTTCGCTATCTGTTCATGGTGCCGCCGCTCGTGCTGCTTGTCTGGATACGGGGCGGCCTTTCCGGGGTCGTACGGAGTCTGCGCGCCCGGCCCGGGGCGTGGCTGGG
This sequence comes from Streptomyces sp. NPDC001415, assembly GCF_053597395.1. Lineage (NCBI taxonomy): Bacteria > Bacillati > Actinomycetota > Actinomycetes > Kitasatosporales > Streptomycetaceae > Streptomyces > Streptomyces sp. NPDC001415. The sequence continues at coordinate 44,395 of NZ_JBSFIE010000036.1, forward strand.
CTGGTCGACCGTCGGGTTCGGGCTGTTCTACGCGCCGCTCACCTGGGCGAGCCAGGAGGGTGCGGGGTGGCTGCTCGCGGCGACCTGGCAGCTCGTGATCGTCGCGGGGATCGTGATCGGCGGGCGGGTGCCGCGCCGCACCCTCGCGGTCTCGCTGCTCATCGTCGCCGGGGTCGCACTCGCGCAGACCCAGAACGCGCACGGCATGGATGCCGGTACGGTCGCCCGGGTCGTCGTTCCGGTGCTGGTCGCGGCCGTCGCCTACCCGCTCGGCAACCGGAAGCTGCTCGGCCGCGACGGCCTCGACGGGGTGCAGCGCACGCTCGCCATGACGCTCGGCTCGCTGCCGCTGTGGGTGGCCCTCGCCGCTACGGCGGGCCTGCGCGTCGGTGCGCCGGGGCGGGACCAGGTCGTCCAGTGCCTGATCGTCGCGCTGGCTTCCGGGGTGGTCGCGACCACCCTGTTCTTCCGCGCCACCGATCTCGTACGGGACCGGCCGGCCGCGCTGGGCGCGGTGGAGGCGACCCAGGCCGCGGAGGTGCCCTTCACCCTGGCGGGTGAGGCCCTGGTGACCGGCATCGCGCCCCCGACCCCCACCGCCTGGACGGGCCTCGCGCTCATCGTCGGCGGCCTCTGCCTGCACGCCCTGCACCGGCCCCCGCCGGAACTGCCCGCCCCCGCTTGCGCCAGTGCCACACCTGCTCGCCCAGAAACCCCTGCCCCTCGATCACCGTCGTCTGCCCGAACTCCTTGACCAGCTCGATGACTTCGGCCCCGCGAGACAGTTCGGCGGGCCGGCGGTCGGGCGTGGGTGGTGATCACGCGATCGAGCCTGAGGAGGGCGCGCGGAGGCAAGCGAACGGCCCCGGAGGCAGGGGAACCTCCGGGGCCGCGGCACCCCGGCCGAGCCGCCCAGGGGCAGCCGGATCGGCAGAGGCAGCGGGATCAGCAGCGTCAGATCGTCGCCGTGTCGATCACGAAGCGGTAGCGCACGTCGCTGGCAAGGACCCGCTCGTACGCCTCGTTGATCTGGTCGGCGCGGATCAGCTCGATCTCGGCGCCCAGGCCGTGCTCGGCGCAGAAGTCGAGCATCTCCTGGGTCTCGGCGATGGAGCCGATCATCGAACCGGCGAGGATCTTGTTGCCGCCGATGAGGCCGAACATGTTGAGCGAGTTCGGCTCCTCGGGGGCTCCCACGTTGACGAACGCGCCGCCCGTCTTCAGGAGCGAGAGGTACGCGCCCAGGTCCAGCGGCGCGGACACGGTGGAGACGATCAGGTCGAGGGAGCCGGCGAGCTGCTTGAAGGTCTCCTCGTCGCTGGTCGCGTAGTAGTGGTCGGCTCCCAGCTTGAGCCCGTCGTCCTTCTTGCGCAGCGACTGGCTGAGCACGGTCACCTCTGCGCCCAGGGCGTGCGCGATCTTGACGCCCATGTGGCCGAGGCCGCCGAGCCCGAGGATGGCGACCTTCTTGCCGGGGCCGGCCTGCCAGCGCTTGAGCGGCGAGTACAGGGTGATGCCGGCGCACAGCAGCGGGGCCGCGACGTCCAGCGGGATGCTGTCGGGGATGCGCAGGGTGTGGTCGGCGTCCACGACGATGTGGGTGGAGTAGCCGCCGTAGGCGGGCTTGCCGTCCCGGCCGATCGAGTTGTACGTCGAGACACCGTCCTGACAGAACTGGTTCTGCCCCGAGCGACAGGCCTCGCACGTGCCGCAGGAGTCGACGAAGCAGCCCACGCCCGCGCGGTCGCCGACCTGGAACTTGGTGACGGCGGAGCCGACCTCGGTGATCACACCGGCGATCTCGTGGCCCGGCACCATCGGGAAGATGGCCTGGCCCCAGCCCTCGCTGGCCTGGTGGATGTCGGAGTGGCAGATACCGGCGTACTTGATCTCGATGAGCACGTCGTTCGGGCCCACCGGACGGCGCTCGATGGTGGTGCGCTCCAGGGGAGCCTTGGCGGCGGGGGCGGCGTAGGCGGCGACGGTGGTCATGTGCCGGTCTCCTCAAATCTTTGGGTACGCGATCCAGCCTGCACCAGTTCCCACCTGCCACCCAGGCCCCTGTTCTGCCTACGTCCACCGTGCGTACCACTGACAGGGTCAGGCTCCCGGTCGTACGACCAGGCCTCTGACCACGGATACTGGGGTGTCATGGACCAGCGTGCCGAACTCAGCGAATTCCTCCGCTCCCGCCGGGCCCGGCTGAAGCCGGCGGACGTGGGGATGCCCGACCACGGGCGCCACCGCAGGGTGCCCGGCCTGCGCCGGGAGGAGCTGGCGCAGCTGGCCGGGGTGTCGGTGGCTTACTACACGCGCCTGGAGCAGGGCAACGCGCAGAACGTGTCCGTGGAGGTCCTGGAGGCGATCGGGCGGGCGCTGCGCCTGAACGACACCGAGCAGAACCACCTGACCCACCTCGCCAAGGGCAAGGCGAAGAAGAAGCGCGCCTCGGCCGCCCGGGCGCACGAGTTCCGTCCGGCGCTACAGCAGCTGATCGACGCTATGGAAGGCGTGCCCGCCTACCTCCTCGGGCCGCGCCTGGACATCCTCGCCTGGAACCGGATGGCGGCCGCCCTGCTCGGCGACCTGTCCCAACTTCCGCCGCAGGAACGGAACTTGGCGCGCCACGTCTTCCTCGACCCGGCGTCGCGTTCGCTGTACGTCGACTGGCACAACAAGGCCGTCGACGTGGTGAGCGTGCTGCGGCTGTGCGCGGGCTGCTATCCCGACGATCCTCAACTGACCGCGCTGATCGGTGAGTTGTCCGTCAAGAGCGAGGAGTTCCGCTCGATGTGGGCGGCGCACACGGTCGCCGACAAGGGCCACGGTGTGAAGCGGCTGCGGCATCCGGTGGTGGGTGAGCTGACGCTGGCGTACGAGACGCTGAAGCTGCCGGACGCGCACGACCTGTCGCTGGTCACCTTCCACGCGGAGCCCGGCTCGAAGTCCGAGGAGTCGCTGCGGCTGCTCGGCAGCTGGAACGCCGAGCAGCCGGTGCGGGCGGCCTGAGGGGCCCGATGCCCGAGCCCCCGAGGGGGGCTCCGAGACAGAGCCCCCGTAGCGGGTCAGACGGCGGAGCCGGCCTTCCACTGGTCCCAGCTCATGTTCCAGCCGTTGAGGCCGTTGTCGGGCTGGATCGTCTTGTCGTGGGAGTTCTTCATGATGACGACGTCGCCGGTGATCGAGTTGTTGTAGAACCAGGCGGCCGTGGTGCTGTCGTCGCCCGCGCCCTTGGTGTCGGACAGGCCGACGCAGCCGTGGCTGGTGTTGGCGCTGCCGAAGATGGACTTGGCGCCCCAGTAGTTGCCGTGGATGAAGGTGCCGGACGCGGACAGGCGCATGGCGTGCGGCACGTCCTTGATGTCGTACTCGCCCTTGCCGTCGTTGTCCGTGAAGCCGACGGTCGCACCGTTCATGCGGGTCTCCTTGTACTTCTCGGAGATCACCATCTGGCCGTTGTACGTCGGGTGCTCGGGGGAGCCCGCGGAGATCGGGATGGTCTTCACGACCTTGCCGTCCTGGGTGACGGTCATGGTGTGGGTGTTGGCGTCGACGGTGGAGACCTGGTTGCGGCCGATCTTGAAGGTGACCGTCTTCTCCTGGACGCCGGTGATGCCGTTGGAGCCCTCGACGCCGTCCAGGTCCATCTTCATGGTGACGGTCGAGTTCTCCTTCCAGTACTCCTGCGGGCGGAAGTCGAGGCGCTGCGAGCCGAACCAGTGCCCGACGACCTCCTGGCCGCTGCTGGACGAGACCGTGATCTTGGCCTGCACGCCCTTCTTGTTGGTGATCGCCTTGTCGAAGTTGACCGACACCGGCATGCCGACACCGACGGTGGAGCCGTCCTCGGGCGTGAAGTTGCCGATGAAGCTGTTCTTCGGGGAGACGGTGGTGAAGGAGGCGTTCTCGTGCGCCTGGCGCCCCTTGGCGTCCGCCGCGGTCGCCGTGATCTTGTACGTCTCCGAGCGCTTCAGGGCCTTCTCGGGCGCCCAGCTGAGGCCGTCGGCGGATATCTTCCCGGCGACCTTGGCACCGTCGGCGGAGGTCAGCGTCACATCGGTCAGCTTGCCCTGGGCGACGGTCACCTTGGTGTCGCTGTTGATGCCGACGTTGTCCGCACCGTTCTTCGGCATGATGGTGATCTTGGCGGCCGAGGTGTCCTTCTCGGCCGCCTTGTCCGCCGCCGCCTGCGCCGACGACGAGCTGTCGGCCTTGGCGCCCTTGTCCCCGTCCCCGTTGCAGGCAGAAAGGACCAGTACGCCGCCGAGCACCGCGCACGCCGCCGCGAGACCCTGCTTGCGCCGCCTACTCTCCGTCTTCACACGCTTCTCCATCGTCGCCTCGTCCCCCCGCCTCATCACGTCTAGAACATCAGACTGCGCGCTCCCGTTCCGCAGCGGGGGTGAATGTGGGGCACACCACGCGTCCGAGGACGGGTCGGGGCGGGACGGTACAAGATCACCAAAAGACCGCCCCCGCATTCCGCGCACCGCCCGCCCCACTTCTTCAGCCTCCGCCAGTCGCCCTCTTCGGTCGCCGTCAGTCCTCGTCAGCCCCTCGTCAGCCCTCTGGCATCGATGTCCTCAGTCCTCACTCCTCGACATTGCCGTCCTCCTCGTCCAGGTCCCATTCCTCGTCGTCGGGGTCGTAACCGACCCGCTCGCTGCTCCACGAGGCCTGGACCAGCTCCGCGCCCGGCAGCGCCTCCACGAGGTCCACGGGGTCCACGAGGTAGGCGAGGGCCTCCGCTCCGTCTTCCCGCACCGCCGCCTCGGCATGCGCGCGTTCCTCGGGTCGCATTGCCGGGTCCTCGGCGATGCGCTCCAGGGCGGCCGCCGCTAGCCGGTCGGCGTCCTCGATCTCCAGGACCAAATCGACGCGGAGCCGAACAAACCGTGATGTCTCTTCTTCGCTCATGCGAGGGAGCGTAGGGCTCAAGCGGGCCGCGACTTTCCCACGACCCGCTGCTTTCACTAGCATCAGCGCATCCCGCCAATTCGACGTATTCGCAAGGGGATCGCTCACTTGTCCGCCGCTCGTCGTCCCCTGCTCACCGCCACCGCGGCGGGCACCCTGCTCTGCGCCCTCTGGTTCGTCCCGTCCGCCAACGCGACGGACGAGCAGCACCCTTCGACGGCCCCCGCGCACTCCGCGTACCGGGCCGACCCCGCCCCCACCGAAGGCCCCCTCGCCCTCGCCGACACCGGCGGCGCGAACACCTCCCCCTACCTGGTCGGCGGCACGCTGTTCCTGGGCCTCGGGGCGGGGTTCGTGACGTACTCGGTCCGCAGATCGCGGGGTTGCTGACCACTCCGTACACACACCGCAACTGCCGCAGCGCGTACGGAAGTCGGCCATACGGAAAGGGCCGCCCGGGATACTGGATCCCGGGCGGCCCTTCCGTATGAGCGGGTGGGTCAGGCGAGCGGACCCGTCACCGGCTCCACGGCGGCGACCAGCTTTCCTTCGCGTACGAAGGCGTCCGCGGCGGCCAGGTCGGGGGCGAGGAAGCGGTCCGGGCCGGGGCCCTGGACGCCGGCCGCGCGGGCCGCGGCGATGGCGGCCTGCGAGGCGGGCGCCGGGGTGAGGCCCTTGCGCAGCTCGATGCCGCGGGTCGCCGCGTACATCTCGACGGCGATGATGCGGGTCAGGTTGTCGACGGCCGTGCGCAGCTTGCGGGCGGCCGACCAGCCCATGGAGACGTGGTCCTCCTGCATGGCGGAGGACGGGATGGAGTCGGCGGAGGCGGGCACCGCGAGCCGCTTCATCTCGCTGACCAGGGCGGCCTGCGTGTACTGGGCGATCATGAGTCCGGAGTCGACACCCGCGTCGTCCGCGAGGAACGGCGGCAGACCGTGGCTGCGGTTCTTGTCGAGGAGGCGGTCGGTGCGGCGCTCGGCGATGGAGCCGAGGTCGGCGGCGGCGATGGCGAGGAAGTCCAGGACGTAGGCGACCGGGGCGCCGTGGAAGTTGCCGTTGGACTCGACGCGGCCGTCGGCCAGCACCACCGGGTTGTCGACGGCGGAGGCCAGCTCGCGTTCGGCGACGGTCAGGGCGTACGCGATGGTGTCGCGGCCCGCGCCGTTGACCTGCGGGGCACAGCGCACCGAGTACGCGTCCTGCACACGCGGCGCCTCTTCCTCCTGGAAGTGGCCGGTCAGGCCCGAACCCTTCAGCACGGCCAGCATGTTGGCGGCCGACGCACCCTGGCCGGGGTGCGGGCGGATGGCGTGCAGTTCGGGGGCGAGCACCTTGTCGGTGCCGAGCAGCGCTTCGAGGGAGAGGGCCGCGGTGATGTCGGCGGAGGTGTAGAGCTTCTTGAGGTCGGCGATGGCCATGCAGAGCATGCCGAGCATGCCGTCGGTGCCGTTGAGGAGGGCGAGGCCCTCCTTCTCGCGCAGCTCGACGGGCTCGATGCCGGCCGCGGCGAGCAGCTCGCCGGCGGGCTTCACGACGCCGTCGGGGCCCTCGGCGTCGCCCTCGCCCATGAGGGTCAGGGCGCAGTGCGAGAGCGGCGCGAGGTCGCCGGAGCAGCCGAGCGAGCCGTACTCGTGGACGACCGGGGTGATGCCCGCGTTGAGCACGTCGGCCATGGTCTGCGCGACGGAGGGGCGCACGCCGGTGTGCCCGGAGGCGACGGTCTTCAGGCGCAGGAACATGAGCGCACGGACGACCTCGCGCTCCACCCGCGGACCCATGCCGGCGGCGTGCGAACGCACGATGTTGCGCTGCAGCTGGGCGCGGAGCTCGGGGCTGATGTGCCGGGAGGCGAGGGCACCGAAGCCGGTGGAGACGCCGTACACCGGCTCCGGCTTGGCGGCCAGCGCGTCGACGATCTCGCGCGCCTTGGCCAGCGCGTCGATCGCCCCGGCGGAGAGCTCGACCTTCGCGTTGCCGCGGGCCACGGCGATGACGTCCTCGGGGGTGGTCCCGGAGGTCCCCACCACGACAGTGTGCATATCCATATTCAGCACCCTACGGATTGAATCCCGTCATGTCACTAGCCCTGGACCCCTGGGGCTCCGCCCCGGACCCCGTTCGCGCCTGAACGGCGCTCGTCCTCGAACTCCCCCAAGGCCATAAGGGCCAGGGGGGACCCCCATGACGGGCTGAAGCACTCCGGTGCGGGCCGGCACCAACCCTGCCAGGGCGCGGGGCTGTGACATGTGCGGCTCCGCCGCGATGGGGGTCCCCCTGTTCATGGGGGTCCCCCCTGTTCGAGCCAAGCCGAGAACTTGGGGGAGAAGCCGAGAACTTGGGGGAGCGCCCAGCCACCCACAGCCCGCACCCGACCAACCGCACGCGGAAGCGCTCAGCTCCGGCCACGGAACCTCCGCCGGTCATGCGGAGCGACAGGCGGCGCGTCGGCGAGGCGCAGCACCGCCCCGTCCCGCCCCGCCACCACCGGCTTCGCCGAACGCGCGGCCTTCGCCCGGTACTGGGCGGCGTCGGCGAGGCGGAACAGCCGACGGGCCGAGCGCACCGGGCCGATGGGGTCCCCTGTCGAGGCCATCCCGCACGCGACCCCCTCCCCGAGCTCCAACTCCCCTGCCCGCAGGCAGAGTTCATCACTCACAGCCAGGACCTCATCGGCGGAGGGCCCCACGGAAAGCAGGCAGAACTCATCCCCGCCGAGCCGCGCGGCCAGCGCGCCCGACAGCCTCGCCCCGCACAGCGAAAGGACCGACCCGAAGCGTTCCAGGAGCCGGTCACCCACGGCGTGGCCCAGCGTGTCGTTGACCCGCTTGAGCCCGTTCAGGTCGCACACGACGAGGCTGACGACGGACCCGTCGGCGCGGTGCCGCTCGATCGCCTCGTCGAGCCGCATGTCGACCGCGCGGCGGTTGGCGAGCCCGGTGAGCGGGTCGGTGAAGGCGAGGCGGCGTACCTCTTCGAGGCGCTCGGTCTGGGCGAGACCGGCCGCCGCGACGGAGGCGAGCACCGTGGCGAAGTCCGCGTCGGCCGCGTCGAAGACGGGCGCCCCGACGGGCCGGGCCACGTACAGCTCGCCCCAGGCCCGTCCGTGCAGCACGATCGGGGCGACCACGCAGCAGCCCCGGCCGCGTCGGCGCAGCGCGGTGACCCGCTCGTGGCAGTACCCCGCTTCGCCTTCGGGCGGCGCGGCGGCCGTCTCGACCCAGGCGTTGGGCTCTCCGCCGCCGGCCCACCGCTCGTGCAGGAACTGGGTGATCTCGGGGAACTGGTGCACCGGGTACGTCTCGTCCTCGGGGAACTCCTGCTCGCCGTGGGCCCGTTCGCCCTCGTTCACCAGGACCCGAAGGTGCCCCAGCTCGCGCTCCCACACCGAGAGCGCGGCGAAGTTCCCGCCGAGCGCGTCGCGCGCACCGAGCGCCGCGGCGCGCCAGGACTCGCGCGGCGTGTGTGCCGCGGCCATGGCCTGCGCCAGCGAAACCACGGCCCGCAGCCGGGCATCCTCTCCACCCATTCCTCCAGCTTAGGGAGGTTCCTGCACCTTGGGGAGGTTCAGTAGGTTTTGCCCCCCGGGATGCCGTCGACGCCGTCGCGCACCCGCCATCCGGGATCACTCCCCGGGCCACACCGGCTTCCGCTTCTCGTTGAACGCGGCCACGCCTTCCGCGCGGTCCCCCGAGAACGCCACCGACCGCCACGCCGCGTCCTCGACCTCCAGGCCGGCCCGCAGGTCGAGGCCCTGGCCGAGCCGCATCGCCCGCTTCGCCGCCCGCAGCCCGACGGGCGAGTTGGCCGCCATGCGCCCAGCGAGCGCGAGCGCTTCCGTACGGGCGTCGTCGGCCAGTACGTCGACGAGCCCCAACTCCCTTGCCTCCACGGCCTCGACGCGGCGCGCGGTGAAGACCAGCTCGGCGGCGCGGGCCGCGCCGACCCTGCGCGGCAGGAGCTGCGTACCGCCGCCGCCGGGGATGACGCCGACCGACACCTCGGGCAGGCCCACCACGGCGGTCGCGTCGGCCACGATCACGTCGCAGGCGAGCGCCAGCTCGAAGCCGCCGCCGAGCGCGAAGCCGTGCACGGCGGCGACGGTGGGCATGGGCAGTTCGAGCACGCCGGTGTACGCGGCGCGGGCGGTGGGCCGCTGGCGTACGAGCTCGGCGTCCGTGAAGGAGTTGCGCTCCTTCAGGTCCGCGCCGACGCAGAACGCCCGCTCGTTCGTGGAGCTCACCACGGTGACCCGGGCGTCGGGGTCGGCGGCGAGCGCGTCGCACGCGGCGGCGATCGAGCGGGCCATCTCCGAGGAGACGGCGTTCATGGCCTTGGGCCGGTCGAGCACCAGCTCGGCGACGTACCCCTCGCGCCGCACCACGACGAACTCCCCGAACCGCTGCTCAGCCATGCCGACCCCTCCGCGTTAACGAACGTTACGTCGGGGTGATCCTAGGCGGTGCCCGGCGGGGCTTCTAGGACAGGCCCTGAGCCTCTCGACGGTGCAGCAGCCAGGGCTCCACCACGCCGAGGCCGCGCACCGGGCGCTGCCACATGGGCTGGAGCGCGAAGCGGTACTTGGCGGCGGGGGCCGACTCCTCGCCCTCCTTCTCGGCGGCCAGCGCGTCCTGGGCGGCCTGCGCCTCCGAGACGGGCGCGTCTCCGGTACGGGCCAGCTCCTCGGCGAACGCCCCGTCGACCAGGACGGCGTCCTTGGGGGCTATCGAGGTGAGCCGGCTCGCGAGGTTCACCGTCGTACCGAACACGTCTCCCATGCGGGTCGTGACGGTGCCGAACGCGATGCCCACGCGCAGAGCCGGCATCGTCTCGTCGCCGGCCATGGTCTCGATGAGCCGCAGCGAGATCTCGGCGGCCGTGCCCGCGTCGTCGGCGGCGAAGAGGACCTCGTCGCCCAGCGTCTTGATGAGCCGCCCGCCGTGGGCCGCGACCAGGTCGGCGGCGGTCGTCTCGAAGGCCTCGACGAGCTCGCCGAGCTCCTCCTCCTCCAGGCGCCGGGTGAGCCGGGTGAATCCGACGAGGTCGGCGAAGCCCACCGCGAGGCGGCGGTCCACCATCTCCTCGTCGTCCGCGGCCTGCACGACGCGCCCGGTCGCGGCGGCGAGCTGGCGCCGCCACACGTAGACGAGGAACTCCTCAAGCTCGGGCAGCAGCAGCTCGACCAGCGGGTACGTGACTTCCGTACGGGTCATGCCGGGCTCGGGGGGTTCGGTGAGCCCCTCCAGAAAAGAATCGATCTGCCATTCGGCCAGCCGGGCGGTGGTCTGCCCCGTGGAGCGCGCGACCTGCACCGCCATGGGCTCGCTGAGCAGCCCCGCCTCGACGAGTCCGGCGAGCCGCCGCAGGGCCAGCACGTCGGCCTCGGTGAGCGCCTTGGCCTGCCCGATGTCGGCGAACCCCATGGCCCGCCAGAACCGGGACGCCAGCTCCATGGAGACGCCCGCGGTACGGGCCGCCTGGAAGGGGGTGTAGCGCCGGTCGGCGCCGAGGATCAGCTGTTCCAGGCGGATGGCGAGCGGGTCGTCGGTCGGTTCGGCGGTGTGGTCGACGGCGTGGTGCGGCGTCGGATACGCGGAGGCCGGGGGGTCCGAAGGGGTGCCGGAGGCGCCGCCGGGGCTGCCGCCGGTACCGGTACCGGCACCCGCACCGGACCGTGTCTCGTCGACGGTCACCGGCCGCCTCCTGCCCGTTGCCTGCGCACTGCCCTGCCGATCTGTCGCTGGATCGGGCTCAACGATACGGCAGGTGTGCCGTAGCTCACGTCCCGGGAGCACCCGGCCCCTTGACCTAGGGCGCCGCCGGGCGCAGGTGCACGATGTCCCCCGCCGCCACCGGGCGCTGGACGCCCTCCGAGGTGGCGAGGACCAGGCGCCCGTCCCCGTCCACCGCGACCGCCTCGCCCTCGACCGACTGGCCGCCGGGCAGCTCCGCCCGCACCGTGCGGCCCAGCGTCGCGCAGGCCGCCGCGTACGCCTCCTGGAGGCCGGACGCCGCCGGGTCGCCCGATGCCGCGCGCCACGACCCGTACCACTGCTCAAGGGAGCGAAGGACCGCGCGCAGCAGGGTGTCGCGGTCCGTGGAGACGGCGCCGGCGAGGGCGAGGGAGCCCGCGCCGGGGACGGGGAGTTCGTCGGCGCGCAGGGTCACGTTGAGGCCGATGCCGACGACGACGCCGTCCGCGCCGGCCCGCTCCGCGAGGATCCCGCCCGCCTTGCGCTCCTCGCCGGTTGGGGCCTCCCCCGGACGGGGCTCGTCGGAGTCCTTGGGGATCGTGACGAGGAGGTCGTTGGGCCACTTCAGGGCCGTGTCGACGCCCGCCGCCCGCGCGAGTCCCGTCGCCACCGCGACCCCGGTGAGCAGCGGCAGCCACCCCCACCGTTCGACGGGCACCGACGCGCCCGGCTTCAGGAGTACGGAGAAGAAGAGCCCGGAGCGGGCCGGCGCCGACCAGCGCCGGTCCAGGCGGCCGCGGCCCGCGGTCTGCTCCTCGGCGACCAGGACCGCGCCCTCGCCGAGCCCGTCCGCCTTCGCCGCGAGGTCGGAGTTGGTGGAGCCGGTCGCGGTGACCACGTCGAGGGAGGTCCACAGCGCGTCCGGCCGCAGCAGGGCGCGGCGCAGCGCGGTGGCGTTCAGGGGCGGCCGGTCGAGGTCGGACCAGCGGCTGTCGGAAGCGTCCGGGGGTGTCATGCAGCCAGGTTAGGCCGCAATTGCAAGGCGCCCCGGGTGTGGCAAACGCCGCACTGCCGAACCGTATCCGCGCCACTACCCTACGAGTCAGTAGCCAGCCACCCCCGTGACCAGGCAGGGAGCCGCATCCCGATGTCCGAGCCGGAAAACGCCCAGAGCGACGCCACCGTCGACATCCACACCACCGCCGGAAAGCTGGCGGATCTGCAGCGCCGCATCGACGAGGCGACCCACGCCGGCTCCGCGCGCGCGATCGAAAAGCAGCACGCCAAGGGCAAGTTGACGGCCCGTGAGCGGGTCGAACTGCTCCTGGACGAGGGCTCGTTCGTGGAGCTGGACGAGTTCGCCCGGCACCGCTCGACCAACTTCGGGATCGAGAAGAACCGCCCGTACGGGGACGGCGTCGTCACCGGGTACGGGACCGTCGACGGCCGCCCCGTGTGCGTGTACTCGCAGGACTTCACCATCTTCGGCGGCTCGCTGGGCGAGGTCTACGGCGAGAAGATCGTCAAGGTCATGGACTTCGCGCTGAAGACCGGCTGCCCGGTCATCGGCATCAACGACGGCGGCGGCGCCCGCATCCAGGAGGGCGTGGTCGCGCTCGGCCTGTTCGCCGAGATCTTCCGCCGCAACGTGCACGCCTCGGGCGTCGTCCCGCAGATCTCCCTGATCGTCGGCCCGTGCGCGGGCGGCGCGGTGTACTCCCCCGCGATCACCGACTTCACGGTGATGGTCGACCAGACCTCGCACATGTTCATCACCGGGCCCGACGTCATCAAGACCGTCACCGGCGAGGACGTCGGCTTCGAGGAGCTGGGCGGCGCCCGCACCCACAACACCACGTCGGGCGTGGCGCACCACATGGCGGGCGACGAGAAGGACGCCATCGAGTACGTCAAGTCCCTCCTGTCGTACCTGCCGTCGAACAACCTGAGCGAGCCCCCGGCCTTCCCCGAGGAGGCCGACCTGGAGGCCACGGACGAGGACCGCGAGCTCGACGCCCTCATCCCGGACTCCGCGAACCAGCCGTACGACATGCACACGGCGATCGAGCACGTCCTGGACGACGGCGAGTTCCTGGAGACCCAGGCCCTGTTCGCGCCGAACATCATCACCGGCTTCGGCCGCGTCGAGGGCTTCCCCGTCGGCATCGTCGCCAACCAGCCGATGCAGTTCGCGGGCTGCCTCGACATTAACGCGTCCGAGAAGGCCGCGCGCTTCGTCCGCACCTGCGACGCGTTCAACGTCCCGGTCCTGACCTTCGTCGACGTCCCCGGCTTCCTCCCCGGGGTCGACCAGGAATACGGCGGCATCATCCGCCGCGGCGCCAAGCTGATCTACGCCTACGCCGAGGCGACGGTCCCGCTGATCACCGTCATCACCCGCAAGGCGTTCGGCGGCGCGTACGACGTCATGGGCTCCAAGCACCTGGGCGCCGACCTCAATCTGGCCTGGCCGACCGCGCAGATCGCCGTCATGGGCGCGCAGGGCGCGGTCAACATCCTGCACCGCCGCACGATCGCCGCCGTCACGGACCCCGACGAGGCAGAGTCGACCCGCGCCGAGCTGATCGCGGACTACGAGGACACGCTGCTCAACCCGTACATCGCGGCCGAGCGCGGCTACGTCGACGCGGTGATCATGCCGTCGGAGACCCGCGCCCACATCGTGCGGGGCCTGCGTCAGCTGCGTACGAAGCGGGAATCCCTCCCTCCGAAGAAGCACGGCAACATCCCCCTCTAGCCACCCCGTAAGGAGCCGCTGTGATCAAGGTCGTACGGGGCAATCCGACCCCGGAGGAGCTGGCCGCCGCACTCGCGGTGGTCCAGGCGCGCGCCGCGGCGACGGCTTCGGCCTCGTCCGGTGCGCCGCAGCCGCCCGAGGGCTGGTCCGACCCGGCGCGCATCGCCCGCCGCACCCTGCCGAGGCCGGGCGCCCGCACGTGGGCCAGGACGTACTGGCCGTCGTAGCCACCAACGGCCGGCCCCTTCGAACGAAGGGGTCCGGCCGCCTTGCGATCGCACGCACCAGACGCCGCGGTCTGATCCGGAAGGGGTTCAGACACAGGCTCTTAGTCAATTGACACCGGGCAGCCTGAGTACCCGTACTCAGGCGCGCCAACGGCCCTGGTCCCACTATCGATTACATGCTGTGGTCAGACCCGGAGAACGAGCCGCCCAAGGAACTGCGCGACGCCCAGGCGATGATGCGCCGGGCGGGCCTGTTCCTCGCCCTGGCCATGGTGATCGCGATGCTCGTGGTCAGCCTGCACTGAGGGCCGGGGCCTGCCCGGGGCGCCTTACGATGGCGCCCATGACTGCTCAGCGCCGCCTCATCCTCGCCTCTCAATCGCCCGCCCGGCTCGGGCTGCTCCGCCAGGCCGGGCTAGCGCCCGAGGTGATCGTCAGCGGCGTCGACGAGGACGCGCTGACCGCGGCCGGCCCCGCCGAGCTCGCCCTCGTGCTCGCCGAGGCGAAGGCGGACGCGGTGGCCGGCCGGCCGGAGGCCGCCGACGCGCTGGTCATCGGCTGCGATTCGGTGCTCGAACTCGACGGCCAGGCGCTCGGCAAGCCCGTCGACGCCGAGGACGCGACGGCCCGCTGGAAGTCGATGCGCGGCCGCTCCGGGATCCTCCAGACCGGCCACTGCGTGATCGACACGGCGACCGGCGGGCGCGCCTCGGCGACCGCGTCGACGGTCGTACGGTTCGGCGAACCCACCGACGCGGAGATCGCGGCATACGTGGCGAGCGGTGAACCCCTTTACGTCGCAGGGGCGTTCACGCTCGACGGCCGCTCGGCGCCCTTCGTCGAGTCCATCGAGGGCGACCACGGAAACGTCATCGGACTCTCGCTGCCGCTGCTGCGCAAGCTGCTCGCCGAGCTCGGGATCTCGATCACCGACCTCTGGGTGTAGCGCCGGACGGTCAGGCCGCGGCCGGCGCGCCGCCGGCCGCCCCGCCGTCCTCGGGCTCGGGCTCGGGCCGTTCCTTCACGTACGCCAGGAGTACGTGGACGAGCAGCGCGAGCACGACCATCAGGTAACCGAAGGCGGGCCAGCCGACCAGGCCGACGGTGAGTGCGCCGAGCACCCCGTGCACCACCGCGCAGGCGATCAGCGTGATGCGGGCGACGCGGCCGGGCGCGCGGTCGCGGATGCCCATGAGCAACAGGACGATGCCGCAGACCGCGAGGAAGATCCCGAACAGCGCGCCCGCGACCCACGCCCCGGTGGATATCGCGTGCGGATCGATCCCGGCCATGGACATGTGCTGGCTGTCGGCGAGCTCGCCGAGCACCCAGTTGATGAGCACGACGGCGCAGGCCTCGGCGAAGAGAATGAGCGCGGCCACGATGGCGATCGGTCGGCGCAGCACGCGCGACACCCCCTGTTACCCCTAGTACGGACTAGGTTGCGCACGCTACTAACCGGTAATGCTTCGTACAAGGGTCCGGACAAGAACGGTGGCCGGCCCGGCTGAGCCGGATCGCCCACGCAGGGCCCGGGTCGCAAAGAATCATTCGGCCATTCGTAGGGACTCCACAAAGAATCCCGGCGACGTGCTGGCCCCCGAGACAGAGACCTTGGCCACACCAGGCCGCTACTGTGCGGTACGGGAGCCGGGCGTACCGTGGTGCGACAAGGGATTTCGCGACTTGAGCGTGCCTCGAATCACACTCCGTGTGGGCAAGCTCACCATTGGGGATGGGTCGTAAGCCAGTGTGCGGCTTCCCTAAACTCAGCTTGTTTCAAGGAGGGAGCCATCGTGCGCAAGGTGCTCATCGCCAATCGTGGCGAAATCGCTGTCCGTGTTGCCCGGGCCTGCCGGGATGCCGGGATCGCGAGCGTAGCCGTCTACGCCGATCCGGACCGGGATGCGCTGCATGTCCGGGCAGCGGACGAGGCGTTCGCCCTGGGCGGTGACACCCCGGCGGCCAGCTATCTGGACATCGCCAAGGTGCTCGCGGCCGCGGCCGACTCGGGAGCGGATGCCATCCACCCGGGCTACGGATTCCTTTCCGAGAACGCCGAGTTCGCCCAGGCGGTCCTGGATGCGGGGCTGACCTGGATCGGGCCGCCCCCGCAGGCCATCCGCGACCTGGGTGACAAGGTGGCGGCCCGTCACATCGCCCAGCGCGCCGGCGCCCCGCTGGTGGCCGGCACCCCCGACCCGGTCTCCGGGGCCGACGAGGTCGTCGAGTTCGCCCGGCAGCACGGCCTGCCCATCGCGATCAAGGCCGCCTTCGGCGGCGGCGGCCGCGGCCTGAAGGTCGCCCGCACGCTGGAAGAGGTCCCCGAGCTGTACGACTCCGCGGTGCGCGAGGCCGTCGCCGCGTTCGGCCGGGGCGAGTGCTTCGTGGAGCGCTACCTCGACAAGCCCCGCCATGTGGAGACGCAGTGCCTGGCCGACTCCCACGGCAATGTCGTGGTGGTCTCCACGCGTGACTGCTCGCTGCAGCGCCGCCACCAGAAGCTGGTCGAGGAGGCCCCCGCGCCGTTCCTCACCGAAGCGCAGAACGCGGAGCTGTACGCCGCCTCGAAGGCGATCCTGAAGGAGGCCGGCTACGTCGGCGCGGGCACGGTCGAGTTCCTGGTCGGTACCGACGGCACGATCTCCTTCCTGGAGGTCAACACCCGTCTCCAGGTCGAGCACCCGGTCACCGAGGAGGTCACCGGCATCGACCTGGTCCGCGAGATGTTCCGCATCGCCGACGGTGAGGAACTGGGCTATGGCGACCCGGCGGTGCGCGGGCACTCCTTCGAGTTCCGTATCAACGGCGAGGACCCGGGCCGCGGTTTCCTGCCCGCGCCGGGCACCGTGACGGTGTTCGCCCCGCCGACGGGTCCGGGGGTGCGCCTGGATGCGGGCGTGGAGTCCGGCAGCGTGATCGGCCCGGCCTGGGACTCGCTCCTCGCCAAGCTGATCGTGACCGGTGCGACGCGTGAGCAGGCCCTGCAGCGGGCCGCGCGCGCCCTGGCCGAGTTCAACGTCGAGGGCATGGCCACCGCGATCCCCTTCCACCGCGCGGTCGTCACCGACCCGGCGTTCACGGCCGACCCGTTCCAGATCCACACCCGGTGGATCGAGACCGAGTTCGTCAACACCATCCCCGCGTTCACGGCTCCGGCCGATACGGAGGCGGAGGAGGAGCCGGGCCGCGAGACGGTCGTCGTCGAGGTCGGCGGCAAGCGCCTGGAGGTCTCGCTGCCCTCGTCGCTGGGCATGACCCTGGCCCGCACCGCGGCCGCGGGTGGCGCCAAGCCCAAGCGCCGTGCGGCGAAGAAGGCGGGCTCCGCCGCCTCCGGCGACACCCTCGCCTCCCCCATGCAGGGCACGATCGTCAAGGTCGCGGTCGAGGAGGGCCAGGAGGTCAAGGAGGGCGACCTCGTCGTGGTCCTGGAGGCCATGAAGATGGAACAGCCGCTCAACGCGCACCGCTCCGGCACGATCAAGGGCCTCTCCGCGGAGGTCGGCGCCTCCGTCTCCTCCGGCGCCATGATCTGCGAGATCAAGGACTGATCCGAGGCGCTTGGCGCGCAGCGAGCTGAGAGAGCCCCGGCCGCCGTTTCGGCCGGGGCTCTTGCCTGTTCCGGGGCTGGGGCGGAGCCCCGGCGCACCCGGCCGGGCCCTCGACTCCCGCCACCCCCGGAGGGCCCGGGTGGCATGCTGGGCCCATGGATGGGAAAACGGGGGCAGGGACCCGGCCGCTGCGGGCGGACGCGCGGCGCAATCACGACCGACTGCTCGCCGTCGCCCGCACGGCCTTCGCGGAGCACGGCACGGACACCTCCCTGGAGGACGTGGCCCGCAGGGCAGGTGTGGGCATCGGGACGCTGTACCGCCACTTCCCCACCCGGCACGCCCTGCTCAGCGCGGTGTTCCAGCGCGAGGTGGACGTACTCCTCGACCGTTCAAGGGAGTTGCTGCACTCCGAGCAGCCCTGCACCGCGCTCATCGAGTGGCTGCGCGCCATCATCACGCACGCCGGGGTGTACCGGGGCCTGGCCCGCGCCCTCATGTCGGCCTCGGGTGACGCGAGTTCGGCCCTGGCCAGGTGCAGCGAGCCGATGCGTGAGGCGGGCGACGCCCTGCTCATACGGGCCCGGGAAGCCGGATCCGTACGAGCCGACGTCACCATCGCCGACCTCATGCAGCTGACCAACGCCATCGCGCTGGCGGCCGAACAGTCCCCGGACGACCCGGAGTTGGCCGATCGGCTGCTGAGCCTGACCTACCGGGGTCTCAAGGGCTGAGAGCCTGTGTCGCGCCCCAGATCCGTCGGGCAGGCCTAACGCCGCCGCAGATCCGCGACCCGCGCCCGCTCGCCCGGCCCCTGCGGCTCCCCCATCGACGCCGCGCTGCGCAACTGCGGGCCCGCGCCCGGGCCGTGGCTGCGGCGCTGGCCGGGGAGGGGCATGTCACGGCGCGGGGGGCGGCCCGGGGTGTTGTCGCCGGCCGCGCCCGAAGGGCCGGCCACGGCGATCTGCACCCCCTGGTCGGCGAGGGCCTGCAACTCGGTGACGGCGCGGTCGTCGTGGCCCGGCGGCTCGTCGGTGACCAGGCGGGTGATCACGTCGGTCGGCACCGTCTGGAACATGGTGTCGGTGCCGAGTTTGGTGTGGTCGGCGAGGACCACGACCTCGGCCGCCGCCTGCACCAGCGCGCGGTCCACGCTCGCGGAGAGCATGTTCGAGGTGGACAGGCCGCGTTCGGCCGTGAGGCCGCTTCCCGACAGGAAGGCGCGCGATACCCGTAGGCCCTGGAGCGACTGCTCGGCGCCACTGCCCACCAGGGCGTAGTTGGAGCCGCGCAGGGTGCCCCCGGTCATGACGACTTCGACCCGGTTGGCGTGCGCCAACGCCTGTGCCACCAAAAGGGAGTTGGTGACGACGGTCAGACCGGGGACCCGCGCGAGCCGGCGGGCCAGCTCCTGCGTGGTCGTCCCCGCGCCGACCACAATGGCCTCGCCCTCTTCGACGAGACTGGCGGCGAGGTCGGCGATGGCCGTCTTCTCCGCGGTCGCTAGATGGGATTTCTGCGGGAAGCCGGATTCGCGGGTGAACCCGCCCGGCAGCACCGCACCGCCGTGCCGGCGGTCGAGGAGTCCTTCTGCCTCCAGCGCCCGCACGTCCCGCCGTACGGTCACTTCGGAGGTCTGGACGACACGGGCGAGCTCACGGAGCGATACCGCCCCGTTGGCGCGCACCATTTCGAGGATCAATTGGCGACGTTCTGCAGCGAACACGAAACTGACAGTAACCTGGGCGGCCGAATATTCTCAGCAGTTTGCGCCGAATAACAGAAGGTGCACCCAAAGGGGGTCACCAAGTGGTATATGCCCGCCGGGCGCCTCCACGGCCCCGGCCACCACCCGGCAACCCCCTGTCCCACCAGGGGAGTTACGCCTCTCCGGCCTTCTTCCGGGTGTGCAACTGCCGGGCCACTTCGGCGATCGAGCCCGACAGCGACGGGTACACAGTGAACGCGTTCGCGATCTGTTCCACCGTCAGATTGTTGTCGACCGCGATCGAGATCGGATGGATCAGTTCACTCGCGCGCGGAGCCACGACACAGCCGCCCACGATGATGCCGGTGCCCGGCCGGCAGAAGATCTTGACGAAGCCGTCCCGGATGCCCTGCATCTTGGCGCGCGGGTTGCGCAGGAGCGGCAGCTTCACGACCCGGGCCTCGATCTTGCCCGCGTCCACATCGGCCTGGGTGTAGCCGACGGTGGCGATCTCCGGGTCGGTGAAGACGTTGGAGGAGACCGTCTTCAGGTTCAGCGGGGCCACCGCGTCGCCCAGGAAGTGGTACATCGCGATCCTGCCCTGCATCGCGGCGACCGAGGCCAGCGCGAAGATGCCGGTCACGTCGCCGGCCGCGTACACACCGGGGGCGGAGGTGCGCGAGACCTTGTCGGTCCAGATGTGGCCGGACTCCTTCAGGCGTACGCCCGACTCCTCCAGGCCCATGTTCGCGGTGTTCGGGATCGCGCCGACGGCCATCAGGCAGTGGGAGCCGCTGATGACACGGCCGTCGGAGAGGGTGACCTCGACGCGGTCGCCGACGCGCTTGGCGGACTCGGCGCGCGAGCGGGCCATGACGTTCATGCCGCGGCGGCGGAACACGTCCTCCAGGACGGCGGCCGCGTCCGGGTCCTCGCCGGGCAGCACCCGGTCGCGCGACGAGACGAGGGTGACCTTGGAGCCCAGTGCCTGGTACGCGCCGGCGAACTCGGCGCCGGTGACACCGGATCCGACCACGATGAGCTCCTCGGGGAGCTCGTCCAGGTCGTAGACCTGCGTCCAGTTGAGGATCCGCTCGCCGTCGGGCTGCGCGTCGGGCAGCTCGCGCGGGCTGCCGCCGGTGGCGATCAGGACGGCCTCGGCGGTGAGCATCTCCTCGGTGCCGTCGGCGGCCGTGACGATGACGTCACGCGTGCCGTCGATGCCCTGCGGCCCGGCGAGCCGGCCCCGGCCGCGCAGGACGCGGGCGCCCGCGCGCGTCACCGAGGCGGTGATGTCGTGGGACTGGGCGAGCGCGAGGCGCTTGACGCGTCGGTTGACCTTGCCGAGGTCCACGCCCACCACCCGGGCGGACTGCTCCTCGGGCGGCGTGTCGTCGGCGACGAGGATGCCCAACTCCTCGTACGAAGAGTCGAAGGTGGTCATCACCTCGGCCGTCGCGATCAGGGTCTTCGACGGCACGCAGTCGGTAAGGACCGACGCCCCGCCCAGACCGTCGCAGTCCACGACGGTCACCTCCGCACCGAGCTGGGCGCCCACCAGGGCCGCCTCGTATCCGCCCGGTCCGCCACCGATGATCACGATCCGCGTCACGAAAAAGTCCGCCTCGTAGTGTCGATCCCGGCCTGCCTGCCCGCCCGGCCGGGGGTCCGGGGCGGGGCCCCGGGGGAACGCAGTACGTACCTCATTGTCCCGCACGCTTCAAGTGTCCTCGCCCCGGGGGCGCCATTCGGCCGCCGTGGCGGGATCCGACGGGGCCCGGACGCGGGCGGGCCGCGCGAAGTGCCCCCGCGGGCCACTGTCGTACCCTCGTCACCATGTCGCTCTACGCCGCGTACGCCGGCAACCTGGATCCGCGGCTGATGACCCGCCGCGCCCCGCACTCCCCGCTGCGCGGCACCGGCTGGCTCAACGGCTGGCGCCTGACGTTCGGCGGGGAGCAGATGGGCTGGGAGGGCGCCCTCGCGACGATCGTCGAGGCACCCCGCTCGCAGGTCTTCGTCGCCCTGTACGACATCGCGCCGCTCGACGAGGAGTCGATGGACCGGTGGGAGGGGGTCGGGCTCGACATCTACCGCCGGATGCGGGTGCGGGTGCACACGCTGGACGGCGAGGAGGCGGCCTGGCTGTACGTCCTGAACGGGTACGAGGGCGGTCTGCCCTCGGCGCGGTACCTGGGCGAGCTGGCCGACGCGGCCGAGTCCGCGGGCGCGCCGCACGACTATGTGATGGAACTCCGCAAGCGGCCCTGCTGAGGCCGGCCCGAAGCCCGGCTCCCCTTGAGAAAGCAAGGTCAGGGCCGGGCTTCGCCCTGTGTCGGCGCGGCCGCCGGGCGCCGCTTTCGTGCGAAGCCACAAAGGGATCGGGCAGGTCCGTTATCCTGCACATCTACGCGCGTAGGACTTCAGCGGTTACGCTCGTGCGCGTAATTCTTCTTTACCGGGGGAAAACCCCCGGACCCGGCCGGACAGTCACCGGGCGGGACGACGTTCCTTCGCGAGGCGAGAGACTCAGTGAACGCATCTGCCACCCCGGACCTGCTCCAGGACCCCCACGCCGCCGCCGACGCCGCCGCCGCGCGTCTGCGCGAGCTCACCGGCGCCGAGACCCACGACGTCGCCCTGGTGATGGGCTCCGGCTGGGCGCCGGCCGTCGACGCCCTCGGCGCCCCCGAGGCCGAGTTCCCCGTGACCGAGCTGCCGGGCTTCCCGCCGCCGGCCGTCGAGGGACACGGCGGCAAGATCCGCTCGTACAAGATCGGTGACAAGCGCGCGCTGGTCTTCCTCGGCCGCACGCACTTCTACGAGGGCCGCGGCGTCGCCGCCGTCTCGCACGGCGTGCGCACCGCCGTCGCCGCCGGCTGCAAGACCGTCGTGCTGACCAACGGCTGCGGCGGCCTGCGCGAGGGCATGCGCCCCGGCCAGCCGGTCCTCATCAGCGACCACCTCAACCTGACGGCCACCTCGCCGATCATCGGCGCCAACTTCGTGGACCTCACCGACCTGTACTCGCCGCGCCTTCGCGCACTGTGCAAGGAGGTCGACGAGACCCTGGAAGAGGGCGTCTACGTCCAGTTCCCCGGCCCGCACTACGAGACCCCGGCCGAGATCAACATGGTGCGCGTGCTCGGCGGCGACCTCGTCGGCATGTCGACCGTCCTCGAAGCCATCGCCGCCCGCGAGGCCGGCGCCGAGGTCCTCGGGATCTCGCTCGTCACCAACCTCGCCGCCGGCCTGACCGGTGAGCCGCTCAACCACGAAGAGGTGCTCCAGGCGGGCCGCGACTCGGCGGCGCGCATGGGCGAGCTGCTCACCCGGGTACTCGACCGCATCTGATCCCCTTTTCGCGAAAGGCTGACATCGTGACGCAGGACCTGATCGCGCGGGCCCAGGCCTGGCTGGCCGAGGACCCCGACAGCGAGACGCGCGATGAGCTCGCCAAGCTCATCGACAGCGCTGACGTCGAGGAATTGGCCGCGAGGTTCAGCGGCACGCTGCAGTTCGGCACGGCCGGGCTGCGCGGCGAGCTGGGCGCCGGGCCGATGCGGATGAACCGCTCGGTCGTCATCCGGGCCGCCGCCGGGCTCGCCGCGTACCTGAAGGCGAAGGGCCAGGGCGAAGGGCTCGTCGTCATCGGCTACGACGCCCGCTACAAGTCCGCGGACTTCGCGCGGGACACGGCGGCCGTCATGGTCGGTGCGGGGCTGAGGGCGACCGTCCTGCCCCGGCCGCTGCCGACGCCGGTACTCGCCTACGCCATAAGGCACTTGGGCGCCGTGGCCGGCGTCGAGGTGACGGCCAGTCACAACCCGCCGCGGGACAACGGCTACAAGGTGTACCTCGGCGACGGCTCGCAGATCGTGCCGCCCGCGGACGCGGAGATCGCCGCCGAGATCGACGCGGTACGCAGCCTGAACGACGTGCCCCGCCCCGAGAGCGGCTGGGAGGTGCTCGGGGACGAGGTCCTGGACGCCTATCTGGCGCGTACGGACGCGGTGCTGACCCCCGGGTCGCCGCGCACCGCGAACGTCGTCTACACGGCGATGCACGGCGTCGGCAAGGACGTGCTGCTCGCCGCGTTCGCGCGGGCCGGGTTCCCCGAGCCGGTGCTCGTGGCCGAACAGGCCGAGCCCGACCCGGCGTTCCCCACCGTCGCCTTCCCCAACCCGGAGGAGCCGGGCGCGATGGACCTCGCGTTCGCCACGGCCCGCCGCGCGAACCCCGACATCGTGATCGCCAACGACCCGGACGCCGACCGCTGCGCGGCCGCGGTCAAGGACCGGGACGGCGAGTGGCGGATGCTGCGCGGCGACGAGGTCGGCGCGCTGCTCGCCGCCCATCTGGTCTCCAAGGGCGTCTCCGGTGTGTTCGCCGAGTCGATCGTGTCGTCCTCGCTGCTCGGCCGCATCGCCGAGGCCGCGGGGCTCGGGTACGAGGAGACGCTCACCGGGTTCAAGTGGATCGCCCGCGTGGACGGTCTGCGCTACGGCTACGAGGAGGCGCTCGGCTACTGCGTCGACCCCGAGGGCGTGCGCGACAAGGACGGCATCACGGCCGCCCTGCTGGTCGCCGAGCTCGCCTCCGTCCTGAAGGAGCAGGGCCGCACGGTCCTGGACCTGCTCGACGAACTGGCCCTGGCGCACGGCCTGCACGCCACCGACCAGCTGTCGGTGCGTGTGGAGGACCTCACCGTGATCTCGGACGCGATGGCGCGCCTGCGCGAGCAGCCGCCGACCGCGCTCGCGGGCCTGGCGGTGACGAAGGCCGAGGACCTCACCGAGGGCACCGAAGCCCTGCCCCCCACCGACGGCCTGCGCTACTACCTGGAGGGCGCCCGGGTGATCGTGCGCCCGAGCGGTACCGAGCCGAAGCTCAAGTGCTACCTGGAGGTCGTGGTCCCGGTCGGCTCCGCCGACGAGCTTGACGCGGCCCGCGCCAAGGGTGCCGAGCTGCTCGCCGGCATCAAGAAGGACCTCGCGGCGGCCGCCGGCATCTGACGGACGGCACGCGACGGAGTGGGGCGATGGTCAATCGACCACCGCCCCACTCCCGCTTTCGGGTGATTTCGTACGGCAGTTGACGCAGCGGTGCGGCACGCGGGCGGGACTTGCGAGAAAGGGTGGCCCGTACCTCTCGCCGTGCCCGAGCCAAGGAGCTGTCGCAGTGACTCCGAGCGCGCCGCCCCCAGCGAGGACCACGGTCCGTCGCCGTCCCGTCCCCGCCGCCCGTCGGCGCCCGGTCCCGCACGGCACGGCCGCCCGGCCCCCGGCCGGGGAGCGGGCGCGCACCGCCCTCGGACACGCCGGGCCCGCGCTGCTCGGCTATCTCGCGGTCCGCCTCTTCGGGATGCTCGTCCTCGCGAAGTGGGCGCATGTGCGCCACCACGGGATCTGGCCGACGCTCGCCACCTCCTGGGACTCCAACTGGTACCTCGGTATCGCGGACCACGGCTACGTCCACTCGCTGCACACCGAGCAGCTGAACAACCTGGCCTTCTTCCCGCTGTACCCGTGCCTGGTGAAGGCGGTCGCGGCCGCCACGCCGGGTTCGCGGGCCAGCGTCGGGCTGCTGCTCGCGACCGGGTTCTCGCTGGTCGCCGCGTGCGGGGTGTTCGCGGTGGGCGACCGCCTGCACGGCCGCCGCGCGGGCACCCTGCTCACGGTGCTGTGGGCGGCGCTGCCGGTGGGGGTGGTCCAGTGGATGGGTTACACCGAGTCCCTGTTCACCGCGCTCACGGCGTGGGCGCTGTACTGCGTGCTGACCCGGCGCTGGGTCTGGGCGGGCTCGCTCGCGGCCCTCGCGGGCCTGACCCGCCCCACCGGCATCGCGATCGCGGCCGCGGTCTCGCTGGCCGCCCTCGTGGCCCTCGTACGCACCCGGAGACTCGACCGGCGCCTGCTGCTCGGCGCTCTGCTCGCGCCGGTCGGCTGGTGCGGCTACGTGGCGTGGGTGGGGCTGCGGCTCGGCCGCTGGGACGGCTACTTCGCGGTGCAGAAGCTCTGGGAGAACGAGTGGGACGGCGGCATCGGCACCCTGCGCGACATCCGCTCCATCCTCGTGTACGCGAACCGGCCGCCGCTGTTCCTGGTCCTGGTCACGCTGGTCCTGATCCTGTCCGGCGCGCTGTATCTGCTCTCGCTCGCCGACCGCCAGCCGCTGGTCCTGCTGGCCTTCACCGGGGTGCTGCTCCTGGTCGTCCTCGGCAGCGGCGGCGTCTACTTCCCGCGGGCCCGCTTCCTGGTCCCCGGGTTCCCGCTGCTGCTGCCGGTCGCGCTCGCGCTGGAGCGGGCCCGCCGCACGGTGATCGTCCTGGTGCTGGGCGCCGCCACCTTGTCTTCGGCGTGGCTCGGCGCGTACATGCTCCTGGTGTGGCCGGGCCCCCCGTGACGGGCCTCAAGCCTCCGGGCCCGCCGTGAGCGGGGTCAGCCGATGGCGAGCAGGACCACGAACAGGACGGCCCCGGCGACCGCGGGCGCGATGACCTCGTACGCCCAGCGGACAGTCACCGCACCCTGAGCGCTCTCCCGCGCGCCGCCCTGCTCGGCGAGTTCGCGCAGGTCCCGGATGGACTGGTCGGCGGGCGCCATGCGCGCCTTGGCGTCGGTGACGTCGGCGGTCACCGAGACGCCGACCTGCCCGTCGACCGTCGCGTCCCGCACCTGACGGCGGGCGGCCCGCTTGCGCTGGCGCAGCGAGACGGGGATCGCCCACAGCTGGTACTTGCCGCCCGACTGGTCGAACACCTCGCTGGAGTACCCGGCCCGTACGTCCGCCACGGACCCCCAGGGCAGCGTGATCGTGCGGAACGGATTGCGCACCAGGAGCCGGTCGGCGGAGGCGAACACCGCGGGGCGGAAGCTGAAGGCGACGATGAGCGGCACCGCGCACAGCAGCACGGCGAGCGCCAGCCAGGGGGCGTTGCCGTGGCCCTGGACCACGGCGTCGACGCCGAGCCAGATGCCGATCGCAAGCAGCAGCGCGCCGCCGGCGATACCGGCGGATGAGCGGTAGGTCCGGTCGGCGTAGGCCGGCTCGGCGGGCGGCGTGGGGCTCGTCATGGCCCGATTCTGCCTCACGGCCTCCCGGCCGGTTCAGCTCAGGCCACCAGATCCGCGTACAGGACGAGGAGCGGGCCTGAACGAGCAGTCGGCTCCGCGTCCTGAGTGCGTGACAGAGCTCACCCCCGGCCACCTTCACCGCGAGGGCTGTACAGGCAGCTACGCGCGTAGATATGCTCATCTGGTGACCATGCCCACCAATGCACCCTCCCCCGAGCTCTCGGCTTCGCTCGAACAGGGAGGTACCCCCACTGCCTTCGCCGACGCGACCGCGTCCGACGGCGCGCTGCGCCGCTTCCTCCACGGGCTCCCCGGCATCGACCCGGTGGGCCTGGAAGCGCGCGCCGCGTCCCTCGGCACCCGTTCGATCAAGACCTCGGCCAAGGCGTACGCCATCGACCTGGCCATTTCGATGATCGACCTGACGACGCTGGAAGGCGCGGACACCCCGGGCAAGGTCCGGGCGCTCGCCGCCAAGGCCGTCCACCCCGATCCGACCGACCGCACCACCCCGCGCACCGCCGCCGTCTGCGTCTACCCGGACATGGTGGCGACCGCCAAGGAGGTGCTGAAGGGCTCGGACGTCAAGGTCGCGTCCGTCGCCACCGCCTTCCCGGCGGGCCGCGCGGCGCTGCCGGTCAAGCTCGCGGACGTACGGGACGCGGTCGCGGCCGGCGCCGACGAGATCGACATGGTGATCGACCGGGGCGCGTTCCTGGCCGGCCACTACCTCAAGGTGTACGAGGAGATCGCGGCCGTCCGCGCCGAGTGCGGCGACAAGGCCCGCCTCAAGGTCATCTTCGAGACCGGCGAACTGTCGACGTACGACAACATCCGCCGCGCCAGCTGGCTCGGCATGATGGCCGGCGCCGACTTCATCAAGACGTCGACGGGCAAGGTGGCCGTGAACGCCACGCCGCCCAACACCCTGGTGCTGCTCGAAGCCGTACGCGACTTCCGCGCCCAGACCGGGATCCAGATCGGCGTGAAGCCGGCCGGCGGCATCCGCAACACCAAGGAAGCCATCAAGTTCCTGGTCCTGGTCAACGAGACCGTGGGCGAGGACTGGCTGGACAACCACTGGTTCCGCTTCGGCGCCTCCTCGCTGCTCAACGACCTGCTGATGCAGCGTCAGAAGCTGGCGACCGGCCGCTACTCCGGCCCCGACTACGTGACGGTGGACTGATCACCCATGGCAAACGCATTTGAGTACGCCCCGGCGCCGGAATCCCGTTCCGTCGTCGACATCGCCCCCTCCTACGGCCTGTTCATCGACGGCGAGTTCACCGAGGCCGCCGACGGCAAGGTCTTCAAGACCGTCTCGCCGTCCACCGAGGAGGTCCTGTCCGAGGTCGCCCGGGCGGGCACCGAGGACGTGGACCGCGCCGTGCAGGCCGCGCGCAGGGCGTTCGTGAAGTGGTCGGCGCTGCCCGGCTCCGAGCGCGCCAAGTACCTGTTCCGCATCGCCCGGATCATCCAGGAGCGCAGCCGCGAGCTGGCCGTCCTGGAGACCCTGGACAACGGAAAGCCCATCAAGGAGACGAGGGACGCCGACCTCCCCCTCGTAGCGGCGCACTTCTTCTACTACGCGGGCTGGGCCGACAAGCTCGACCACGCCGGGTTCGGCCGGAGGACGACAGACGGGCACAGCGGCGCCAACCCGCGCCCGCTGGGTGTCGCGGGCCAGGTCATCCCGTGGAACTTCCCGCTCCTGATGCTGGCGTGGAAGATCGCCCCGGCGCTGGCGACCGGCAACACGGTCGTCCTCAAGCCCGCCGAGACGACCCCCCTCTCCGCCCTGTTCTTCGCGGACATCTGCCGCCAGGCCGGCCTGCCCAAGGGCGTCGTCAACATCCTCACCGGGTACGGCGACGCGGGCGCGGCCCTGGTCGAGCACCCGGACGTGAACAAGGTCGCCTTCACCGGCTCGACCGCCGTCGGCAAGGCGATCGCCCGCTCGGTCGCCGGTACGTCGAAGAAGGTCACCCTGGAGCTCGGCGGCAAGGGCGCCAACATCGTCTTCGACGACGCCCCCATCGACCAGGCCGTCGAGGGCATCGTCACCGGCATCTTCTTCAACCAGGGCCAGGTCTGCTGCGCGGGCTCGCGCCTGCTCGTCCAGGAGTCGATCCAGGACGAGCTGCTCGACTCCCTCAAGCGCCGCCTGTCCACGCTGCGCCTGGGCGACCCGCTGGACAAGAACACCGACATCGGCGCCATCAACTCGGCCGAGCAGCTGGCCCGTATCACCGCGCTCACCGAGACCGGTGAGTCGGAGGGCGCCGAGCGCTGGACCGCGCCGTGCGAACTGCCCTCGGCGGGCTACTGGTTCGCGCCGACGCTGTTCACGAACGTCACCCAGGCGCACACCATCGCCCGCGACGAGATCTTCGGCCCGGTCCTGTCGGTGCTGAGCTTCCGCACCCCGGACGAGGCCGTCGCCAAGGCCAACAACAGCCAGTACGGCCTCTCCGCCGGCATCTGGACGGAGAAGGGCTCGCGCATCCTGGCGGTCGCGAACAAGCTCCGCGCCGGCGTCGTCTGGGCCAACACGTTCAACAAGTTCGACCCGACCTCGCCGTTCGGCGGCTACAAGGAGTCGGGCTTCGGCCGCGAGGGCGGCCGGCACGGTCTGGAGGGCTACCTCGATGTCTGATTCCCCGGCACGACTGAGTGTCTTCAAGACCTACAAGCTGTACGTGGGCGGGAAGTTCCCGCGTTCCGAGAGCGGCCGGGTGTACGAAGTGGTCGACAGCAAGGGCAAGTGGCTGGCCAACGCGCCCCTCTCCTCCCGCAAGGACGCGCGGGACGCGGTCGTCGCGGCCCGCAAGGCGTTCGGCGGCTGGGCGGGCGCGACCGCGTACAACCGGGGCCAGATCCTCTACCGCGTCGCCGAGATGCTGGAGGGCCGCAAGGACCAGTTCGTGCGCGAGGTCGCCGAGGCCGAAGGCCTGTCCAAGTCGAAGGCCGCCGCGGTCGTGGACGCGGCCATCGACCGCTGGGTCTGGTACGCGGGCTGGACCGACAAGATCGGCCAGGTCGTGGGCGGGGCGAACCCGGTCGCGGGCCCGTTCTTCAACCTCTCCACCCCCGAGCCGACCGGTGTCGTGACGGTCCTGGCCCCGCAGGACTCGTCCTTCCTGGGCCTGGTCTCGGTCATCGCACCCGTCATCGCGACGGGCAACACCGTGATCGTGATCGCCTCCGAGAAGGCGCCCCTGCCGGCGCTCTCGCTCGGCGAGGTGCTCGCCACCTCCGACCTGCCGGGCGGCGTGGTCAACGTCCTGTCCGGGAAGACGGCGGAGATCGCGGTGCCGCTGGCCGCGCACCAGGACGTCAACGCCATCGACCTGACGGGCGCCGGTGCCGAGCTGGCGCGCGACCTGGAGATCGCGGCGGCGGACAACCTCAAGCGCGTCGTGCGCCCCAAGGCCGTGGACTTCACCGCGGACCCGGGCACCGACCGCCTCACCGCGTTCCTGGAGACCAAGACGGTCTGGCACCCGACGGGCTCGCTGGGCGCGTCGGGCTCCGCGTACTGAGCCAACTCCCTTGAGGCCCCCGCCAGTTGAACTGGCGGGGGCCTCAGGCATGCCGACTCGCGGGCACGACCGCGCCAGCTCAGCCGGGCAGCAGCCCCGCGGCCCGGCCGGCGACGGGGAGGTCGTTGAGTGCGCCGCCGCTCGTCAGCGGGCTCGTCGCCATCGCCGTCGAGACGGGCTTGAAGTCGCCGACCTGGGTGCCGACGCCGTTGTTCAGCGGGTCGACCCCGGTGTTGGCCAGCGGGTCGAGCCGCAGCGTCTTCGCGGGCGCGATCGCGTAGCCGGTCGCACCGGTGACACCCTGCGCGGCCGCCGGGAGGTCGGGGGACATAAGGTTCTGGCCCACCGTGGAAGCCGGGGCCACGGGCGCGGCTTGCGCCGGCGAACCCGCTCCGGCCAGAGCCGCGCCGACCGCGGTGACGGTCAGCCCGGCCCTCAGCAGCGTCCTGTGGCGCAGGGCCCTGGCGGGTTCGTGGGCCTCGTGATGTCCCATGGATTCCACTCACTCTCGTACGGGAGACGCGTAATCACGCGATCACGAAGCGTAGTTGAGATGTGATGCTCGATACCAACGGCCTCCCCGAGGGGTACCACTCCCGGGTGCATGGCCCACACTGGTGTCCCGTGAGTTCATCTGCCATTCCGACGCGCGTCGTCCTGCTGTCGGGGCCCTCCGGCTCCGGCAAGTCGTCCCTCGCCGCCCGCACGGACCTGCCCGTGCTGCGCCTCGACGACTTCTACAAAGAAGGTGACGACCCGACCCTGCCGCTGGTGGCGGGCAGTGCGGACATCGACTGGGACTCCCCGCTGTCCTGGGACGCGGAAGCCGCGGTCCGCGCCATCACCGAGCTGTGCCGCACGGGACGTACCGCCGTGCCGGTCTACTCGATCGCGACGAGTTCCATCACCGGCACCACCGCGCTCGGCATCGACCGCACCCCGCTGTTCATCGCGGAAGGCATCTTCGCCGCCGACATCGTGGGCCGCTGCCAGGAGCTCGGGGTGCTCGCGGACGCGATCTGCCTGCGCGGCCGGCCCTCGACGACCTTCCGCCGCAGGCTGTTGCGCGACCTGAAGGAGGGCCGCAAGTCGGTGGCGTTCCTGCTGCGCCGCGGCTGGCGCCTGATGCGCGCCGAGCGCGCGATCGTCGCCCGCCAGACGGCGCTCGGCGCCCACCCCTGCGGCAAGGACGAGGCACTCGGCCGCATCGCGGGCGCGGCGGCCGGCCGCTGCCGCACCGCGGCCGCCGCGTAGCCGGACAGGCGCACACAATGAAGCGGCGGGGCCGACTGGCCCCGCCCCAAGCCCACAACGGAAGAGAGGGGGGGTGGGGGAAAGGTGGGGGGGACA
>NZ_JBSFIE010000037.1:0-70624 GCF_053597395.1 Streptomyces sp. NPDC001415
ACGAAAGGGCTCCCACTTCCTCGCCTTCCTCGGCCTCGCAGCTGCCCTGACCTGCTACAAGAAGCTCGCAAAAATCGCCACATGAGACACGCTCTTAGCGCGAACTCACCGAAGGAATCTCCCTGAATCTCCATCGGTGCATCCGTACTTCGCCAGACTTCCCAGATCATCACTGGGTACTCTCCGCGGTCATCGGGACGGGAGGAATCCAGGACATAGATGCCTCCCATTCCATCCTGCTGGATCGCGATCAACTCATGCGCCATTCCAACATTCCTGGCGTTAAGGGTCTCGTGAGAACTTCCCCAGAGCGTGTCGCCACCCATCGGCGTCTTGTATACGCCCAGAAAATCCTCAGCCGCAATGTCCAGCGAACCGAACTCTTCGATGAAGCGTCGATACGACGGAGGAAATCGCACCCCCATAGCCTGTTCCGCTGCATCGATCAGGCGAAAATCACAGACGCCAAGGTGGTTGGCTTCGTCCTCATTCGCATGAACAAGGCTGATCAACTCCTCCACGGCTTCCAATGCACGGGAGGTCATCCGCCTAGCTCCTTCAGTCTTGCGCGCCAATATTTCTTCCGTCAGTTTTTGGAAGCGGGGCGGTAAATTCTGCTTGGAATATCGGTTCCACTCTTCCAGTGGAGCTGATGTGAATTTCCAGAGTGCATGCTACCCGAGACCTCTCCGACGGGTCCATCCTGCATCTGGAGCATGTGGCGAAGGTTGCCGTAAGGGGAGGCTCAGCCGCAGCGGAACTGGGAGGTCGTTGGGTGAATGGTGAGCAGGGTCGACCTCGTTTTCGTCGCCGTGTGAAGGAGTTTTGCGCGCCGGCTACGCCGGAGGGTTTGTTCGGGGAGCTGCCGCGTACGCGCGCGCCGGACGTGTCCGTGAAAGGCGGTTGAGGACCTTGTCGTGGCGGGTGGCGATGCCGCGCCATTGCTTGAGGCGGTTGAAGCACCGTTCCGCGACGTTGCGTTGTTTGTAGGGGTCTTTGTCGAAGCGGGGCGGGCGTCCGCCCCGGCTGCCGCGCCGGGCCCGGTTGCGGACCGGGTCGGCCCGTTCGGGGATGGTGTGGCCGATGCCGTGGCGACGCAGCCAGGCCCGGATCGCCTTGGAGCTGTAGCCCTTGTCGCCCAGCAGATGGGCGGGCCGCACCCGGGGGCGCCCCGGGCCGGTCCGGGGCACCCGTATCGCCTCCATCACGGCGGTGAACTGGGTGCAGTCGTTGGTGTTCCCGCCCGTGAGAGTAAAGGCGAGCGGGCGGCCGAGCCCGTCGCAGGCCAGGTGGATCTTGCTGGTCAGGCCGCCGCGCGAGCGTCCGAGCGCCGGAAGGCAGAGCCCCCTTTTCGCGCTCCGGCGGCATGCTGGTGGGCACGCACGACGGTGGAGTCGACCGACACCAGCCAGTCGATGTCGCCGATCGCGTCCGCCTTCGCCTGCGCGACCCGGAGCATCCGCTCGAAGGTGCCGTCCCTGGCCCACCGGCGGAACCGGGTGTGCAGCGTGGCCCACGACCCGTACCGCTCGGGCACATCCCGCCAGGCCACCCCGGTGCGGAACTTCCACACGATCCCGTTGAGGACCCTTCGGTCG
Source organism: Streptomyces sp. NPDC001415 (assembly GCF_053597395.1). NCBI lineage: Bacteria > Bacillati > Actinomycetota > Actinomycetes > Kitasatosporales > Streptomycetaceae > Streptomyces > Streptomyces sp. NPDC001415. The sequence goes on from NZ_JBSFIE010000037.1 coordinate 1,599, forward strand.
TCCAACCGCTTGCGGCCCCGGGACGATACCGGCAGCAGCGGACGGACGAACTCCCACTCGGCATCGGACAGTTCATGGCGACGAATCACCCGACCGTGATCCACCACTCAAGATCACCATTTGACGACAGGCCCTAGCCCGCCCCACAGCGTCGCGAGTTCGGCGAGCTGTGCGAGCTGCTCCGCGCTGAGTCTGCCGCGTCGGCTTTTCTGGTTGAGACCTGGATGCCGCGGCGTGCGGATGTCCTGTTGGGGGAGGCGTGTCCTGGTGTCGGGCCTGGAGTGTCAGGCAGGCGGAGTGGGGTTGTCGACGTCAGCCGACGCCGTCCTCGCGACCGTCGTCGGCTTTGATGCCGGGGCTGTTTGAACGGCTGGCTGAAGGAAGTTGCTCGTGAAAGCCTATTGGTCCTGGCCGCCCCGAAGGGATGACCAGAACCAATAGGGAGAAAGCCGCGAGGCTTTAACTAGTTCCTTGTGCCTACCAGTTCCACTTGTTCGAGTTCTTCATGTATTTGTAGCACGCGATGGCCAGTGCGAGAGAGGCTACGCCTATCCCTGCCGCCACCAGTCGCCCGCCGATTCCGAGACCGGATATTGGGCTTACGGAAGTTCCGAACCCTCCCAGTACCCCAATACAGGCGAGGAACAGTGACCGCCAGTCAAAGATGATTGGACTGGCCGCGTTTATGACTCTTTTGGTGGCCCTTCCAGATTTGGTTGAGTTGAGCCAGGGGTTCATGGGTTTCATGGCGTTGGGTTTCAGATGATGGGGGGCTTGGGCCGCTGGTCGAGCGGGCCGGGTTCGAGGTAGCGTACAGGCCCGCCGGCGGGGAGCAGATAGTCGACGATGGTGCAACCGAACGCGACGGGCGAGCCGAAGACCCTGGCTGCCATAGCTCCGCCCGGTCCTACGACGAGTCCTACTTTCTGGCCGCCGCTGATCGCGTACCCGAACCCCTTGCCTGTGATGTATGGGCCGATGAAGCCCTTGAAGGACTCCTTCGCTTCGTCGGTCCGCCCGATCAACGAGAGGGCCGCAGCGTCAAGTGCTCCTCGATAGCTGAAGAACCCGACGACGTTGCGTACGCCACTGGGTATTCCTGCGTCACTGTGTGAGGGGAATTGCGAGGAGTGGTCGTTCTTGGGGTCGTCCTGTGGCTTGTAGTTAATCTTGGCGTTCTCTTCCGCCTTCTTCCGGGCGGCTTCGGCCGCGGTGCGCTGTTCCTGGTTGCGCTTCTCGGTGGCGGAGGCAAGTGCCTGCTGAGCGGCACGGCTGGCTTCGGCCGCGTCCTTGCCTGCATCCAGGGCGGCCTGGCGTGCCGTGGCCGCTGAGGCTGCGGCGGAGTCGGCGTAATTGCTGGCCTGGGCGGCGGAGTTGGTGGCCTGGGCTGCCGAGTAGTTGGCTGCCCTGCTGGCTTTCTGTGCGGTTGCTGCGGCGTCCTTGGCGAGTTTCGCGGAGGCGGCTGCTTCGGCGGCCGACCTGTCGGCAGCCTGCGCGCTTTCCTTGGCTCGCAGAGCGTGGCCCTGGGCGTCCGCGGCGGACTTCTTGGCAGCGGCCTCGTACTGTTTGGCGTCCTCGGCCCGGCCGCGGGCAAAGGCCGCTGCCTCGGCTGCAGTGTTGGCGTTCTCGTATGCCTCGGCAGTGGTGCGGGCCGCGATGCTGATCTGGGTGCTGATGGCTGCTTCGTGGGTGTAGGTGTCCTGGTCGGCCTGGGCGGCCTTGTACTGGATCCGGGTGACGAAGACGTTCCTCATCCAGTCCGGTCCAGCCATGGCGATGCGGGCGGCGGCCTTCACATACGGTCCGCCCTTTTCCAGGATGCGGAGGGTTTCCACCTTGTTGTCGTCGGCCAGGACGCGCGGGTACTCGGTGGTGAGAAAGGTGTACAGGGCCTTGGCCGAACCGTCGTTGAGTGCCTTCTTCCCTGCTTCCCGCACACCCTTGCCGGCGCCTTCCATGACGCGTAGGACCTGGATGCGGTATTCGTCTCGCTGGCCTTCGAACATGCCAGTGGTCAGGAACTCCTCGACCGCCCGGGGGCCGTCCGTGAGGGCCTTCTCGGCCGCGGCCGCGGTCTTGGCGGCGCCGATGGTGGCGAGGTGGACGACGGTTTCGCGGTCGTCCTCCTGCTCTGCCGCAAGGCGCCCGGAGCTGAGCCAGGCGAGCGTGTCCGTGTTCGTACCGGACAGGGCGTTGCCCGCGGCCTTCTGGGTCCAGGGCCCGTCGCTGCCGAGCAGGTTGAGCGCGGCCCGGCGCGCCAGAGCCACCCCTGCTGTCTTGTCGCTCGCCGCCTTCTCTGTCGCGTCGGCCAGGAGCTTCTTGGTCTCCTCGCTCATCCGGGCACCCTGGGTCTGCGCGCGGTCCTTGGCCTGGCCGATTTCCTGGCCGAGGGCCGTGAGCTGTTTGGCGTCTGCGGTTGCGGCGGCTTCGTCCTGTTCGAGCCGGTACTGCTCGGCCTCTCGGGCGACCTTGCTGACGGTAGTGGCTTCGGTGGTGGCCTTGGCAGCGGCCTCGGCGGCCTTCAGCGCCGCCTCCGCGTGGGCGGTGGCCTTCTTGGCCTCCGTGTCGGCCTCGCCCGCATGGTCGGCCGCCTCGTCGGCGGCCTCGGCTGCCTGCTGGGCGTGGCCGGCCGAGGAGTTGGCGTATTGATGGGCTGCGCGCGCGGCGCTGGCGGCCTGGGCGGCCAGGTTTTGCGCACGACTCGCGGCCCGGGTGGCCTGGCCCGCTGCAGTACGAGCGGTCGCGGCTGCTTCACGAGCGCGCTTGGCCTCGCTCGCAGCAACCCCGGACTGCTCACTGGCGCTGGCGGACGCGGCGGCGGCCGCGGCGGCGTTCTGCCCCGCCCGTGCGGCTGCTGCGGCCGAATCCCCGGCAGCAGCACTCGCGTCCGCCGCGTGACTCGCGGCTGCGGCGGCATCCTTGGCCCCGGCGGCTGCCTCCCGCGCTAGTTGGGCTGCTTTGCGGGCATCGGCGGCCTTGTTCCGGTCTCCGATCGCCGCGTTCGCCGCGTTGTAGGCCCGGGCCGCTGCTTGGCCCGCCGCTGCAGCCGCGGACGCCGCGTTCGAGGCGGCCCTCGCCGCGGTCCGGGCTGCGGCGACCGCGGTGTTGGATGCGTCTACCGCGGCCCGTGCCGCTCCCGCTGCTCCTTCGGCGGCCTGTGCCGCTCGGCTCGCCGCCTCACCGGCCTTGTCGGCATCCCCCTCGGCCTCAGTGGTCTCCTTGGCCGCTTTCTCCGCTGCCTTCTTCGCCAGGTCGGCGGCCACATCAGCCCGGGACGCGGCCTCCTTGGCCTGCTCAGTCGCGGCCTTGGCCTCCTTACCAGCCTCCGTCGCGGCCTTGGCCAGCTGAGTTACGGTCATCAGCTCCTGGTCACGCGCCTGTGCCAGATACTGACCGTTTTCCAGGAAAGCGACAAGGTCCTGAGGCGTGCCGTTCATGGCGCGCTTCCCAGCTTCCCTCAGTGCGGGACCTCCCGTTTCCATCAACTGCAGGACTCTGATTCGGTTGTCCTCGAAGGCGGCCTCAGACCAGCCGCTTTGCAAGAACGCGTCCAATGCCTCCGGACTGCCGTCGTTCAGCGCCTTCTTGCCTTCGCGGTTGACCCCTCGGCCACCCTCGCTCATCGCCCTCAAGACCGCGATCCTGCGGTCGTCCTGCAGAGGCTTATCAAAGCCGGACTTCACGAAGTCCAGTACGTCCTGAGGGGAACCCGACAGAGCCTTCCGTGCAGCCTCGGACACCCCCTTCCCGGCAGTGGGCATCATCTTCAGGATCGTCACCCGCGCATCCTCCACCGAAGCGCGGCGAAGGCCTGTGGCGAAGAACTTCCGCAACTCTTCGTCACTGCCCAACAGGGCCTTGGCTGCTTCGCGTTTCACCCCCTTCCCGCCCGCCAGCCACTCATCCACCGCTTGCGCACGACTGCCCGCAGGCGGGGTATAGCCCGGCTCCGCCGGTGCGGCCTGTGCCGCCGTGGTGGAGAACACGACTGCCGACATGCCGAGCGCGACCAGTGACGCGCGCTTACCTCGTATGCCAGACACGGCGTAGCGAGGCCGCTTGGACCATTTCATGATGGGGTGTCACCATCCTAAACGAGACGGTAAGGAACGGGAGTTCAGTCAGGACTGCCTGAGCGTCAACCTCGAAACACCATCACGTCTAAGTCACAGGTAAATAAAGGACCAAAGGCCCGTGTGGCACCCGCTCAAGGGTGGGGGGTGACGGGCTGGAGTCGCTTTGACCTGCACCTTTGATGCAGGGTCTTTGGTCCCGCAAGGAGCGGCCGAACTGGCGGTAACCGGGTACGGGTTGATGTTGATCACAGCGAGTTAACCGGTTGGACTCCAAATCCTCGTGCTACTTCTGGAGTGTGACGCCGCCTCGGCCTGGGCTCGGAGCCTGACGTCTCCTTGCCCGGTTGGCGGTGTTTTCCTGAACTCCCAATAAATCTAGAGAGGGTCGTTTGTGATGCGTGTGCGATGGCGGTGGATGATTCCGGCTGTGGCGAGCGCCAGCCTGCTGGTCGCGGGGATAGCCGTCGCGGCAGACCTCGACACCGACGAGTCCGCCGGTTCCGGGAAGACTGCCGATACGGCGATGCCCTCGACGGTGGAAACCTTCGACTACCCGGATGCCGCGAAGATCCTCAAGGAGAAGAACCTCAAACTCAAGCGCGGGGACGGGCACATCGTGCTGGCTGAATGCGGAAGCGCCCCGAACCTCATGCAGTTCATCGGCCGTGATCAAGACGACTTCTGCTTCCGAACCATCGGCGACAACGGCTACCTCAGCCTGGAAGCCCCGGCCGTCGCCGGTGTGCAGACCACCGACCATACGGCGCACATCAACATGACGGTCGATGACAAGACCAAGTCTTACGACATAGGCAAGAACGACTTCCGGGGCATCGGCGAGACCACCGACCCCGAGGGCCGCAACCACACCCTCGTCGAAATCCGCACCGCCAAGTAGCCCAGCCCCGCACGGTTCTACGGACTAGCGACTGTGCCCTTGTTCCCTTATGCCGCTACTTTCACTCTCGCCCAAGGAAGCCTTGATATGCCCTTCACTCCCGCCCGCACCGTCGGCGCCGCCGGGCTCATAACCGCGGCGCTCGCCGCCAGTCTGGTCACCGCGGCTCCGGCCGGTGCTGTCGTCGGTGAGAAGGCCACAGATGCCGCGTACGCGGCGATGGCCCAGCTGAAGATCGGCGACACCCAGCGGGCCTGCTCCGGAGTGCTGGTCGGGGCGCAGTGGGTGCTGACCGCGAAGAGCTGCTTCACCGACGGGACTGGTGAGGCCAAGCTCACGGCCGGGGCGCCGAAGCGGAAGACCACCGTCACCGTGGGAGGTTCCGACCTGACGCAGAAGGGGGGCGCCACCCTGGCGGCGACCTGGCTCGTGCCGCGCCAGGACCGGAACGTGGTGTTGGTCAAACTCGCCCGCCGCGTCCAGGGCGTCACCCCCCTGCCTCTTGCCACCAGCGCTCCGAAGACAGGCGAGCAGATCAGTGCGCTCGGATTCGGACGGACCGCCGACAGCTGGGTCCCCGACAAGCTCCACCAGGCCACGTTCACCCTCAGCGCCGTCGACGCAACCAGCATGCAGCTCAACGGATCCACCAAGGCCACCCTGTGCCAGGGAGACGCCGGAGGCCCGGCCCTGCGCACCAAGAACGGCGGCTACGAGGTTGTCTCCGTCAACTCCCGCTCCTGGCAGGGTGGATGCCTGGGCACTGACCCGACAGAGACCCGCACCAGCGCCAGCAACACCCGTGTCGACGACATCGGCGACTGGACCCGGCAAGGGATCGGCGTACCGGGCGACCTCACAGGCAGCGGCCACCCCGACATGCTGGCCATCGACGATAAGGGGCAGCTGCGGCTATACCCCGGGCTCGGCAACGGCCAGCTCGGCGACATGAAGGTCATCGGCACCGGCGGCTGGAGCGGTGCATCGATCGCGCACCGCGGCGACTTCACCGGCAACGGGCACGAGGACGTCGTCGCCCGCATCGGCACCACCTTGCGCGTCTACCCGAACCAGGGTGACGGCACCCTCGGCTCCCCGATCACCATCCGCACCGGCCTCCCCACCGAGGCGCAGGTGGTGGCCACGGGCGACATGACCGGCGACCGGATCCCAGACCTCATGATCCGCCAGGGCGACCAGCTTTACTTCTACGCAGGCGACCCCGACCATCGGCCCTTCGTGAAGGACCCCGTACTGCTCGGCGGCGGCTGGTCCCCCTACACACTCTCCTCGCTCGGGGACGTCAACGGCGATGGCATCCCCGACCTGCTCGCCCGCAACACCAGCACCCACCAGCTGCTTTTCTACCCCGGCCACGCCGACGGGCGCTTCGGTGACCGCAGCGTCTTCGGCGCCGGCGGCTGGGGCACCTCCTGGCGGCCCCTGGTCACCGGCACGGCCGACGCCGCCGCTACCGGCAGCCCCAGCCTGTGGGCCACCACCCAGGACGGCAAGCTCCTGTACTACGCGGGCGGAAAGAATGCCGACAGTACCCCCAGCCACGGCACCGCGACCGTCATCGGCAGAGGAGGCTGGAGCACCATCCGCGCCATCAGCTGACCCGGGCTGACTCCCGCCCGCTCATGACAACCAGGCTTTCGGCCTCAGTAGAGAAAGTGTGCACGGCCGGGTCGGTCATCCCGTCCCGGGCTGTTGGGCGACGCTCAGCTTGAGTACGTACTCGGGGGTTGGCGGCGTTCGCGGTGGCCACGGCCGGAGTGCGTCGTGTTGAGGTTCGTGTGCGACGACATCGTGCACATCAACCTTGCCTTTGCCGGAAATCTCGTCCGTGCAGGTCAGGCCGTATTCTGGTACTGATGGAGGCTGCCGCCGAGGCGATCGCGTCGTCGTATGTCGAGGCGGTCTATGACGTCCGGATCGGTGATCGGCACCGGCAACGGTTGCAGCGGGCGGGTGTTGGCGATGCCCTGATGGGGCCGGTGGGAGTTGTAGAAGTCTTCGAACTCCCGCAGCGAGTGCAGCAGGTGGCGCTGGTTCCAGATCAAGGTGCGGTCCAGCAGCTCGCGTCGGCAGGTCTGCCCCCACCGTTGCGTGATCGAGTTCATGCGCGGCGTCCGCACGCCGCTGAGCACGACCTCGATCCCCGCGTCCTTGAGGACGGTGTCGAACAGGGCGGGGTACTTCCCGTCGCGGTCCCGGATGATGAATCTCGCCCGGCAACCGGCGTCTTCGAGATCCATGACGAGGTTCCTCGCGGTCTGTGTCACCCAGGATCCGGTCGGGTGCGCGGTGGCACCGAGAATCCGGATCCGCCGGCCGGCGTGCTCGATCACCGCGAACACGTAGAGGAGCACTCCGGACAAGGTGACGTCTCCAGGAAGTCGCACGCCAACAGGGCGTCGGCCTGGGAGCGCAGAAAGTCCGCCCACGTGCTGGAGGCCCGTTCGGGCGCCGGGTCGATCCCGGCATCCTTCAGGATTTCCCAGACGGTGGATGCGGCCACCTTGATCCCGAGAACAAGCAGTTCGCCGTGGATGCGACGGTATCCCCAGCTCGGATTCTCGTGGGCAAGCCGCAGAACCAGGGAGCGGATAGAGCGCACGGTCCGCGGTCTTCCCGAGGGCTTCGGCCGGGAAGCGGCAGCGTGGCGGCGTGCGAGAAGGTCCCGGTGTCAGCGCAGCACCGTGTCCGGGCGCACCACCAGTCGCACCCTGTGCAGCGCCTCCGACGTCAGGCGGTGCGGCAATGCCGCCAGGAACGCACGGTCGCCCGGGGTGAACCGCGCTCTCTCGTTCCCGAGTTGGTGCTGCAGCACCGTGATCTGATGGCGCAGGGCGAGGATCTCTACGTCCTTGTCTCCGTCGCTCATCGGCAGCAGACGCAGCATGGCGAACGCGTTCGTCACGGTCAGGTAAGCCAGTCGCAGCAGCACGATCGACCATCATGCCGGGACGATCACCAGCGGCGTGAGAGGAGCAATTCGAGATCCCGCGGCCGAGACCCCGCATACCCCCCGCACCAGCTCTCACCACAGCGGATGAGGTTTTCGGCAAGGGCAGCTCAACAACTTGCGCCAGATCGTCGGTTCGGCGGCGGGGAGGGCGTTGAGGCAGGCAGGACGACAGTGGCCCGGAGGGCGAAGCCTCCGGGCCACTTTGGTTTCGGCATGTCGAGCCTGCCGAAATGCGTTGCGGGGGCCCTCGCGCCAACGCGGCCGCCGCGATTGTCCCGTATGTCGAGGTTGGAGCCACAGACCGGCGGGAGTATCCGTACCTGTGCGCGTGTGCACGCGAACAAGGCTGTGCCCAGAATCACGGCCTTGAGCGGGTGGCTCAACTGTGTTTGGGACGCTCCTGCGCATTCATTTCTGGATCAAGGTTCTGATCTGCAGCGATGCTTTCCCCTCGGAGTGAAAGGAGCGTGCCCAGCTTGAGACGCGGGTGCTCGCTATCGGGGCCTGTGCGGTGCTGGTACGTCGTGGGCGGCTGATGGTGCGACAACATCTGATGAGTGCCACTCGCACGGGCGACGCCAACCGCCCCTGGGTGCACGCCAGTTGGAGCCACAACCGATGGAGGAACCATGCCCAGCCGTCCCGTTCGCGCGGCGTGTGTGCAGTCCGGGCCCGCCCCGCTGACCGCCCCCGAGACGACGATCGTCGTCATCGTGCTGATCCTGGCCACGATCCTGGCGCTGGCCGGCTTGCCCAGCCTGTCCGTCACCGTCCTGCTGACCGAGGCTGCCGCTACCGGAGTGAAGCTCGCCCATAAGTTGCGCTGCGTCCAGTCGGCCGCACTGTCGGGGAGCTGACGATGGGACGACGGGAGAACCCGATAGCCCCGTGCGACAAGGCGCTCTTCGCGCTGGCGCGCTGGCTGCGCAGTCAGCGCGAAGCCGCTGGGCTGAACTACACCCAGCTGGCCCGCCGTACGGAGAGGGTCCGCTGGGCTTCGCTCCCCGCGGAGGAATCGGCCAAGTGCAGCGCAGACACGCTGTTGCGTGCCGCCTCCGGGGCCAGGGGGGTTCCGAGGCGCAAGGTGGTGCTGGCGTATGCCGCCGCGTGCGATGCGAATCTGGCCGAGGCCGATCGGCTGTGGCGCCGAGCGCGCTACCGGCAGATCCAGGAGGCTGAGCCGCTGAAGGAGAAGCCCAGGCACATCGCCTACGTGCGGGACTTCGCCGACTTGCTGCTTGCCATGATCGATCAGTACCGCAAGGCGGGCTGTCGCTCCTACCAGGAGCTGGAGGACCTCAGTGGTGGCAAGCTGTCGCACTCCACGGTCTGGCGGGTGCTCACCGAGCAGACCAAGCGACCCACCCGGGACTTTGTCCTCCACTTCGCTCGGGCTTGCGGGGTGCGCGGCATCGCCCTCAGGGAATGGGCACAGGCCTGGGAGCGGGCAGAAGACCGGCGCACCGGCGGCGCCCGACGCCCCAACAGCCGCGGCCCGGTCGTTCCGGTGAACCGGGGCTCCCTCCCCGGCACTCGGGGGTCTCTGGTTGAGGGGTTCTACCTCGACCGTGCTCGCCATCCCACTGGCCAGGATGTGTGGACGCTGAGCCGAAGCAGGGTGATCTCCGAAACGGCGCTACGGCAGCGGCAGGAGGAAATCGTTCTTGGGCGCCGCGTTCTGCCCGCCGAGGAATTGGTGGCGGCGCGCAGCCTCAGTGCCCGTGCCAGAACTCCTTGAGCGTAGGCCCGGGCGGCACCGCGGCTCTGAAACCACGGTGCCGCCTCACGGCGTGAGCCCGGCCGTGCTCACAGGGTTCAGGCTCTCTAATGGAGGGAAGGGCCAGGCCACCTACCGTCAGTGTTGCGCCATCTTGTCGACGCGCTTGCGCAGTCGTTTGCTCTCTTCGTGCAGGAGGCGTAGGCGGCGGAGGTGTGCGCCGGCGGCAAGGAGGATGCCGGCGGCCAGGCTGCCGAGGAATTCGGGCAGGGCGGCGTTGATCACAGTCACTTGCCCACCACCTGGGAGACAGTCGTAACGCGAGCCGTGTGCCGGGCTCCGAGCCGCTTGAGTTTGCGGCGGACGCGCTCTCCGTAAGCTGGTGGGCAGCCAGTGGCGAGCGCCGCCTGGTCCCAGGTCTGCGCCGTTGTGGCCCAGGCCCGGGCCGTTGAAGCCTCGTCTGGCTCAAGGCTGCGGAGGACGGCACCCAGTCGGCTGTCGGCCAGCTCGGCGGCCAGAACCTCGGACTCGGGGGTTCGGTGCTCGACCAGCAGATCCTCAACCGTCCATGCAGTCCCCACCGGCTGGCTGAGTAGCGCGGTGCGCTTGCCCCGTACTCGGCGTTCCCACAAAGGCAGCAGCGCTCGGTGCTCAGCATCGGTGTGTCTGCGTAGCAGGTCCAGGATGAAGGGGTTGTCCGCGCAGCCGCGGCCGAGCACCTGGACCCAGTCACCGAGCAGAGCCATCTCCACGGCTTCCCGCCACAGCTCCGGCCGGGACAGACCCAGCCAGTTCCGGCTGAACATGTCGACTGCCCCGGTGTCGCCGTCGATGACGGCGCAGCGCGCGGCGAGCGCGGCTACAAGCGCCTCCCGGGGCTGCGGACCTGGCCGGAGCGAGTGCCGGGTGATGATCTTGGCGAAGCGGTCCAGGTACCGCACGAAAATCACGAACATGGGACGGAGCAGCTCGTCTTCCCGTGTGTCGTCATCGGCGAGGCTGTACAGACCGAAGGTCAACCACTCCTTGAGGGTCACGTCGGGCAGACCCATGCCAATACGGCTGAGCTCGATCTTTTCGTCAAGGACTGGCCTGCCATCTTGATGGCACGTCGGGCTGGGGCCGTGAAGCCCGGTGGTCGGCATGAGGAGGGGGCGCGTGCACAGCTCGGTGGCGTCGGTCGGGACGGCGGGTGTCATGGGCGGGCTCCTTGGCGGGATGGGAGAAGGCTCTGTCATCTCCAGACGTGGCACAGGGAACTTCCGGCAAACAATCTTGGGAACTGCCGTGTGCTGTACGTCACTTGAGGGGCGACTGGTGCCGTGCGGCTCAACTGCGTTGCCCATCCAGGCTGTTGACGTGCCGATTCCTGATGCATTCGCGTCTGGGCCACCGCTTGACGGGATGCTCTTGGCGGTCCTTCAAAAAATTTTGTTCCAGGCGGCGACGAAACCGGCGCTGGGTCGCACTACCTAGGTGCCAGGGCAGCGGCGGTGTCGCTGGAAGGTGTTGGTGCTTCACCCGGGGTCCCGGTCCTTGGTGCTGTCGCTACTAGCGCGGGTTCACCTCGCACGACGTTTTGAAAGGAACCGCCCATGGCAGCGCAACGCACCGAGCCGGGCGATATGCCTGGTTCACGCGTGAGGGTGCCGACGAAAAGCGGCCCAGCGCCCTACAAGTGGGGAGAGGAGGAAACCGCCGGCGCCTTCGTCGAGCACCTGACCGTTGTTGCGGCACGACGACTCGATGACCTCGACAAGGCCGTCGAGCTCGGGCAGGAGGCCTACAAGCTCCTGGGCGAGGCCCTCGCCAAGGGCGTCACCATCGCCACGAACGAGCAGGCGTACGCCGCCGGCATCCTCTACCACCTGATCAACGCCCATCTGCGGGAGCAGTACCGCCTCAGCGATGAGGAGGTGCCGGAACGGGCCGTATTCGTCAACCTCGGAGCGTCCGTCGAATTCGAGGAGACCCTCGCCGCGGTACGCAAGGTGCTGACACCCGATCAGTACGCCTGCTACGTGCTCCATTATGTCGACGACCTCGCCGCACCGGACATCGCCGAAATACTCGGCCTGCCTGTCGCCAAGGTGCACGGCTATCTGACCCGCGCCCGCGCGGCCCTCAGGCAGCCCGAGATCAAGGAACTGCTCGACCCGCAGGTATGACCTTCCAGTTCCCGCTTCGGGATCACGTCCCGCGGTGTGCGAGAGCCGCTGCACGCCGCGGATCGTGATCCCTTAACGGGGCCTGGCCGGCCCCGACGCAGAAACACTCGGAACCCAGGGAGAACCATGTCGGACCTGCACACACTGCTCCTGGAGCAGATTCGAGAGAGGGATGCACGCGTGCGTGATGCGCTGGCAGCCTCTCAAGCTGACTCTTCAGGCGGCCCTCCTCCTGAAGACGGCTCCAACGACAACATGCCGGATACTGCGGGCGACGTGACCAGCCCGGAGGAGACCGAGCACGGCCGTGACTGGAGGGGCAGCACACCGGTGCCCCGTGCCCGTAGCGGTTCGGCGATGAGGCGTCAGCTTGTCGCCACGGCCGCGCTCGCCGGACTCGGAGCGATGTCGGCCAACATGGTGGTGGCTGTGACCAACCTGAGCGTCCAGGCACTGACCTGGCTGGTGGTTCCGGTTGCTGTGGCTGCCCTTGTCCGTCATCAAGGAGGCCAGTTCGCTCGGGGGGACACCAAGGGCTGGCAGCCCCACGGCAGTGTGAACTGCTGACGCTGGCCCGCTGCGCTCCATTTCCTTACCCAGGCAGCGGGTCTGAGGGACACTGCGGGGAACGACCGTTGGGAGGTCGCCTACCTGATCACCGCTCAGCCAGGTCATGGTGGCTGAGTCGGCATGCACCGGCCCTGCCCGGGGCGTGCGCACGACCGCTAAGGGGGGTTGTCGTGCGCGCCCGACTGTGAGCAGGCGATCAGCGAGGACCGGTGGGCATCAACGCAACATGTGGGGGTTGGCAGGGGGCCGACTGCCCCGGTCCTTCACATCGGTCACGCTCCTGTACGGCGTGGCCTGCGAACTGTGCTGGTGGGTGACGAGTACGGGGAGTTGTCACCCACCAGCACGGGCAACACCACGCCGTGCCGCACCTGGCAATGGCGGAGAAGAGACCGGATGACTGAAAGAGAGCCCGCGATGCCGGAGATATCTATGACTGACCTGACCCGGCCGGCCCCAGCACCGGGGCCGGCCTTCTGCTTACCCGCGTTTCCCCGTCGATGGCTTTGGACCAGCAGCCCCACGTTGTGAGGCTTGGGCCGTGCCGCGACTCCACCGGAAACGCACTGCTTTCCTCAGTGGCTGTTGACGCCTGGCGTACCGCCACCACCAGTGTCCTCGCCGCAGTGCGCAGCTCGTCACCCGAGCGGTGGGAGGCGAGGACGTCCGCAATGGCCAACCGGCGGCGACTGTGAAAATCGCTGTCCGATCACCGGAGCACGGTGATAGACATCCGGCATGGAAAAGAATCTTGAGTTCCCTGACCTGTTGCGACTGATCGATGAACGGTCGACCGCCTTCCGCGCCGTGGTCGCCGCCGCGCCCGGTCTCGACGCGCAGGTGCCGACCTGCCCCGGGTGGACGCTGTTCGATCTGGTGAAGCACCTGGGTGGGGGAGACCGTTTCTGGGCCGCCATCGTCGGCGCGGGGCCTGCCGACGCTCCCCCGGCCGAGGCCGTCGCCGCGCGCGCCGCGCTGGAAGTGCCGCAGGAGCGTGAGGCCCTGCTGGCCTGGCTGGACGCGTCGACGCAGCTTCTGCTGGGCGCCCTGCGCACGGCGGGACCGGAGAGCGGTTGCTGGACGTGGTGGCCCGCGTCGCAGTCACCGCAGACCGCCGGCGGCACCGCCCGGCACCGGGTCCAGGAGACCGCGGTGCACACCTACGACGCCCAGCTCGCCGGGGGCGCCCCGCAGCCGCTGCCGGTCGAGCTGGCACTCGACGGTGTGGAGGAGTTCCTGCTCACCGTCTGCGCAACGCCGAGTGCCTGGCCGCACACGCCCACGGCCTTCGACTTCCACGCCGCCGAGGGCCGCTCCTGGCGCCTCACCGTCGACGGCGACGGCGCACGCACCACCCGCATCCCCGCGCCCACCGCCGCGACCGGCGAAGACTCGGACACAGCCGGCGCCTCCGTCCACGGCACGGCCAGTGAGCTGGTCCTCTACCTGTACGACCGGATCAAGGCCGACACCTTGCACGTTGACGGAGACGCAGGGCTCCTCGACCTGCTCCGCGCCTGGGAGCCGGAGGAGAAGTAGGACGTAGCGGGGGCCGTTGGCCGCGCCTCAAACCGGTAAGACACGACTCTTCGCCAGGTTCGTCAGTCGCGGCACCCCGGCTCAAACTCGCGAGGCGGCCTCGGGACGTCACCAAGCCGACCGTCTGCCTGGATGGCAGTGCGCATTTGTCCGTCCCAGCGATCACGAGAAGCGACGCGACTGCCGTCGTCCCGATCTCGTCGAGAAGTCAGTCGATCGGGAGACTGCGGTGGCTGCCGTGCATGAGAGCAGGGCCTCTTGATAGCTCGAAGGGTGTCGAAGCCAACGTGCGGGCGAACGCGTACGAGACCCGTTCGACAGCAGCGGATTGAAGATCAGGCTAAACAGTCCGAGTGCGCTATCGACCTGACGCCATCTCAGGCTCCCCGGACACCAGGGGATGGGAGGCATCATCCGAGCCAAGACGCAGGTGGCAACGTCTCGTCCTCGGGGGTCGCCGAAATTCACAGCGCTCACAGCCATCAATAGAGGCTGTTCTCGACACTTCCATGTCGAACGCGCCAAGGGCCTCTTGGCTGCGGTTGACCTTGGAGGACGACGATGGACCTTGAGATGGTCCGCAAGCAGGCCCGCGTGTACGTAGCCGATGTGCTGTTGATGAGCGCCTATACCCTCGGCTACGTGCTGACGGTGGCCGGCGGCGTGTTCGGCGCATATTGGCTGGTCTTGCTGAACGGGTCGCTGGCCGCTGCGGGCCTCGGTGGTGCTGGTGCGCTTGCCCAGGCCTCACGGACCGTGCAGAAGCATGTGCGCCAGCGGAGGGCTGCTCGCGTTGCCGCCTGGGCGGCGCATACCCCGCCGATTATCGAGGCCGACTTGGTTGGGGAGATCCGGTCGCTGCTGGGCGACTGGGTGCGTCTGGTGTCGCTGGTGTGCTCGGCAGTCCTGTGTCTGGTGGGGATTGGTGCCGGCGTCTTCTTCCTGGTCTGCCAAAACGCGGCGATGGGCGGGGGGTGCCTGGTCGGGGCGGCGCTCATGTTCAGGTTGGCGTGGTGGTTCTCGCAGCAGCTGGGGAAGCGGCGGGCTGGACGTGCAGTCCGGCTCCTCCCGGGCTGAACCGGTGCACGAACCGCCCATGCACCGCACTCAGTTCCCCAGCCCACGTCCTGACATCAGTAAGGACCCCACCCATAACCGCATCAACGACGAAGCTGGCCACCAGGCGTGGCAAGCACCGTTGTTGCGGTACTAACCCGGTATCGGATCGTGGCACAGTGGACCGCTGCGGAGCACGAGGGGGCCGCACGCTGACGCACTGCACGTACGCGCGGTCGTTGCAGGAGGCCGTGGCGAAGGTAGGCGCAGCGCACGAGAAGCCCGGCGGCGTTTACGGGGACCAGGGTCTGTACCGGGTCGTGGAGGTCTGCGAGGCCGGGCCGCAGGGCCGGGTGCACCAGGAGGAGGACGCCTGCCGGCGGTTTGTCAGCACGGTCATGCTGGCCGGGAGGCCGCTCAGGAGCTCACTCAACTGCCGCACCCGGAGATGTTCGGCATCCTCTGTGACTTCTTCACCCGCGCCATCGTCTTCCCCGGCCGGTTCGGCTTCCCCAGCGGCACTGCCGCCGGCGACATCCAGCCGCACACCAGCGACCCTGCCCGCGCACTGTCCCGCCTGCTCCTGGAACACCTCACCCAACACGCCCTGGACCTGGTGGAGGCCGACGACCGGGCCCCCGCCGGCCTCCCGGAATGGGAAGCCGAGGGCCAGCCCCTGGCGCCCCGCGACGATGAGGACAACGAGGCGTCAGCGGACCTCATCGAACAGGTCCTCGGTGTCTGCGAGTAGCACTACGCGGCCCTGACCGGCACCAACTCCGGGCAGTGGAACAGGGAATCGGCCCGGGATCTCGTGGACGTCGCCCTGCGGACCGTGCACATGGCGGAGCAGGAGACCTACCCGCAGGCGCTGGACACGTACCTGCACGAGCGCCGGGCGCGGCTGGAACGGCTCTGGCGCCGCTACAGGCCCGGCGGCATGTTCGCGGGCGAGCTCGTGCTGATCGACCTGTCCGGATGCCTCGTGCTGTGCGAGAGGATCGAGACGACCTGCTCAGGCTCGAAGGGATCTGGGCGAAGCACGGCCAGGAGGAAACCACGCTCGAAATGCTTCAGGCAGCTGGCTGTACGACACGGGTAAAAAGGACGGACGATGAGCAGGATTCCACTCAAGAAACACCAGATCGAGCAGAAGTCGAGTTTCCGTCGGTGGGTCGGATTCCCTGCAAGGTCATCCGTGCCCCCTCAGGGTGCCCGTGGCACGATCGTGTCAGCGACCGGGTCCGGGAAGACGATCATGGCCTCTGCGTGCGCGCTGGAGTGCTTCCCCGAGAGCCGGATCCTGGTGACCGTGCCGACCCTGGACCTGCTCGTGCAGACCGCCCAGGCGTGGCGGGCGGTGGGTCATCGCTCCCCCATGGTCGCGGTGTGTTCGCTGGACAACGACCCGGTGCTGACCGAGCTGGGGGGTGCGCACCACCACCAACCCGATCCAACTGGCCCTGTGGGCCGGGCACGGGCCCGTGGTCGCGTTCGCCACGTACGCCTCCCTCGTGGACCGAGAGGACTTCGAGAGCCCGATGGGTCAGGGGAAGGTTCGTGGGCCGCTGGAGGCTGCTCTGGCGGGCGGAGAGCGCCTGTACGGCCAGCGCATGGACGGTTTTTCACTCGCCATCGTGGACGAAGCCCACTCAACCGCAGGTGATCTCGGGCGGCCGTGGGCGGCAATCCACGACAACGCCCGCATCCCCGCAGACTTCCGGCTCTACCTCACCGCGACCCCGCGCATCCTCGCCTCGCCCCGCCCGCAGAAAGGCGCGGACGGCCAGGAGCTGGAGGTCGCGTCGATGGGCCAGGACTCGGAAACCTACGGGCCGTGGCTGGCCGAGCTCGGGCTCTCCGAGGCGATCGAGCGCGAGATCCTCGCCGGGTTCGAAATCGACGTACTGGAGATCCGCGACCCCTCCCCCGTCCTCGGGGAGTCGGAGGAGGCGCAGCGGGGCCGGCGCCTGGCCCTGTTGCAGACCGCGCTGCTGCAGCACGCCGCCCGCCTCAATCTCAAGACCGTCATGACGTTCCATCAGAAGGTGGAGGAGGCCGCCGCGTTCGCTACGAGGCTGCCGGAGACCGCTGCCTCGCTGTACGTGAACGACGTCTCCGACGACGACCTGGCCGCCGCTGACAAGCTGCCGAAGTCCTCCATCGACGCGGCCTTCTACGAGCTGGAGGCCGGCCGCCACGTCCCGCCGGACCGGGTGTGGTCGGCATGGCTGTGCGGCGACCACCTCGTCACGGAACGCCGACCGCCCAGGCATCCGACGCGGCGATCGACACCGCCTGCCGAATGGTGCGGCTGCCGACCATGCGGGCCCAGCCCGCTGACGCCATCGCGCGCGCCGAACGCAAGGGCCTGTCCTACACCGGGTTCCTCGCCGAGCTTTTGATGGCCGAGTGCGAGGACCGAGACCGTCGCAGGGCCGAACGCCGCATCCGCGCCGCACCCTTCCCCCGCGATAAGTCTCTGCGGGAGTTCGACTACACCGCCAACCCGAATGTCACCCCGGCGGTCATCCACGGCCTCGCTACCTGCGAATGGATCGCCAAGGGCTACCCGTTGTGTCTGATCGAGGACCCCGGCACCGGCAAATCACACCTGCTGATCGCGCTGGGCACCGCAGCCGCCATGGCCGGCTACCGCGTCCGCTACACCACCGCCGCCGCCCTGGTGAACGAGCTGGCCGAAGCCGCCCACGACAAGCAGCTCGGCAAGACCATCGCCCGCTACGGACGCGTCGACCTCCTGGAGATCGACGAACTCGGCTACCTCGAACTCGACCGCCGCGGCGCCGAGATGCTCTTCCAAGTTCTGACGGAAAGGGAGGAAAAGAACAGTATCGCCCTCGCCTCGAACGAGGCGTTCACAGGCTGGAGCAAAACCTTCACCGACCCGAGGCTCTGCGCGGCCATCGTGGACCGGCTCACCTTCAACGCCACCCTCATCGAGACCGGCACTGAGTCCTACCGCCTCGCCCGCACCAGGGCCAAGAACAACGGCACTACATAAGTAGCCCGTCCTCGAACAGCGGCGCATTCAACTCCCTTACCGTGTTTGACTTTCCCGCATGTCAACACCTCTCGGCGTTTCCCGACCTGACCAGGCTGCTTACATGCTGCGAGCCGCCACCAGCGCCGCCGGCCACGGCTACAAGCAGGAGCTGATGGAGCTACTGGACGTCCAGCCGGGCCAGACCGCGCTCGACGTGGGATGCGGCCCGGGCACGGACCTGCCGGCACTGGCAGAACGCGTCGGCGCGAGCGGCACAGTGATCGGCGTGGACCGCGACCCGGCGATGCTGGCCGAAGCCCGCCACCGCACCAGCGACCTGCCTGCGGTCCAGATCCGTGAAGCAGATGCCCACACCCTCCCCGTCGCACCCGCCACGGTGGACCGGGCCAAGATCGACCGGGTTCTCATGCATGTCACCGAGCCGGCTGGTGTGCTGGCACAACTCCACCTGGCCACCCGGCCAGGATCACGGATCGCCCTGGCCGAGCCGGACTGGGACACCCTGGCCATCGACGCGGAGGACCTCGAAACGAGCCGCGCGTTCACGCGTTACACCACGTCGGAAGTGGTCCGCCATGCCACGATCGGCCGCAGCCTCGCCCGTCACGCGGAGCAGGCGGGCTTCGTCGTCGAGACAGTACGAGCCACCACACCCGTCTTCCTGGACTTCCACGACGCGGACCACACCCTCGGGCTCGGTCGCAACATGCAGCAGGCCATCCAGAACGGACACATCGACGAAGCACGCGGCCGCCGATGGTTCGCGTCCCTCTCGAAAGGCCCCTTCTACGCGTCCTTCACTCTCGTCACCGTGATCTGCTCCCGCTGACGAAGCACCGGGACTCGCCCAGCGACACCCGCGAGTCCCGGTCATCGATCCCCGAGCCCGGCAGTCCCCAATCAAGCCGCCCCCAGGTCCACCTCACAACGCCCGATCTCCGCGAATCACCCACAAAATGGGGCCAGTTGGCGTCGCCTTGGTGGGGCCGATGATGAACGCCCTAGCCATCGTTAGGGTGAACGATGTCCGGGGCGGGTGGCTGGCAAGCCTGCCGGTGACGGAACTCCCGTTCCGGACAGTCCGGCTTCCACGCTATCGATCCTGGGGACACGCGCGTGAGTGACATCAAGGCTGCGGCGCATCCGGTGGCACCCGCCCTGCCCTGCCCGATCGGCGACCATCCCCGCCGGGACCTGGCCGTGCTCCTCGACATGCTCTGGGCCGTACTGTGCGGACTCATCGGCCTGTTCATCGGCGTGGTCGTACAGGAGAGCCTGGCGGCACACACCGGCGCGGACGTCTCATGGAAGGCGATCGGCCTGCGGGGCCTGGTGATCGCGGTGGCCGCGATGCTCGGCGCGTCCTTCGCCAACCAGGTTCTGCTGACCATGTGGACGGGGGCCAGTGTGGGAAAGCACGTCACGCTGCTGCGGGTGGTGCGGGTGGACACCATCGCGCGGCCCTGCTTCGCGCAGACGGTGCGCCGCTGGCTGTACGGCCTGGTCTTCGTCATCGCCGTCCTGCCCCTCGCCGCCCTGCAAGTCACGGACATCGGTGGGCCGGACGGGCCGCGCCACGACGCCATGGGACTGCGCATCGTCCGCCGCACATGCCTCGACCTGCGCGGACAGTGCCCGGACTGCAAGCAGGGCCACCCACGCCGGCGTGCTACCCGGACCCCCGCGCAGCGCTAGAGGGGCATTCCACCCGCCGCGCCCCTACCGTCGAGGCAGTCGGCGAGTACGTGGCGCTGTTCGGTTCAGACGGCAGAGTCACGGTGAGCAGCACCCGCCGTGCCCTGTGCGGGACTGTTCGGTAGCGCCCGCTACCGTTACGGCATCAACGACACAGATTCATGGGGGACGGCATTGGCCAGCGCGAGCGATGGGACTGCGGCAGTAGCCGGGACAGCGGGCGCGCTGCCCACTGTTGTGAAGGCCGGGGCAACCATCGCGCTGCTCGCAGCTCTGGCAGCGGTCGCTCTCGCTCTTATACCGGTGTTGGCAACGGCCCAGGGCGTGGACTCCTACGATCCCGACGGCACCGAGGAAGTGACCTGCGGATCAGTCCTGATGCCCTCAGGGGACGACGCCCTGGCCCACAGCACAAGCAGGACTGCGGCAGTGGTCTGCAGCTCTGCGAGGGTTCAGCGAGCGGGATGGTCCGGCGTAACCCTTGGCGGCTCCATCGTCGTCCTCGTCTTCTCGCTGCTGATGGGAGACGGCATGGCCAGCGGCCCTGACACGGGATCGCCACAGGCACGGCGTTCGCCCGCCCCGGACCCCGCCGAGTAGCGGATCAGTTCGCGTTCCGTGCGTCGCCTGTCCGGTCTGCCGGCACACCCGGCTGACGTCGCAGGCGACGTGATCCGGGCCGTCCCTCCTCCAGGGCCACCCGTGCGGGGTTCATCAGGGCGCCTGCAGACCAGTGCCTCGCCCCGGTCTCACCCGGTCCGGACCGGGTTCCGGTTTCGGCGGGCCGGTCGCCGAGATCAGCCAGGCAACGCACCAGCAGCAGACCCAGCTTCGCCATCTGCTGCGTCCGCGCCACCGTATGGGACCGCCCCGGAGACACCAGAAGACGTCGCGCCTCAGCCACCCCTAGCAGGAGCTGAGAGCGCAGCTCGTCGTCCCCGGGCAGCGGGGCCGCGGCTGCCTCCACCGCGGCGGACCGCCGGGTCAGATGACGGCGCATGCGGGCCCAGGATTTCCTCCGCCTGGTCAAGGCGTTCCACCGCCGGAGCACCCTGGCTGAGCGGGCCCCGGCAATACCCCCGTACGCGCCTGGCCGGGAACTCCGGTCCGACGACGTATTCATGAGCACCCCACGCTCGACCGAGGGAGCTCCCGGGGACAACTCCCGTGCCCACAAAGGCAGATATGCGGAGAATGCGCCGCCCGCCAGCCTCCACCGTGCCGGGTGTCGACCACGACTAGCACCACGACAGCGCCCAACAGCCCGACGTCGAGCACCACCGCTTCGGCCAGGCCTCGATCCCGTCGTCGTAGCGGCCTGTCGTCGGCAACTCCCGCGCTGAGACTCAGCCCTGCCCGTCCCGTGTCGGCGCCTCGATCCGGGGATGCTTCGAGTCCCGGCCTGGTTCGGCGAGTTCCCCGGCCAGGTCGGCCGGCTCCTGCCCCTCAGCACGTAACCACCAGGCAAGGACGGAAGTCTCTTCAGCACGTGCGCACACATGGGCGACATAGAGCGTGCCGCCCGCGAACTGGTCGTACACCGGCTCGGGATGCCACCCGAACGCGTCCACATCCACGTCATCAGCCGGTGACCACACCTGATTGAACAACAGGCAAGTGAACCGTTCCAGGTTCGGATGGAGCCCCTACCGAACCCTACCGAACGGCTCATCGGCGGTTCGCCGAGTGGAGTGCCTCACCGTCCCGCCATGGCGGCACAGCAGGTGGCCGCCCCGCGTCGGCCGCCGCCGTGATCGCTAGGGTGTCCCCATGATTCTTCACCGGGGGAGGGTGCGCCTCGCGGCGTACGCGGGGGTCGCCGTACTGATGCTTTCGATGTCGGCTTGCGGCACGCGCACGGCCGGCTCACCGCCCGGAGTGGGCGGTGCGGGGGCCGAGAAGCTGGGTTTCGAGCGCTACGCCGACCGTGTGCAGTGGCCCGGATCCAAGGACGAGGACTATGTCGCGCCAGGCGAGGGACTGCAACTCCTCGCCCGGCAGGGGAACTGCGTACTGGGCATCGGCACGTACGCCAACGGCTACGGGTACGTGCCCGTCAACTGGTCCGGCAACGCGGACTGCACCAAGCTCACCCTGCATCCCGACCCCGCTGGTTCACCCAAGGACGAATCCGGCGTGCCGAACTCGATGCGGCACGGAGCTCCCGGCGGCGGAGTGCCGGCCCAGGCGGTGGTCGACTGGGGTGACGGGTCGCAGTTCTTCGTCTCCAGCGTGGTCCGTGTCCGCGAACGCGACGGACAGGTACGGCAGTTGGCTGATCTCAAGTTGCCCTGGGCCCTCAAGGAGTCGGACACCTCGGACCGCGGGACGGTCAGCTCGGCGGTTCGCAGCGGGAGCCGGCTCCTCATCGGAGGCAGCGAGACCGTCTCGGGCACCACCGGACCCTTCCTGTACGCCTCCGACGACCGCGGTGCGACCGTGCACCGGGTGACACTGCCGGCACAGGCGGGCAGCGGGAGCCGGACACCGGTCGGCCCGATGGCGGCCGATGGCCGGGAGGTGATCGCCATCGGCAGCTACTCCTCCAACGCCTTTACAAACGAAGCCACAGGCACTCTGGTGGTCTGGCACTCCGCCGACAGCGGAGCGCATTGGACCAGCGCCATCGTGAACGGACTGCCGACGGGCACGAGAATGCGCGGCGCGTTCCGGGTGGCCGGACGCTGGTTCGCCGTGGGGGACATCTCGGGGGCTCCCACGAAGCCCAATGTGCCCGTGCTCCTCACCAGCACCGATGGCGCCACCTGGACGAAGACCGACACCGCAGCGATGGGTGCCGGTGGCGTCGTCGCGGCGACCGTCGACGCCCAGGGGCACCCGATCATGGTGGGCAGCCTGCGGGTGCCGGGGAAGTCCCCGCAGGCTCCGGCGACGTACTGCGGTGCGGTCTGGACCGGCGACGGAACCCCGGCAGGATGGCAGCGCGGCGAACTCGGCTGCCACTCCCAGCCACCCGCTGCCGTAACGACCCTGGCGAACGGAACGGTGGTCATCGCCGGTAACAGCGACCTGTGGCTGCGGCACTGACAGGGACTGCCGGGTTGAAGGAGATCGGCAGCCACAACGTGTTGTCGACTGATGGGCGGCAAGCGTCGCGATCGGCTGCTGGCCGGGTCGCGCTCGCCGCAGCCGCCGACGACCAGTGCACCTGCTCAGCGCTCCACCAACCTCCGCAACCTTGCCCGGAGTTGGAAACTCCCCAGGCCAAACCCTCACGCACTCCGGACTCTGCGCAGATTCAGCGAGCCACCAGGCCCGCACCTAGTTCGACCAAACTGCACAACACCCGGCCAGAAGCGTGACGACTGCTCAGTTTCGCTGACCGACGGCAGCACGCTACGGATGCACTGTGCAGCATTACGAAGTAAATGCGATGGCGGAGAGTGGGCCGCCAGCTGTGGCTGTCGCGGATGTGGGCAGCGCCGGCAGGACCGTGGTGGCAAACACCGAGCTGAAACCCAACACCGAACCACTGAAAACCCAACGCCGAGCATCACCGGCGGCAGACGATGGCGCTCGGGGACTGGTTCCGGCAGGTGACCCCGCTCCCAGGGCCGATGAGGTGCGAGAGGCGCGGTGCGAGGTCCCGCTCGCAGGACAAGGCCGGGCCCTCATCGGGCTCGGCGTTCGCCTCCCGGCAGACCCTGTCGATGACGCTGCTGCTGTCGACCTTCGGACCGGGCGGAGGCGGGTCCGCGGAAGCCGACGGGGCGAGCAGGCCCAGGCCGAGCACCGATGCGGTGAGCAGCGCTGCGACTTGGGCGCGGGTCGGCCTCAGGGTCCGTCGCGACATGACTTTCCTTTCGACTGGTTCATGCGGATTTCATGCGAAGCAAGGCCATGATCGACCGCAGCGGCATCGTGCGGCATGGACACGCTCGGAGCGTTCGCGTGAACTCCGGGGTGAGCGACGTCCGCGTCGTCCTCGGCATCGGGGACGGCTGACCCCGGCGGCCGGAATCCGTGACGAGTACTGGCATCTTTCGCTGTCGCCGAATTCGCTGTTTCCCCGCGGCGGGCGGAAAAGCTGGCCGCGCGTTCGCCCAAACCGGGCGTGGCCACAAGCTTTCTGGAACTGAATATAACCAAGTCCAAGAACGCGACTCGTCTCAAACGGTGGTCCAAGCCGGCGGCTGCGCCAGTCGGTGTGGTGCCTATCGACGCCAAGACGCTTTCCCCCATGCACGCCACGGTCCAGGCCACCACTTGGAATGAGGGGAACACGATCAAGGCCGGGCACGTGGAATATCGCCAATGTCACCAGCGAAAATCCGGACTACCGGTAGTTCGTTAAATCCGGCGGTGGTGTGGGTTGACGGCTGGCCGGGTTGGCCATAGGCCGGTGGTGGAAGTCAACTGGACTGGTGGAGGCTGCAGATGACCGCTCGCCGTCCGCGCCCGCCCGCGCCGGGGCCGTTGTACGCGGCCCGGTTCGACGACCTCTTCTTCAGCCTGGCGCAACGGCGGGGCTTTCGCGAGTACCTGACAGGGTTGCTGGCTCCGCGGGACCGGAACAAGACGCTGACCTGGCCGGTGCGGAGCCGGTGGCGGGTGCGGGAATGCCGGGGGTGCAGCGGCTGCAGTTCTTCCTGTCCGAGTCTCCCTGGGAGGCCGAGCTGGTCCACGACCGGCGGCTTGAGCTGCTGCGCGAGCGGCGGGCGACGGCTCCGCACGACGGCGGGGTCATCGTGATCGACGATTCCGGGGACCGCAAGGACGGCACCGCCACTGCACACATGGGCCGGCAGTGGCTGGGCCGGTACGGAAAGACCGACAACGGTGTGGTCACCGTGACCACGGCGTGGACCGACGGACGGATCTACTACCCGCTGCACGCACAGCCCTGCACACCCGCCCACCACTTCGCCCGCGGCCGGGCCGATCCCGCCTTCTGCGGCGTCTGGCAGTCGGCCCGGCGGCAGGTAGCCGCCGGGCCGCGAACGCGAACTGAGAGAGGGTCAGCCGATGTACTCGTGCTCGCGTCGTGCTGCGGGGGCCGACGTCAGGTACTTGCCCAGCTTCTCCCCCTCGACGTCGACGTTGGGCAGGACGGCGCCGAGCCAGCGCGGCAGCCACCATGCCGACCTGCCGAGCAGGGCGAACAGGGCCGGGACGATGGCCATCCGGACCACGAAGGCGTCGAAGAGGACGGCGGTCGCCAGGGCGAAGCCGATCATCTTGACGAGGGAGTTGTCATCCAGGATGAAGCCCGAGAAGACGCTGGCCATGATGACGGCCGCCGCGCTGACGACCCGGCCACCGTAGCGGAAGCCGATAACGACCGCCTCGTCGGGGCTCGCGCCGTGGGCGTAGGCCTCGCGCATCCGGGAGACGAGGAAGACCTCGTAGTCCATGGCCAGGCCGAACACGACACCGATCATGAAGATCGGCATGGTGCTCATGATCGGGCCGGGCTGCTCGACGTTGAACGCCTCCTTCAGCCAGCCCCACTGGAATATCGCTACCACCGCGCCGAGCGACGCGCTGACCGACAGCAGGAAGCCGAGGGCCGCCTTCAGCGGGACCAGAACGGAGCGGAAGACGAGCATCAGGAGGAGGAAGGCGAGGCCGACCACGAGGCCCAGGTAGGGCAGCAGAGCGTCGTCGAGGGTTTTGGAGAAGTCGATGAACATGGCCGTCTGGCCGGTCACGAGGATCTCCGTGGCGCCCGTCTTCGCCTCTTCACCGTTGGCGAGGCCGCGCAGCGCGTGGACGAGGTCCTCGGTCTTGCTGTCGGTGGGGCCGGTCTTCGGTACGACGTTGATGATGGCGGTGTCGTTGGCCTGGTTGGGGCTGGGCGGGGAGACGGACTCAACGCCGTTCTGCTTGGCGAGGTCGGTGCCCAGCGTGGTGGCGGCGCTCTTGGCGTCCTTGCCGGAGACGGTGATCATCAAGGGGCCGTTGAAGCCGGAGCCGAAGGACTCCGACAGCATGTCGTAGGCCTTGCGCTGGGTGGTGGTCTTGGCCATCGTCCCCTCGCCGGGCAGCCCCAGTTCCAGGCTGGCCGCCGGAATGGCGAGGGCGCCGAGGCCCACCACGCCGACCAGGAGCACGGCCACCGGGTGGCGCAGGACGTAACCGGCCCAGCGGGAACCGAGGTTGGGCTTGGTACGCGCGGCGCGCTTGGCGGCCTTGCGCTGCTGGCGGACAGAGAGCGGCTTGCCCTTCTGCTGCATGCGGTCGACGCGGCGCAGGATACGGAAGGGGGCCCAGCCAAGGAGGGCGGGGACCAGAGTGAGTGCGATGAGCACCGCGATCGCGACCGTGCCCGCGGCCGCCATGCCCATCTTCGTCAGCATCGGGATGTTGACGACAGCGAGGCCCGCCAGGGCGATGATCACGGTGAGGCCCGCGAAGACGACGGCGGATCCGGCGGTGCCGACGGCGCGGCCGGCGGCCTCGGCGCGCTCGCGGCCTTCGGCGATTTCGGAGCGGTAGCGGGAAATGATGAAGAGGGCGTAGTCGATGCCGACGGCCAGGCCGATCATCATCGCCAGCGTGGACGTGGTGCTGGACAGGCCGAGCGTGGCGCCGAGCGCGGTGATCGCGGAGATGCCGATGCCGACGCCGAAGAGCGCGGTGAGCAGGGGCATTCCGGCGGCGATGAGCGAGCCGAAGGTGAGGAACAGGACGAGCGCGGAGACCAGGATGCCCATCTGCTCGCCGCCGCCCGCGGCGGCCTCGATCTTGACGGCGTCGCCGCCCGCCTCGACGGTCAGGCCGCTGTCCCGGCCCTTGCCGAGAGCAGCATCGAGGCCGTCGTGCTCCTTGTCGGCCAGCTTGGGGGCCGCGTCCTTGTAGGTGACAACCGTGTAGGCGGTGGTGCCGTCCTTGCTGACGGACTTGGCCTGGTACGGGTCGGCGGCGCCGATGACGCCAGGAGCCTTCTTCAGGTCGGCGACGAGGGTCTCGACCTTGTTCTTCGCCTCAGGGCCGGAGATCTTCTGGCCCTGAGGCGCACGGATGACGACGCGGGCGCTGGCGCCTTCGGCGCCGACGGCGGGGAACCTCTTCTGGAGGAGGTCGAACGCCTTCTGGGATTCGGTGCCGGGCATGGAGAACGTGTCCGCCGGCGGAGTGGCGGCGACCGAGGCGGCATAGCCGACGCCGGCGAAGACCAGCACCCACAGGAGCGTCATCACCCCCCGCCGTCGGAAGGCGAGTCGGCCCAGTTTGTAGAGGAACGTAGCCACGGCGAAGGGACTCCCGTCGGGGTCAGCAGGACAAGCAGGACTCTTGGACTACAAAAAACCGCTAGAGCGGTTTGTGAAGTTGCAAAACTGGATGACGTAACGATCAGCTCACGGATACGAAAACCGGGCGTGACTCCGGGAACTCCCTCGGGACGCAGGGATGCTGGGTCGGCATACGGCAGTGTGGGCGACCCGAGCGCCCGGCGACCGTTCCTGGGCGCCGGTGAGGATCGGCCCGCCTCCCCAGCCGCATGAGGGCACCGCGAAGAGGGCGGGCAGTCCGAGGCCGCGGGGTGGGTTCCGCGAACACCGCCATACGCATCGCGAGACAGCGGCCGATCCCGACGAGCGCGGTGGCCGACAGGTACACCGTCTGCTGCAGGACGAGTCCGGCGCCGGGAGGGAGCGCCGCCAGCGAGCCGACGGCGGCGGACGTGACCAGCCAGGCGAGGGCAACGGTGACCGCGCCCTTCAGGTGGCCGGTCAGACCGGGCCGGCCGTGGCCGAACGAGACCCTGGCATGCAGCTCGGTGGCAACCACCGCGGAGGCGACCGTGGTCAGCGCGTTCACCGCCACCCACAGGACCCACTGCGAAAGCAGGACCAGGACCGCCGAGGCCGCCAGGGTAACCCCGCTGCCCAGATCGGCGAACCGCCCGGAAGCCGCCGCATGCCGACGGATCAGTCGCGGGCCGTTCATGGTCGTCCCCTCCCGGTCTACTGCCCCCAGCGGGGGCGTCTTGTGCCGCAGAGCGTGACTGACCCCCCATTCAGCGCGGTTTCAGCGCGGTTTCAGAGGTACCCGCGGCGATGAAGCCGGTGTGGCGACACAACACCGCCCACCTCGACCGTGACCGGCGTTCAGCGAACCAGAGTTGGAAAGTGCCCGGGGTGTGCCCCGCGTCAGCCGTGCCGGCCGGCTGGACCGCCGTCACCGTCGAAGCCGCCCCGCGACACGGACGAGCAGGCTTCAGCTTGCTCCGGCACCGCATCGGTGACCATCACATCCCAGGGCGTTCTGCGCGACGGCCGGGGGTTCGTCGATCTCACCCTGCCGGACGCCGACCCGCAGCAGCGGCGCGAACTGAAGTGCAGCGACTGGTTCCAGTACGCGTTGCACAACGAGGACCGGCTGCTCTACGGGTCTCCGCGGCTGACGCTCGCGGGCACCCACCGAGAGAGACCGCCGCTGGCGAAACTGGCGGACTGGAGCACGCCGTATGGCGGTTCAAGTCGCAGACCCGCACCTAGATCCCATGAAGGCACAGGGGTTCGGCGCTGTCGAGTACATACGCCCGGGCGCTCTGACTGCTCGGACGTTCGAGCGGGGAAAGCGGCGCTGCTGGTGGGGAATTACGGGCTCAGTCGCTGATCTTGTGATCGGGGTTGAGCAGCCGTCTGGCAACTCAACCGTGCTGAGTGTGTGCACTCCCCGGCGGGCAGGGGCGAGCTCGGCTGATCGGCCGGGCGGTGCGGGGCCGGTACGGGCAGTCCCGGTAGCGTGCCAGGATGGGAAAGACTGTCACGTATCTGGAGATGACCGATCGCGGCGAGCTGAAGCCCGGTCGGATCGTGCCTTCGTTGAGTCTTCGGCGCGAGGAGGGACTGTCGGCGCTGGCGCGTTCGGTGCAGGCCCAGGTCGGAGCAGCCTACGGGTGGCGCAGTTCGACGCGCTCCGACCTGGAGTGGCAGGAGTTGGCGCGGGCCCACCCGCACCGCCAGTACTGGCTGATCGAGCTGGCGGGCGAGACGGCCGGGATCGCCGCGCTGGAGCCCCAGCCCGGTGGGGTCGTGGAGATCCGTACCTTCGGACTCCTGCCGGAATACGTCGGCCAGGGGCTCGGCGGGCATGCCCTGACACTGGCGCTGCAACAGGCCTGGGCGACCGAACCGTTGGAAGCGGAGACCGTCCGCAGGGTGTGGCTGCACACCAACTCCAACGATCACCCGAGTGCGCTTCTCAACTACCAGAGCCGGGGCCTGCGGGTCTACCGCACCGAGGTCGAGGAGTAGTGCGCACCCCCGGGCCGTGCCTCGCCCGACGGCTGGGGCGGCCGCGGGCCGGGGACTATTGCCCGGGTGACCGCGACGGACATGGCGGCCACGACTGCCACGGCCTGAGACATTCACGCAGGGGCACTGATCTGCGTGCGCACAGGCAGTTGACCCCGGCGCCAGAGCGGTGGTCGCAAGTGGCCCACGGCGAGGATTTCGACGACGTACTCCGCACAGCCCTGAGCTGACGGCCCGGCCCGGCCCACGATGGGACGCCTCCTGTGGGGACCGGCGCCGAGGTTCGCCGTGTGGGGCCTGCGCGACGCGTCCTTCCACGTCCTGCACCCCGCAACCGGCGCCCTGCTGTGCCGCCACCGCCCCGCCAGCATATCCTCGCTGCCGCCCCCCGGCGAGCGGTGCGACGACAGCCGAGCCTGGCCACCGGGCAAGGCCTACCGTCCCACCCGCTGCCTGGGCCCGCTGAGCCCCGCGTGCCCGCCCGTACATGCGCGCGACAATGCGTTCGGCGGTGAAGACCATGGGCCACCAACACGGGAGCCGGGCTGACGGGGAAGTGCAGAGGCCGAGGGGGGAGACCGCGCCGTCTGCCGTCAAGTCCCAGTCACCCGAAGGGATTACCGCGCGGTTACGACGCCCCAGGCCTTGCACCTGTGCCGTAGCGTTTGCCAACTGCCGCCTGCCCAGGGCGGAATGCGGCAGGCCGGATCGGGAGAGGACGGCATCGGGGTGGTTACGGACGATGATGAGGGAGCCTGGACTGACCGGGCGGTCTGCCGGACTGTCGATCCTGAAGAGCTGTTCGTCGACGGCGCGGCCCAGCATCAGGCGAAGGCGGTGTGTACCGGCTGTCCTGTACGCACCGAGTGCCTCGCCTACGCCCTCGACCACCGGATCGACCATGGCGTCTGGGGCGGCATGACAAGCCGGGAACGGCGCGGACTGCTGCGCCGGCGCCCGATGGTGACCTCCTGGCGGCGCCTGTTGGAGGAAGCCCGCACCGAGCACGAACGCCAAACGCGCCCCGCAGACGGCCCGTGGCGGCACGAAGCCGGATGAGTGGCCCAGAGCCCGTCTACCGGACCGGCCGCCTGCGGTCCTCGAAGTCCGTGACCTCATCGCCATAGTCTTCGGCGGCTTGGCGCGGCTCACGGTGCGGAGGCGTCGTGTTCGAGTCCGGGCGGCACGGCGGCGAAGTCCCGTTGCACGAGGGCCGGTTTGTCGGTCTGGCGGGTAGTGATGAAGCGCCCCTTGTACGCGATCACGTAAAGCGCGGGCCCATCTGGGCTCTGTACCTCCAGCGGCGAGGACGAGGGCGGGACGGCAGTATCGAGGGCGTCCAGGGCCTGGCGAAGGCGGTCCAGGTCGGCTGGGGACATGTGTCCGCCTGAGGTCGGGTCCATTCCGGACACGGAGGAGGTTCCGGCATCGTAGAGGCCGTCCTTGAGGACCTCGATCTCACGGCCGGTGGTACCGCCAGGGGTGAGCCGGGAGATGTGCACGAGCACGTCGTCGCGCGGGCTGCCGACGGGCCGGTTCGGGTGGTGCGGGTCGCCGCCTGGGCCCGCGTCGGAAGGGAGTCCGCCGCACCCGGTCACCAGCGCCGCAAGGACCACCATCAGCAGACCGCCCCGCCGCATCATCCCCGAATTCCCCTTCCGCGCCTGCCTTGCCGTCCCGAGCGGCCGTGACTTTCGGTGTTCACTCAAGCAGGCCGCCAGGGCCATCGCGTGAGTCCGCGTACTCATTTCGTACGGTCCGGTCCTGGCGCGGATCTGGACATCCGGGTGCGGCAGGTGCAGCTCCACAGCCACTCGGAGCGGCGCTTCGCATCACCCGAGCACTCAATGGTCTGCCCTGGTCAGTTGGTGCCGAGGACGGCGAACAGGTAGTGGGGGCTGGCTTTGTTCACGAGAACCGGGCTCTGCCAGAGATCTTGGGGAGTGGTCGCGGAGGGTTACAGTGCCGTTCGATTTCGCTGGGCTGCTGTCGGGTGGGACCGCGTGCGCCGCGTCGCCGAGCCTGGATAGGTGACGCTCCATCAGGTAGTCGCCGCAGGGCAGCTGTGCCGGGTGTCCCCGCTGACGGTGCTGTTCATGGAGGCCAACGCATCGTTGTGGGAGTCGCCGGTGTTCGCTGGCATCGACGAGGTGGCCGTCGAGGCGGCGGCCACCGTCTTCGGCACGGTCGGCATCGTGGCCAGAGGACGGTCGGCCGGTGCGTCGTGTCCGGCCTGCGGGCAATTCTCCGCGCGGGTGCGCGACGCCTACCAGCGCCACCTGCGGGATCTTCCGCTCAGCGGCCAGCGCGTCGTCATCCACCTGCGGATCCGCCGCTTCATCTGCGGCTCGCCGCACTGCGCGCGCCGCACCTTCGCGGAACGGTTCTCCCGCCTGACAGCCCCGTACGCCCGCTTCACCAGCCGGGCGAACCACACGCTGGAGCGCATCGGGCTCGCGCTGGCCGGGCGGCCCGGTGCCCGCCTGGCCGCCCAACTGGGCCGCGCACGCCCTGGTCCACGAGTTGCTCGCGCAGGGCCACTCGCGCCGTGCGATCGCCCGGCACCTCGGCTGGGGGGCCTCAACACCGTGCTGCGGTACGCGCGTGCTCCGCGCCGGCAGGACCCCCTCGGTGAAAACCGGCCCCGGCCCAGCAGGCTGGACCCCTACAAGCCCTGTCTGAAGCGGCGGTTCGCCGAAGGATGCACCAGCGTCACCCGGCTGCAACGCGAACTGCTCGCCGAGAACGCCCCCGTCACCTACCAGATGGTCCGCGCCTATCGCCACCCTGCGCAACGCTCCCGCGCACATACCGCCCCCGCCACCAACAGTGCGGCAAGTGACAGGCTGGCTCACCCGCCACCCCACCACCTTGAGCGAGGAGGACCGCACCGCCCTGAAGGCCGTCCTGACGCCCTGCCCCGAACTGGACACGGCCGCCGGGCACATCCACGACTTCGGCGAGATGCTCACCGACCGCCGCGGCGCCGAGCCCCCACCTGGATCGACACCGTCGAGACCAGCCAACTGCCCGGCCTCACCGGCTTCGCAAACCACCTGCGCCGCGACCTGGACGCCGTGAGAGCCGGACTCAGCCTGGAGCGGAGCTCCGGCGTCACCGAGGGCGCCGTGAACCCCATCAAGAAGATCAAGACGCAGCTCTACGGACGGACCGGATTCGAACTGCTCCGCAAGATGATCCTGCTCCAGTGATCCTCTGCGACCGCTCCCCAAGATCTGTGCCAGACCCCGATGGCGAACGCCCCTAGCCAGTGGGACGCTCGGTCGTGCGGTTCGGGACCGGTCCGGCCTGGACCCGCACAGCATGCCGGGAAGGCCGGGGACCAAAAACCTGGCTGCGTATGGCCCACACTCGGCTTCCGCCCTACCGAACTTCTCGCTGCGGAGGCGGGTGCGTTCAGGGCGCTGAGCGGCCAGGACATCGGGATGGCGTGCGTTCTGGTTGCGCCAGCGCAGACAACGATGCAACTCCCGCGTCTGGACGATGTGGTTGGGGTGATTCGAGTTGGCCAGGGTGAACTGCCGCAGAGGCCCGAAGTGCGCCTCGATCGGGTTCGCCCAGGACGCGTAGGCCGGGGTGAAGCACAGCTCGGCCCGGATCTTCTTGGCTCAGCGGCGAGCCTTCTCACTCAAACCCGTTTAGCGTCTGCGCCGCGCTGGTGGGAGAGCGGTCAGGAGATCCCGTTGGGTGTCCGTCAGGGCGTGGGAGCGCTTTCGCGTGAGGGTGAATGGTGGGTGGGCCTGGCGTCAGGCCAGGTGATGGCTACGGATCCCCATGTCAGGCCACCTCCGAATGCGGTGAGCAGTGTGCGGGTTCCGGGTGCGACGCGGCTGCTGGTCGGGTCGGACATGGCCAGCGGGATGGATGCCGCGGCGGTGTTGCCGTGGTGGCCGATGGTGAGGATTACCGAGGTGTCGGGGATGCCGACGCGTTGGGCAACGGCGTTGAGGATGCGGGCGTTGGCCTGGTGGGCGACGAACGCGCCTACCGAGCGCGCATCCCAGCGCATGGCGGTCAGGGCGCGGCGGCTGGCCTGGGTCATCTCGGCGATGGCGCGCGCGTAGACGGAGCGGCCTTTCATGGTGAAGTACGGGTGGCCGTCGGGGATGCAGATCATGCCGTTGCCGGTGCCGTCGGAGCCGAGGTAGCTGAAGAGGATGGCGCCCGGTTCGTCGGAGGTGCCGGGGCGCAGGGTGCACGCGGCGGCGCCGTCCGCGAAGATGACGGCTGTGTTGCGGTCGGTGGGGTCGATGATCCGTGAGTAGGTCTCCGCGCCGATGATCAGCGGGTTGGTGTACTGGCCGGAGGTGACCAGGGACTGTCCGAG
The DNA here is from genome assembly GCF_053597395.1 of Streptomyces sp. NPDC001415. NCBI lineage: Bacteria > Bacillati > Actinomycetota > Actinomycetes > Kitasatosporales > Streptomycetaceae > Streptomyces > Streptomyces sp. NPDC001415. Next base: position 34,895 of record NZ_JBSFIE010000037.1, read on the forward strand.
GGTGAGGGCGTACAGGAAGCCGGAGCATACGGCGGATACGTCGAAGGCGGGGACGCCGGTGAGGTCGAGGTGGGAGGCGACGGCGGGCGCGGTGGCAGGGCATCGCTGGTCGGGTGTGGTGGTGGCCAGGATGAGGCAGTCGCAGTCGGGTAGGCCGGCGGACTGCAGGGCGGCGCGGCCGGCGGAGTGGGCCAGGTGGGAGGTGCGGGTGGCGGCGCCGGCGATGTGGCGCTGGCGGATGCCGGTGCGTTGCTGGATCCATTCGTCCGAGGTGTCGAGGCCGGTTGCGGTGAGGGAGGCGTTGGTGACGATGTTGGACGGCAGACTGTAGCCGAGGCCGGTGATGACGGCGGCTTTGCTCACGTCTGGCTCCAGACGGTCTGTCTGGTCGTCTGGAGAGGCCAGGCCGGCAGCACGCTCATGGTCGTGTCTCCAGGAGGCTGTCCGTGCGGGTTCCGAGGCCGGGCAGGTGCTGTTCGATGTCACCGATGCCGTCTTGGTACAGGTGCGCGGCTTCTTCCACGTGGTCCCATTGCGCTGTCTCCGGGCCTGAGGCGGCATCGTGGACATGGTCAAGGGCGCGGGCCAGGTTGTGGGAGGCGTGGTGGCAGGCGTGTGCGTTGGCGGGGATGCGCTGGTGGACGATGCCGGAGGCGATGGTCCACATGGCGGCCCGCGCGAGCGGGGCGTGGGTGGCGTCCGCGGGGCCGGTGGCGTGGTCGGGCAGATCGTAGACGGAACAGGAGAAGCGGCTTGCCAGGTCGGGGCCGCACAGGTCGTGAAGGACTGCTGTCACATAGGGGGTCTGACGCAGGCTGCGGCGTCCGAGGAAGTCTTCCAGTGCTTCGTTGGCGCCTTCGAAGATGCGGAAGACGCGCAGGTCCCGGTACATGCGGGCGGCTGGGTTGGCTTCGTCGTATCCACGTGAGCCCAGCAGCTGCATGAGGGTGTCGGCTGCGTGGACGGCCCATTCGGAGGCGAACACCTTGACGGCGATGATCGGTTCCATCGCGACGGTTTGGCCGCCATCGAGCCGTTCGGCGAGGTCGTACACGAGGGCGTGGAGGATGTCTGTCCGGGCGACGGTCTCGTTCAGCCGGGTGCGCACGACGGTCCGGTCCTTGAGGGGCAGGCCGGAGACGGTGCGGCGTTCAGCGAAGCGGACACCGAGCTGGACGAGTCGTTTGAGTGCTCCGAGTGCCGCCGCGGCGAGGGCGAGGCGGGAGGCGTTCATGGAGTCCATGGCGACGTTGCGGGCGTTTCCTTGGCCGAGTACGGCGGTGTCGGGAACGCTCACGTGGTCGAAGTACATGCGGTTCTGGACCATGCCGCGTTGCCCGAAGGACAGGTGTTCTTCGCCGAGGACGACGCCGGGGCTGTCGGTGGGTACCGCGAGTGCGAGCAGCGGGGATCCGGCTGGTCGGGCGGGGTCGGCGCGTTGGGCGATGACGGTGCAGATTCCGGCCCATGCGCCGTTGCCGATCCAGTGTTTGTCGCCGGTCAGCAGCCATCCTCCGTCCTGTCGTGTGGCGGTGGTGGTCACGCGGGAGAAGTCGCTTCCCACGGCTGGTTCGGTCTGCGCGTAGGAGCCGAGAGTGCGGCCGGTGGCCAGCAGCGGAAGCCACTCCTGCTTGACCGGCTCCGTGGCCCATACGGACAGGGCGCGGGTGCCGGGGAACAGGGAGGTTCCCATCCAGGTTGCGAGGCCGGTGTCGATGGCGGCGAGCTGTTCGGAGACCCGGAACATGTCGGTGAACGTCAAGGCGGTTCCGCCGTAGTCCTCCTCGATGAGGGGTCCGAACAGACCGGCTCGGCCGAAGTCCTGCACGATGTACGGCGGGATGCAGCGTCGCTCGTCGATGACACGGGAGTTCAGCCGGCGGGGGGCGTACTGGCGTAGCCATGCGATCTGTGTGTCGGCGCGCTCGCGGCTGACGTGTGGTGGGGCTGTGCGGGTGTGGCGGGAGAGGCCCCAGCGCGGGCCGCTGACGGTGCGCACCGGCCGGTCGGAACGGTTCACCTTGACCTCCGGGGTCAGGGCGCGGAGAGCGCTACGACGGCGTTCTGTCCGCCGAAGCCGCTGGAGTGGCTGAGGGCCAGCCGAATGGGCTGTCTGCGCGGTGTGCTGGTGGCTACGTCGATGCCGATGCGGGGGTCGAGCTGGTCGAGGTTGGCGGTCGGCGGGATGATCTGGTCCTGCAGGGCTCGTACCGTCAGGGCGGCTTCGATGGCTCCGGCGGCGCCCATGGTGTGGCCGAGGACGCCTTTGGGTGCGGTCACGACGGGTCGGTGCCTGAACAGCCGGGCGATGAGCGTGCCTTCGGCCAAATCGCCTTTGGGGGTACTGGTGGCATGGGCATTGATGTGGTCGACGTCTGCCGTGCCGGCTCCGGCCTCGGTGAGGGCGGTGTGGATGGCGTGTTGCAGACCGGAGCCGTCGGGGTGGGGGTCGGTGAGGTGGTGGGCGTCTGCCGAGGCTCCGAAGCCTGCGAGGAAGGCGAGCGGTGCCGCGCGACGGGCGACGGCATCGGCGTGGCGTTCCAGGACGAGCATTCCGGCTCCTTCGCCGAGGACGAAGCCGTCACGGCTGGTGTCGAACGGGCGGGAGGCGACCTGTGGTTCGCTGCGGTGTCTGGAGAGGGCTCCCATGCGGGCGAAGGAGGCGGCGATCACTCGGGCCATGGGGGCGTCAGTGCCGCCGGCCAGGACGATGTCGCAGGTGTCCTCGCGCAGTAGCTTGGCTGCGAAGCCGATCGCGGTGGCTCCGGAGGCGCACGCTGCGCCGAGCGCCAGGCTTGGGCCCCGTGCGCGCCAGGCGAGGGAGAGCTGTCCAGCGACCATGCTGGTGGCGGTCATCGGGACCGTGAGCGCGGAGGCGCGACCTTTCCGGCTCACGCTGAGGGTCTGCTGTTCCAAGGTGGTGATGCCGCCGAAGGCGGTGCCGACGATGACGCCGACGCGGGTACTTTCCCACTCGTCGGGGTCGAGGCCGGCTGTGGTGAACGCCTCCTGGGCTGCGGCGAACGCCAGTTGGCTGCAGCGGTCGGTGCGGCATACCCAGGTGCCCGGCATGAAGGCGTCGGGGGTGAAGCCGGGCACGCGGCAGGAGAAGTCCACGGCGAGGCCGGACAGTTCCTCATCCGCGTGGGCCGGTGAGAGACCGGACAGGATCGTCTTCCACGTCCGCTCGACGCCGATGCCTGCGGCGCTGACGATCCCGGTGCCGGTGATCACCACGTCCGCGGGTGCGTTCATGGCGTCTGGGCCGCCTGCAATACCTGCACGGCCTGCGTGATGGTCATGGACAGGTTGAAGGCGTCGTCGTCGAGTGTCACGCCGAGTCGGCCGCTGAGGATGTCGACCAGTTCCACGGCTGCGAGGGAGTCCAGGCCGAGATCGTTCAGGGTCGCGTCATTCGTGATCCCTTCCGGGTCGATTCTCATGTCTGTGAGCGCGTCGGTCAGGGCCTGTTGCAGCGGATCGGGAACAGCCATGACGGCCTCCGGAACGGGGTGGGGCGGGGATGATGCCCTGGTCGATGAGGTGGGTGAACAGGCGGGCGAAGTAGGCGTCGTCCAGCGCGGGAGCCGTCACGCCGAGGCCGGTCAGGACTGTGGAGGCGTGGTCGGTGTGGAAGTCGGGCAGCAACGTTTCATCCGTCAGGCCGAGCAAGTAGCGGGCAACGCCGAGGAGTGCGCGCATCGCGGTGCCGCTGCGGTGCTGCCCGAGTTCCTTCAGCGCGCTTGCCCAGCCGACGGCCGTGGCGGGGGTGATCGGGTAGCCGAAGGTGCGGGCTTGCCGGTAGAACTCCTCGCATGCGAACGGCTCGCCGCTTGTCAGGTGCCAGGCGTGGCCGTCGCCTTCGGGCTGGATGGACAAAGCAGCGATGGCCCGCGCGGCGTGGTCGACGGTGATGACGCGCAGCACGTTGCCGGTGTGGGGGAAGCGGCCGGTGGCGACCATGGCGGTGATCAGGCGGCCCGTGAAGTCGTCTTCTGGGCCGACGCCGGTGCGTGAGTCGGCCAGGACGACCGCCGGTCGGTATACGCGTACCGGGAGTCCTTCGGTGGCTGCTTCTCGTACCAGGAGTTCTGCCTCGTACTTAGAGCGGGGGTAGCCGACTTCGCTACAGGTCACCGCGGTCGGCACGGCGTCTTCGGGGACGGTCGCCAGGCCCGCTTTGCGGGCGGCGATGAACACACCCAGGGTGGACACGTGGTGCAGCCGGCGGCCAGCGTCCAGGCGGCAGAACTGGAGCACTTGCGCGGTCCCGGCGACGTTGACGGGGGCCAGCACCTCGTAGGGGGATCCCATGTTCACTGCCGCCCCGCAGTGGTACACCTCCGTAACCCTCCTGGCCAGTTGACGGTGAGTGGGCGCGTCCAGGCCGAGGCAGGGCTGTGTGAAGTCGCCGGTCACGAAGCGCAGCCGGTCGGAGTTGGCGGTGTCGGGGGCCTGACGGGACAGGGTGGCGCGCAGCCGGTGCTCGGCTTCCTTGTCGCTGGGGGCCCGTACGAGGCAGACGATCTGATGGTCGGTTCGGCGCAGCAGTTCAGTGCACAAGCGTGATCCGAGGAATCCTGTGGCGCCGGTGAGAAGGGCGTACATGGGGGGCGTCCCTTGGTTGCGGCCGAAAGGAACTCATCTCTGAGCCCGGCATTTAACCTCTGGTGTCGAACAGCACGTCGCACAGGCTCACTCACCTGGGCATGTGCCGGACAGGCAGCCGCCCCTCCCCCGCCGGAGACAGCCTGTCACCCGTACACGATTCAACTTGCTTTGCGTCAGTCCATTGGGCAATCCCTGCGGACAGGGCGCACAGAGCACACCGATGCACCGCACATGACAGTGGCACACCCCGCTCCACCGAACACGCCTTGCACGCCCCCGACCTCCCGATGCCCGTGCACTGGCTCTGGCTCTGGCTCTGGCTCTGGCCACGCCGCGACCGGCGCACCGCTCGATCGGCACGGTGGTTCTGAACGATTCATAGAGCGCGTATGGTGGTCATCACCGACGCGGGGTGGAGCAGCTCGGTAGCTCGCTGGGCTCATAACCCAGAGGTCGCAGGTTCAAATCCTGTCCCCGCTACTGCACGAAACGGCCCGGATCCTTTGTGGATCCGGGCTTTTTCTGTCATCCACCCCCCGTTCATCCCGCTGCTGCGCGGGCAAGACGCCTCCGTGTGAGGTGTGGGCGCGCGTCACGGATCTGGCGCCGGCGGTCTAGGCGGTGAGAGGGGGCAGCCGACGTAGGCGGCGGCCCCCTCACTACCCAGGCGGCGCGCGTGACAGGTGCTCAGGCGGTGATCTCGTAGTCCTTGGAGCAGGTGTAGGCGCCCTGGATCGAGACACACGCGTGCATCAGGTACTTGTTGCCGGCCGGGAGCTTGCCCGTTTTACAGACGTCGGCCGGGGCGGTCCGTCCGACTGTGGAGACGTAGCGCCCGGTTTCCAGACTGGCGTGTATGGCGTAGCCGTCACGGGAAGCGTCGCTCGCGCACAGGTTTTCTGTCATGTGGACCCAACTCACGCTCCCGGCATAGTTGCCGTCGATTTTGATGCTGATGACGGACTCGACGGAATCGCCGTGGCCGCCGTTCTTGTTGAAGCTGTAGGTGACCCTGGGCGTGGCCGTCGCGGTGGGTGCCATGGCCGCGAGCAGGGCGGTCGATGCCAGGGCGGCTCCGAGCGCGGCGGCGAGGCGGGTTCGTGTACGCACAGGGGTGTCTTTCTTGATCCGCATAATGAAAGCCTTTCTGCTGACTTGGGCGTGCGGGACCCCGGCTTTCGGGGTCCCGCACCAATGCGCTGTATGGGGCAGCACACAGCAGTGCTATGAGCCACCTATGCGCACTACGATCCGGCCTTACTCACTGCGGTGTAGTAGTAGGACGCCTGGGTCTTGCAGAAGGCTCGCTCGGGGTTGCCGTATTTGTCGCACACCTCGAACATGTCCATGAGAAATTTGGCGTCTACCCGCTTCTTGTACGTCTCGGAGAAGCGGTGTTGCTTCTTGAGGTTGCGGTATCCGAAGTCATGTCGCTGACAGGCCGGAAGGAAGTTGAAACCGTACGGCTTGTCTGGCGCCCAGCTGCATCCGTCAGAGGACCAGTCAATCCCCTTGCTCTCCCACACCCGGGCTTTTCGAGCACGCTGAAAATCACCCATGGGCGCGGCGATAAGCTCGTTGGTCTTCTCCATGACCGCAGTCGAGACAGCGGCAGCCGACTGAGCTTCCGCAGCAGCTGCTTCACCGGCCGTGGCCAGGCCCCCCGCAGTGGCTATGAGTATCAACGCAGCGGCAGACATCATCTGTTTCCGCAATTGGGTCCCCCTATTGAACTCGTCCGACGCAACATTTCGCCGAACAGATGTAGTTCAAGGATCCCAAAACCTCGCGGGACGGTCGTTAGCACACGGTCCACAAGTTCCTTAGCTGTGGGTCGCGTCCAGATATCCTTGCTGAGCGACTCTCTGGGTGGTCACGAAGGTGGGGGCAGCGTGGTCGGGTCGATGTCATTGGCCTCCAGGGGCTGGCGGTGAACACGTTGGCAGGCCGCGAAGCACCGTTCGCCCTGCATCGCCTGACACTTCGGGCGTGGGCCCTGCCGCCGCGCGTCCGGCGGCTGTTGGTGCCCGCGAAACATCGCCATCAGGGTTCCGTGCCTTCCACGCTGTCGCGTCACGCATCCCTCAACGCACGAGGCCGGATCTCGTTCCGGCCGCCACAACACCTCGCCTGCGATTTTCGAAGCGCCTCCCGACCGGTCGCCCGCCGGTCGGCATCTCCAGCCGATGACGCGCCTGGACTGGCCCACAGCGGTCTATTGCCGTCACACCATTGGCCTCGCTCACACGAGTCAACTTGGCGTTCACCGGCCGCCAACCGCTGCACAGCACGGGCTTGAGGGGCTCAGGAGGGGTTGGGTTTCCTGGATGCTGCGAGTGATGGTCGGGGAGCTGGTGCCGAAGAAGGCTCGCCACGACAAACTCAGCGGCCCGCAGCGGGCCGCGCTCTCCGAACTCGGCGTCGGCTGGGCATAGTCCGCTCCGCCCTCGCCCCTCGGCTGCCCGCGAGCCCTCGTCACATCACGCCTGGCAGGGGTATTCGGGGAGTTGCGATATCAAGGCCGCGCGGGCCCACTTCGTGCTCACAACCGAAGAACCCGTGCGGTAGTGATCGAGCGATGATCGGTCGTGGCGACGGACCCGCGAGGGCGGTTTGCCGTCCGGGGGCTGAGTAGTGCCCAGGCGCTCGGCCGAGAATTGACAGTTTGTTACTCGCTACCACTGGGTTCTCTGGTACGTCTGGCCGAAACGGTCGAAACCTGACAGGGCGCACATGCCCCACACCTCCGGATTCCGGACCGAGGCGTGTTGCGTTGGAGCGCACTTCAACTCCTAGGTTCGGAAGCATGCGATACATCAAACTCGGAACGACCGGACTGGAAGTCTCCGCCATCGCTCTCGGCTGCATGAGCTTTGGCGAGCCGGACCGGGGCGGCGAGCCCTGGTCGCTGGGCGCGGACGCCAGCCGGGGCATCATCAGGCAGGCCTTCGAGGGCGGCGTCAACTTCCTCGACACGGCCAATGGGTACAGCGCCGGAAGCAGCGAGGAGATCGTCGGCCAGGCGGTCAAGGACTTCGCCCGGCGCGAGGAGGTCGTTGTTTCCACCAAGGTCTGGATGCGGATGCGCCCCGGCCCGAACGGCGCCGGGCTGTCCCGCAAGGCGATCTTCGCCGAGCTCGACGCCTCCCTGAAGCGGCTGGGGACCGACTACATCGACCTGTACCAGATCCATCGCTGGGACTACGACACCCCGATCGAGGAAACCCTTGAGGCGCTGCACGACGCGGTCAAGTCCGGGAAGGTCCGCTACATCGGGGCCTCTTCCATGTATGCCTGGCAGTTCGCCAAGGCCCTGTACCTGGCTGACCTGAACGGCTGGACCCGGTTCGTGTCGATGCAGGACCACTACAACCTCATTCACCGGGAAGCGGAACGGGAGATGTTCCCGCTCTGCGCCGACCAGGGCATCGGCGTGATCCCGTGGAGCCCGCTGGCGCGGGGCAGGCTGACGCGGGGCCTGGACACCGCCACGGCGCGTGCCGAGACCGACGCGGGCGGCAAAATCCTCTACCGCGACGAGGACCAGGCGGTGGCCGAGCGCGTCCGCGAGATCGCGGGCAAGCGGGGTCTGTCCCCGGCCCAGGTCGCCCTGGCCTGGGTCATGCGCAACCCGGTGGTGACCTCGCCCATCGTCGGGGTCACCAAGCCGGCCCAGCTGGCCGACGCGATCGCCGCGGTGGACGTCGAACTCGACGAAGACGAGGCCGCCTACTTGGAGGAGCCCTACCAGCCGCACGCGGCCGCCTACCTGGAGGAGTCCTTCTACAAGCGGCAGCCTGTGGCGGGCTCCCGGTAGTCCGGGCCACCGCCGGGTCTTCGACGAGCCCTTGGCCCGGCCCAGCAGCCCTGCAGTCGGCCCCGCGGTGCTTACGGGCGGTCACGCGCAACTGCATGATCCGGGGCGCTGCCCGCCAAACGCGGTGAGCAGGATGCTCCCCCACCGCGGCCAGCAGGCTCAGAGACTTCCTGGCGCACCGCGAAACGCCCCTGCCCAGATCGCGCCACAGCCAGCCCCGCAAGGCCGGAGTGCTCACCCGTGACGTGGCCGGACCGGACGGGCTCCGAGCCGGACCGGGCCGCCCGGGGCTTGCCGAACAAGGGCCCGGGGCGGCCCGGCGGGTTTCAGGGACTGACGGTGTTCCAGCGTTCGGCTGGGATGTCCTGGCACTTGTAGAGGTTGACGACGCCGTGGTCGGCGTCGGGGGACAGCAGGCACAGGTGGTTGGCTTCGTTGCGGTAGCGGATGGATCCGTCCGGGTATGCCTCGGCCAGCCAGCGTTGGCCGGCTCCGGCGACCCCGCGGGCATCGTCACACCCATACAGCAGGGCGGCCGTCTGGGTGGTGGCGTGGACGTCCTGGCTGCCCAGGCACTGGTTGGTGCCGCTCAGGCTCTGGATGCGGACCAGGTTGTCGTCCCGGCTGATCCGCTGGATGTTCCAGCCGAAGTCCTGCCGCTCGTAGAACAGCCAGTAGATCCACCACGAGCGGGGCGGTGTGGGGGCGGTGTAGACGAAGGTCCCGGGGACGTTGCCGGCCCTGCGCAGCCGGCCGCCGAGCCAGGAGGATTCCAGACGGACGTTGCCGCCGGTGGTCTGCCAGCTCGCGGGCGGGGACGCGGCGTTGTCCCACCACAGCTGGCCGGCGTCCTGGGTGCACGGCGCGGCGGCCACCGTAGTGCCGTTCGGGGTCAGGCAAAGGCCGGGGACGGCCACGTTCCGCCAGCGTTGTGGTCCGCCGTTGTCGTCGTTCCAGGCCGGTGGGTCGTCGAGGTGGGCGATGGTCCACTGCGCGCGCGGATCGTCGCACTTGCCGGCGACGACCGGGGTGGAGGCATCCCGGCGGGCGCTGGGCGCGATCGCGATGCAGTCTCCGGTGCCAATGTTCTGGAGGTAGTGGGTGAGCGCGTCGGTGGTGAACATCTGGAAGGTCTGGCTGCCGTTGTAGCGGGCGTCCCCGATGGTGATCGAGCGGTTCGGGTTCTCCTGCAGCAGACCGCCCGTCGGGGAGGCCAGCACGCTGTGGAAGACGTGGGACGGGAGCGGCGCCCGGACCGGCGGCGGGGTGCGGGCGAACTCGACGGGCACATGGTCGGATCCGCCGCCCCTCGGGACGGTCGCGGTGAACCCGCCGGGCACGCCACGCGTGATCGCGTAGTCCAGCTCGCTGGGGGTGTCGCCGCCGATGTACGTCGGCTGGCCGGTACGCAGCAGGGCCTCGTCTCCGCGCAGATGCAGCGAGTCGCGGGCCTGGGCGTCGGTGCGGTTGAGGATGTTGACGTTGAAGTCCCCGGCCAGCACCCAGTTCCGCCCGTCGGTGGCCGCGAAGTCGCGGACCCGGCCGAGCAGTCCTTGTACGTCCTCGCCGCGGGCGTGGGTGTTCCAGTACCAGGTGTTCCCGAACCGCAGACCGAGCAGGGGCCGTGCCCGGTAGCGGTTGTTGGGGGCGTTGGGGTCCGGGTTGTAGGCGGGGTTCTCCAGTACCCGGACCTGATCGGCCGGGGTGTCGGTGACGAACGCCAGGTTCATCTGGCCGCCGTCCCAGGTGTCCAGATTCGTCCCCGCGACCCGGCGCGGGTCGGTCTGCAGGAAGTACACATACCGGTTGCTGCCGTTGGGACCGCCCGCCCAGGTCACCCGCTGGACAGAACTGGGTTGCGGGGCGCGGTTGGGAGTGAGCCGGATCTGCTGGAACTCGCTCCGGTCGTTGTCGTGCGCCGGCAGCGGCGGCCCGGCACCGGCCTCCTGCAGCGCCACCACCTGGTTGGTCGCGGCCAACGGCGCCACCTCCGACGTCCACCGGGAACCGTTGTCGGAGCCGTGCATGTTGTACGTGGCGAACGGCGAAGTGCCGTCACCGTTCACGGCCCGCGCCGTGCCGGTAGTCGTGGCGATCCCCGCACAGGCCAGCAGGAAAGCTGTCAGGACGGACAGGAGCGGGCGTAAGCGCCGGGCGATACCCGGCGGGTGGGCGACGGCGCCGGTGCGCCGAAGAAGCCGATGAGTGTGCATCAACATTCCCCTCGGTCGGGACACTTGAGAGCACAACAGCCCGGTGGTCGGCCGGCAGCCGACTCGCGAGCCCGGCGCCCAGCGATCCAGGACGCCATGGAGGGAAACGGCTTTCGCCCCACAGCGGTTCACCGCTTTCCCGCCAACCCCCACACCCTCGACGGATATCAGCCACCCACTCGCAGACCTGCAAGAACAGGAGCAAGACGAGCTACCACCGACTGGGGCATCAATCTGCCCCGCGGAACACCATGAGAAAGTGTCAAAACCTGCGGACCATGCGTTCTATAGACTCCCTGGGTGATCAGCGATCTTCTCCGCCTCACCGTCCTGGGGTGTGCGACGCCTTATGCCGACGTGGACAACCCGTGCTCCGGCTACCTGGTGTCCAGCGGCGAGACTCAAGTCTGGGTAGACGCGGGCAGCGGGACACTGGCGCAGCTGCAGCGGCATGTGCGGCTCGATGAGGTGGACGCGATCTGGATCTCGCACCTGCATGCCGATCACAGCGCGGACCTGCTCACCGCCTATTACGCGGCGCTCTTCGCGGACATTCAGCTTGCCGCACCCATCCCCTTGTACGGACCGCCGGGCATCGCCGACCGGCTGGCCCACTTCCTGACCAACAGCTCGACGCGCAGCCCGGTCGAGTCCGCCTTCGCCGTCCATGAGTTGCATGACGGGCATCAGGCGCGCGTCGGCGCCCTCACCATGACCAGCCGGGCAGTGGAACACGGCATCCCGGCCTTCGCCGTGCGCATCGAGACCGAGGGCCGATCACTGGTCTACTCCGGGGACACCGCACCGTGCGCGAACCTCACACGACTGGCCGACGGGTGCGATGTGCTGCTGTGCGAGGCCGAGAGTGACCAGGCGCCGGCCCAGGGCGAACAGGTGCACCACACACCCGAAGACACCGGCGCCACGGCCGGCGCGGCCCGGGCAGGCCGGCTGATCGTCACCCACGTCGGCCGATTCCTCACCCCGCAACAAGCCGTCGCACGCGCCTCGGCCCGGTTCGACGGTCCCGTCGACTACGCCGCACCTGGTGCCGTCTTCTCGATTGGTTAGGCCGCAACCTCCTCGGGCCGTTCGGCGAGGCGGCCGCGTTCGAAGCGGGCTCCGGCGCGGACGAGGGCGATGAGTTGGGGTGCGTTCACGGCCCGCCAGCGGGCCTGGGCGGACTCGACGAACTTGAACACCATCGCCAGGACGGCGGCTCGGGATCCGGCACCCTTGGTTGGTCCGCGGACTCGGTCGCGAAGGTCGATTCGATCGGGTTCGTGGTCCCAGGTGGACCCACCGCGCGGCGCGGAAATCGCAGAATGCCAGCAGCTCGTCCTCGTCATCGACGATCTTCCTGACGGCCATCAATCGGCCGTCTGGTGAGAACGCCACCTCCCAAACCCCATCAAGGCCATCCGCCATGGGAAACACCTGCATGCGATCACCACGCCGCATAGCAGACAGAACGACCTGCTCGGCAAGTCCCTGAGCGGTAGCGCTGGAGACCGATACCGACCGACGAGGGCGAGTGACAATCCTGTGCTGCTCCTTCAGCTCCTGGACACGCCGCCAGCGCTCGCGCCAGAGCGAGATGTCCGGATGCTTCAGGGAAGCGCTATCGCCTGCGCCAAAGGTGAAGATCAAGCAAGGCAAGCACCACACCCGGGCCATCCTCTGCCTCGCAAGACGACGGGCCGACGTCCTCTTCGCCATGCTCCGCGACGGCACCTTCTACCAGCCCCAACCCGCCCCATCAGCTTGACCAAACCCATAAGGGCCCCACAACCACCAACCCCCCGAAGAACCGGCCCGCACCGTGGAAGAACGCCTCGCCTACCACTCCGCGTTCGTCACCGTACGGACCCCGGCCATGGACACCCTCACAACGAACGTACGCGCTGATGATCCTGGGCGGGCACCAACAGACCACCGCCCGGCCCTCGCCGTAGCCGCAGCGGTCGCGGGTCGGGAAACTCCTTACTCCGTGCCGCACCGGGCCCCATAGGCGGAACGCCCTGCCCAGCTTGGCTCCGCCCCCTGAGGGAAGCGGCAGTGGGGCGGAGTCATCGGGACCCAGAGCAACCAGAGAGGTGCAAGAAGACCGCACCGGAGCCCGACAACTGCCCCACCATCATCCCTCCACTCACCACACCGACCAGCACAACACGAACACGCCAGAAACATCTCCCGCTGATGGCTCGTCACGAGACGACGCCCGGGCAGAGGATCAGACCGACGGTGCCGCCAGCACGGCCGAAAGATCTGAACCAATAGCGGGAATCAGGCCGCGACGAGCTCCCGCTCGCGGTCCGGCGTCTTGACCCTGGGCTTCTTGTTCGGCAGCGAGAGACGGAAGACCTTGCGCCATGCGGAGAACACCTGCTTGGGCAGCGGCCCGGTGACGTACTCCAGCTCGTACTTCTCGAACAGCGCGCGCACCTTCACCGCGACCTCGGCGTACCGGTTGCTCGGCAGGTCCGGGAAGAGGTGGTGCTCGATCTGGTGCGACAGGTTGCCGGTCATGAAGTGCATGGCCCTGCTGCCGCTGATGTTCGCCGAGCCCATCATCTGGCGCAGGTACCACTGGCCGCGCGTCTCGCCCTTGATCGACCGGCGCTCGAAGACCTGGACGCCCTCGGGGAAGTGCCCGCACATGATCACCGAGTGGGACCAGATGTTGCGGACCAGGTTCGCGGTGAACGTGGCGGCGAGCGTGGGGAGGAACGACGGGCCCGACAGCAGCGGGTGGATCACGTAGTCCTTGAGCACCTGCTTGCGGATCTTGCGGCCCACGGCCTTGGCCCGCGCGCGGAACTCCGGGTTGTTGCGGCGGCGCTTGTGGAGGTTCTTGCCGAGCTCCAGGTCGTACGCTGCGATGCCGTACTCGAAGAAGCAGGCGTTGATGAAGTTCCACAGCGGCTGGCCGAGGTGGAACGGGTGCCACTTCTGGTCCTCGTCGACGCGCATGATGCCGTAGCCGAGGTCGTTGTCCTTGCCGATCACGTTGGTGTACGTGTGGTGGAGCTCGTTGTGCGAGTGCTTCCACTGGTCGGCCGGTGAGACGTGATCCCACTCCCAGGTGGTGGAGTGGATCTTCGGGTCCCGCATCCAGTCCCACTGGCCGTGCAGGATGTTGTGACCGATCTCCATGTTGTCCATGATCTTCGCCACGGACAGACCGGCGGTGCCGATCAGCCACGCGGGCGGGAAGATCGAGAACAGCAGCACGCCCCTGCTGGCCAGTTCGAGCTTGCGCTGCGCCGAGATGACCTTACGGATGTAGGCGGCGTCTTCCTCGCCGCGGCCGGCGATCACCTCGTCGCGGATCGCGTCCAGCTCGCGGCCGAGCTCCTCGATCTGCTCCGCGGTCAGGTGGGCGGTGGGGTCGATGGCGGTCAAGGTGCTCCTACCGTTCGATGTCGCAGGGGCCCGCCGCGGCGGACACGCAGGTCTGGATGAGGACGCCGGGCTCGGCCTCGGTGATCTCGCCGGTGCGCAGGTCGCGGACGGCGCCCGCCTTGAGCGGCGTGACGCAGCCGAAGCAGATGCCCATGCGGCACCCGGAGGGCATGAGCACTCCGGCCTCCTCGCCGACGTCCAGCAACGGCGTGGCGCCGTCCGCGTCGACGGTCCTGCCGGTGGCGCTGAACGTGACCTCGCCGCCCTCACCGGCGACGACGATGCCGGGGCGGAAGCGTTCGGTGTGCAGGCGCTCCGGTACGCCGTGCTCGGTCCAGTGCTCTTCGGCGGCGTCGAGCAGGCCCGCGGGCCCGCAGGCCCAGGTCTCGCGCTCGGCCCAGTCGGGCACGAGTTCGTCGAGACGGGCGATGTCGAGCATGCCGTCGGTGTCGGTGTGCACCTCGGTGAGCCGCAGCTTCTTGTCCGCGACCAGGTCGTGCAGTTCGTTGCGGAAGATCACGTCTTGCGGCTGTGGCGCGCAGTGGACCATGACGACGTCGTTGAACTCGGTGTCGCGCAGCATGCCCATCACGGGTGTGATGCCGCTGCCGGCCGTCAGGTAGAGCACCTTGGCGGGCTTGGCCTGCGGCAGCACGAAGTCACCGGTCGCCTGGTCGAGCTGGATCAGGGTGCCCGGTGTCGCCCTGCGGACCAGGTGGTTGCTGACCTTGCCGTCCGGGATCGCCTTCACGGTGATCGTGACGCGGCCGTCCTGGCGGTTTGTCGGCGAGGTGATGGAGTAGGCACGCCACAGGCGCACCCCGTCGACGTCGACCCCGATCCGCACATACTGACCGGCTGTGTGGCCGCGCCAGCCTCGTCCCGGCCTGATCACGATGGTCGCGGCATCGCCCGTCTCGGGGTGCACGGCCTCGATGCGCCCACGCAGCTCAGCGCCCGCACGCAGCGGGCTGACCAGGTCGAGGTAGTCCGACGGCAGCAGCGGCGTCGTGACCATCTCCAGCAGTTTCCACGCCCTGCTGCGGAGGGCTGTACTCGTCATGGCTTCAGCTTGCTGCGCCTCAGGGCGTAAAGTCCTGACCGCAGGACGTGAATCTGGTCGGCATAATTGTTCGCAGGGAATAAAAGACGTGAGCCATGCAATGCGGAGGGTCAGCGAGCTGGCCCTGGATGAGACGACGGTCACCGCACTTCGGGGCGCGCTGAAGACCACCGCCGACGAGGTCGTCCAGGCGATCATCGACGAAGTCCCTCCCTACGCCAACGCCCTTTCGGGCCGCATGGGCGCCACCATCCGCCGAGCCGTCCGCACCGCCCTGGGGCACTACCTGGACCTCGCGAGCGGGAACGCCACAGGCGGCGACGCCGGTGACGCGGCCTACGAGCTGGGCCGCGGCGAGGTCCGGGACGGCCGTTCGATGGACGCCCTGCTCAGCGCCTACCGCGTCGGCGCCCGCGTGGCCTGGCGATGCCTGGCAGCGGGTGCCGTACCCGCAGGTCTGCCCGCCGCCGAGGTCGCCAAGTTCGCCGAACTGACCTTCGCCTACATCGACGAGCTTTCCGCCGCGAGCGCCGCAGGCCACGCCGACGAACTGGCCGCCCGGGGCCGGGAGCACGAGCGCCACCTGGAACACCTGGCCCGCGACCTCCTCGCCGGCGCGAGCCCGGACGTGCTGCTGGCCTCTGCTCAACGGGCCGGGTGGCACCCTCCGGTTTCGCTGACCGCGGTCCTGCTGCCCGCCGCCCAGGCCCGGCCCGCCTACCGCGTGCTCGACCCGAGCACCCTCGTCCTCGACGATCTGCCGGACGCCACCGGTGTGCTGCTCGTCCCCGATGCCGACCGATCACATCTCTTGCGGCAGCTGACCGACCGCACCGCCGTGGTCGGCCCGGCCCGGCCATGGACTCGTGCGTCCGCCTCGTACGCACGAGCCGTACGTGCACGCTCCCTCTCCTCCGATATCCGCGACACCGAGGACCACCTGCCCGAGCTGGTGCTGAGCGCCGACGTGGACGCCTTCGCAGACCTGCGTGCCCGAGCCCTCGCACCGTTGCGGACCTTGCCCACCGCGACCGCACGGCGACTGGAGGAGACATTGCGGGAGTGGCTGCTGCACCAGGGCAGGCGGGATGAGGTGGCGGCGGCGTTGTTCGTCCATCCCCAGACTGTCCGGTACCGGATGTCGCAGTTGCGGGAGCTGTTTCCGGATCTCGCATCGCCACACCGGGTCCTTGAACTGACGCTGGCGATCGGTCTTCGGGTCAGCTGACGCGTACTTCGACCGTCCACGACCGCGTCCGCGAGCGGTTCCTTCACCCGCGCCCGCAGCTGCCGGTTCTCCTTCTCCATCGCGCCGGCCTCGCCCACGCCGGGCCGGGCGGCCTGCTCGGCATCCCGCACCCAGGTGCGCAGCGTCTCGTGGTTGACGCCCAGGCCCTTGGCCACCGACGCGTACGTCCCACCCGGGCCGGCGTGGTACAGGGCGACGGCATCGGCCCGGAACTCAGGCGAGTACTTCGACGTCCCCAACGGGAACTCCCCGTTCTTTGGATCCTCACGACCCAATGACCAGGGTGTCCACGATCAAGAGGCAACGCCCTTGTTCTTCGCGCGTCTCCCAGCCGTTGTCTGCGCCGTGAACCTGGCCCCAAACTCTGGGCACACGACCGTGGTTGCCGTCGGCGACCGGGCCAGTGACAGAAGGGAGCGGATCATGTGAGCCGACACGTCGCCGGATCGTAGGCCCCGCCTCGCGAGGCCCGGCGGCAAAGGTCAAGGCCGCCCCCTGATACTTCTGGGCGGAAGCAGAGAGCTGCCCTCCCCGTGCAGTGGTTCACCGCCGATTCCGGCCCGGCCCACTGCCCGGCGTGCCGACCAAGGCAGTGAGGATTCCCCGAATTCGGCGCGCCGTCAGGAGCTTGAGGGATGCGTCGTATTACCTCTGTGACCACACGAAGTCGATCTGTCGCAGATCGCGTCCATTTTTCTCCACCGGAGATGACATGCACAAGTTTCGTAAGGCCGCCGTGCTGGTCGCTGCCCTCGGCAGCCTCGGAATGCTGGCCACCGGCACAGCCCAGGCACACGACGGGGGTCACGGGAAGCACGGCGACCGTTTCAACATCGGACAGAGCACCACCTGCAGGTCGCACGACCTGAACCTCAACATTCTCGGCCAAGTCGGCATCCTCAACGGCCTGCTGGGCAACGCACTCAACGGCGAAGGCAACCCGAGCTCGCAGCAGACCTCCATGGGCTCCAGCATGGGCTGCAACAACACCGCGTTCAGGAAGTAACGTCACCATCTCCTCGGTGCCCCAGCCACCAGCCGGGCACCGAGGCAGGTGACCCCGTAGTGACCTTGAGGCGAAAACCTTCCGCAGCCGGCCGTCAGTCTGCGGAAGGTTCGACGGTGACCGCGGTTCCGAGACCGTTTCGGAACTCTCCCGCTGAGCCGTCGGGAGTTGTCCGGGGCAGGTGATACGCAGCGCGAGTACAGGTCGGCTGGAGTGTCGGCGGGATGTGAACCCGCGGACGGATGGGAGCAGGTCCGCCCCGTCTCCGTCAATCGCCGCGAGAGAGACCTCCCCCACGTCGATCACAATCGTCCGCTCTGCCACGGCACCGCAACCTGCGGGACTGCGCGCCATCCCGCGCCGACTCAGGGTAGAGACATCATCCACCCCGGAGGAATCCCTATCCGTGACACCGGCAACCGCTGTCACGGATCCGCAGAAGCCCTGGGGTCCCCACGCCGGGGTCGGGCTCGTTCGCGTCTGGAAGTTCGTTGTCTCCTGGCCGGCGGATCAGCACTCGCACGAGGTGTGCACTGCCATCAGGCACCCGGCGACGGGTGCCGGGCCGCAGGCTCGGCACTGCGGCAGACCTCAAGAACTCCCAGGCGAAGCCAGGGCCTCCATCCCCCGCAGACACCGGGTTCGGATTTCAAACACAGGTTATGAAGGGCGGCCGCCCTCGCCCCGTTCTCCGGCCATACGCGCAGGACCACACGCTCCCCGTACACCTCGCGCAGTTCACCGGCTAGCCGGTGGGCGAGCGCGTCGTCCCCGCTGACGACCATGTGCCCGACGGGCGGCCCCGCCCACTGCTGCGACGGGAGCGGCAGTTGGGGGAGGAACACCCGGGACCTTGCCCCATCAGGGGGCGGCGCCGCGTCGACGGGCCGCCGGTCCGGGGAGCGGAGCCTGAATGTCCTTGTGGGAGGCGGACGTTGCGAACAGGGCTTGCAGCAGGACGGCGGCGAGCGTTCCGGCGACGACCCCGCTGCCCGCGATGGTGCGCACCCAGCCGGGGAATCCGCCGTACAGGCCGGGGGCGAGCAGGGGCAGCAGGCCCACGGCCAATGCCAGTGCGGCGATCAGGGAGTTCGAGCGTGCGCCGAGTTCCGCGCGGCTGAGCATCTCGACGCCCATGACGCCGATGACCGCGTACACGACGAGGGCCGAGCCGCCGACGACCGCGGCCGGCAGCCCGGCCACGAGGCGCGAGAGCGGGGTGACAAGGCCGGCCAGGACAAGGAGGCCGCCCGCGCCTGCGGTCACATATCGGCTGCGGACCCCGGTGAGGCGGCCGATGCCGATGTTCTCGGAGCTGGTCACCATCAGCGACGTACCGAAGAGCCCGCCGACCAGCGAGACGAGGGCGTCGGCGCGGGCCACCCTCGGCACATCGCGTCCCGGGTCGGGCACGCGCCCGGCGGTCTCGCTGCTCAGCACGGTTTGGCCGGTGATCTCGGCCAGCGTGGTGAGGCTGAACACGAGCAACGGCAGGGCCGCGACCAGGTCGAACTTCGGCGCGCCATAAGGGAGGAGTGAGGGCAGCGAGAGGCCGGAGCCCGCGGCCGGAGTGAACGCGCCGAGCCCCGTCGTCACCGCGACGAGCGTGCCCACCGCCATGCCGACGAGGACGGCCGTACGCTGCCACACCCCGCGCAGCACGAGGTGGGCCAGGACCGTGACCGCCACGGTCACCCCGGCCAGGGCGACCGCGTTCGGCGGTGCCGTGCTGCCGGGACCCGTGACGAGCTGGGCGGCGACCCGGATCATGGAGATCCCGATCAGGAGCACGGTCACCCCCATCACCAGCGGCGGGAAGAGCCGCACCACGCGGGCGTACAGCGGGAGCACGGCGAGGAGGAGCGCGGCCGCGAGCAGCACCGAGCCGCTCGCCACCGCAGGGCCGTGATCGTGGGCGATCTGGAGGAACAGCGCGGCCGCCGCCCCGCCGGGCAGCATCACGAACGGCAGCCGGGCCCCGAAGGTCCAGACGCCGAGCGACTGAAGCAGCGACCCCGCGCCGCACAGGACCAGCACCGCGCTGAGCAGCGAGGCGGTCCGGTCGGGCGGCAGACGCAGGGCGGCCGCCGTCAGGAAGACGGTGGAGACGGGGGCCGCGACCATGGCGAGCACATGTTGCACGGCGAGCGGGGCGAGCCGTCCCAGCGGGAGGCGCTCGTCGACGGGAGACGTCATGGGCGTGCCGCCAGCCAGGGCAGCTCCTCGGCCGCGTAACGGTAGGCGCGGAACACCGCGTTCGGCTCGGCCGGGAAGAGCCGGCGTACCTCCGACTCCTCGTAGCCGCCGAACTGCGGCACGATGAACTCCCAGCACAGATAGCCCTGTTGGGTCACCTCGAAGAGACGGCCCGCCGGGGAGTCAGTGACGAGGGTGTTGCCGTTGGGCAGCCGCTGTGCCGATCCCATGAACGGCGCGAAGAACGATTCGCGGGCCGGGTCGTGATACTCCCACACCACCGTGCCGCCGACGCGCTCGATCTCGACGACGCGCGAGTACGGCACGTCGCGGCCCGGCCGGAAGACGCCGTTGTCGAAGACCAGGACGTTGCCGTTGGCCAGCTCGGTGGGATGGTGCTGCTGGGAGACCGTGCCGGGGCCCGTGCGCCACAGGATCTCGCCGGTGGCCCGGCTGATGACGACCACCGCGGACACACTGCGCAGGCTGGCCAGGATGTTTCCGTCGGCGAGCGGGGTGACACTGTTGATGAGCGGCCAGTGCTCACGCGCGTAGGCGGGGTGCAGCGCGTACTCGGCCCGATCGAGGTGGTCGGCGGCCCGCCAGGACCACAGCTCGCGGCCGTCGGGCGCGACCTCCCTGATGGTGTCGGCCCACACCGTCCCTCCGTCCGCCTCGGAACCGGCCACCCCGCCGAGGACCCCGGCCGCCTCGGCGCCGCGCAGCGGTTCGAGGCCGGTGTAGAGGATGCGGCCGTCGTCGAGGTGGTGGGCGTCGTGGTGCTGGAGGGGGTCGCGGTGTTCGCGCAGGACCGTGCCGTCGGGCGCGACCTCCAGCATCACGCCGCCCCGGTACTTGTGCCACATGGGGAACAGCGCGTCCTGGCCCGGCAGTACGCCGTTGTAGGCGAGGTTCCCGTTGCCGAGGATCCGGGCGTGCCGCCCCGGCCGGTAGGGGAGGTGCCAGGTGTGGACGGCCTCGCCGCGCAGGTCCACCAGATACACCTCGCCGCCCCCGGTCAGCGGGGCGTACAGCGTGAAGCCCGGGCTGGCCGCTGCCGGGTCGAGCGCGATGAGACCGGTGCCGCGTCGGCGGCGCTGGTTCTGGTCGACGACGGTGGGACGAGCGGTCATGACGACGCTCCTTCAAAGTTTTTTTGATGTCCTCAAACAGCTTCGAAGGTAGAGGCGTTGTGTGTCGGCGGTGTGACGGGCGTACGAAACCGTCCCGCGCGGTGCGTAAGGTGATCCCCAGGGAGGGCGGTGCCGATGAACGACACAGGTGGGACGGATGCGGGGCCGCGCCTGGGCGGCGCGGTACGCCGTCGGCGCCGGGCGCTCGACCTCACGCTCGCGGCCGTCGCGGAACGCAGTGGCCTGTCCGTGCCGTTCCTCAGCCAGATCGAGAACGAGCGGGCCCGCCCCAGCATGCGCTCCCTCCAGCGCATGGCGGACGCCCTGAACACCACGGCCGTGGAACTGCTCGCCGCCGCCGACGCGAGTGACCGCAGGGTCGACGTCGTACGCGCCGACGACGACGCGGGCCTCTCACCCGAAGCGGGGGTACGCCCGCTGGTCCGCGGCCGCCATCAGATGCACGCCCTGGAGTTCACCGGCGAGCGAGCGGCGGATCGCGAATTCCTGCACCACAACGACGAGTTGATGTATGTGGCCGACGGTGCCGCCGAGGTCGAGGCGGAGGGGCGCGGCTACACCCTGTCGAAGGGCGACACCCTCTATCTCACCGGCGGGGTGCGCCACCGCTGGCGCGCGACGCTGCCCGGCACCCGGGTCCTCGTCGTCGCCGTATCGGACCACATCGAGGGATCCTAAAACCCGACGGAAGGCCTCAGGCGGCGCGCGCGGCGCGTCAGCAGTTGCCCGACGTGCAATGAGGGAGGGGCGGGGCGCCGAGGTCCGGCGCCCCGCCTTCCGTGCGGCCTTTGTGTCATGCCTCCGGGGTGTGGACCGAGGTGTAGTGCGAGGCGTCGCCCGCGATCGCGTAGCTCTCCTTGCCCTCGATGCCGACCGGTATGTCACCGGCGACCGTCACGCGGTGCAGGCGACGCGGCAGGCCGTTGTAGTTGTCGATGGCGTAGTGCTGGGTGATCCGGTTGTCGAACAGGACGAGCTGGTTCGGGGACCAGCGCCAGCGCAGGACGTTCTCCGGCCGGGTGACGTACGCCTGGAGCAGGTCGAGGATCTTGCGGGACTCCGCCACCGACAGGCCGACGATCCGCTGGGCGAACCCCCCGATGAACAGGCCGCGTTCACCCGTCAGCGGGTGGACGCGGACGACCGGGTGGGCGGTCCGGAAGTTGATGGAAGTGAACTGGGCGCGCTGCTCGGCCTTGTCCTCGTCGACCTCCTCGTCCGGCACCGCGTAGTCGTGGTCGTTGGTGTGCTCGGCCCAGAGCGTGTCGGCGAGCAGGCGCAGCGGCTCCGGCAGACTCCGGTACGCGGAGGCGGAGTTGGCGATCAGCGTCTCACCTCCGTACGGCGGAACGGTGATGCTGCGCAGAGTGCTGGCCTGCGGTGGGTTGAGGACGAAGGTGACGTCGGTGTGCCAGTGGTTGGCGCGCCCGCGCTCGCTGTCCACGGGCAGCACATTGGGTGCGCCGTCGACGGCGGGCACCGTGGGGTGGGCGGTGGTGAGGTCGCCGAAGTGGCGGGCGAAGGCCTGCTGGCCCTCGTCGTCCAGGTCGACATCGTCGAAGACCAGCGCCTTGTGCTCGTTGAGGGCGGCGCGCAGGGCGGCGACGGTCTCCGCGCCGAGCGGGTTGGCGATGTCGACGCCGGACACCTGGGCGCCGATGTGTGCGGTGACCTTGCGGATCTCGATGTTGGGCATGACGGGGCCTTTCAGACTCGGGTGAGTATCGGGGAGGCGGAGGTGATGTGCTGGTTGGCGGGGCGCGGCAGGCCGTACCGGTCGCGCAGGGTGTCCCGTGGGCCGTACTCGGTGCGGAACAGGCCGCGGGCGCGCAGGATCGGCACGACGTGGTCGACGAAGAGGCCGAGGCCGGACGGCAGGACGGCGGGCATGATGTTGAAGCCGTCGGCGGCGCCCAGGCTGAACCAGTTCTCGATCACGTCGGCCACCTGCTCGGGCGTACCGGCGAAGGTCAGGTGGCCGCGCCCGCCGCCGAGGCGGCCGATGACTTCGCGGACGGTGAGCCGCTCGCGCCGGGCGAGTTCCACGACGAGGGTGTAGCGGCTCTTGGCCCCCTCGATGTCGCTCTCCGGCGGCAGATCGGCGGGCAGCCGGGCGTCGAGTTCGAGGATGCCCGGCTCCAGGTTCAGCAGGCGTTCGAGCCGGTGAAGGCTGTGCTCGTGGACGATGTGGTCCTCCAGGACCTGCTCGTGCGCACGTGCCTCGGCCTCGGTGGAGCCGATGACCGGCACGATGCCCGGCAGGATCTTGAGGTGGCCGGGGTCCCGGCCGGCCGCACGCGCCCGGGACTTGAGGTCGGCGCAGAAAGCCTGCGCGTCCCCCAGCGTCTGCTGCGCGGTGAACACCGCCTCCGCGTACCGGGCCGCGAAGCGCTTGCCGTCCTGCGAGGAGCCCGCCTGCACGAGGAGCGGGTAACCCTGCGGGCTGCGGGGCACGTTGAGCGCGCCCTCGACGCTGAAGTACGTGCCCTTGTGGCGTGGCGGGTGGACCTTGCGCTCGTCGCCCCAGACCCCTTGCGCCTTGTCCGCGACGACCAGGTCGTCCTCCCAGCTGTCCCAGAGCTTGAGCGCCACGTCCAGGAACTCCGCGGCCCGCTCGTACCGAGTGGCGTGGGTGGGCTCTTCGCCGAGCCCGAAGTTCCGGGCGACCTCAACGCCGGCGGTGGTGACGATGTTCCAGCCCGCCCGGCCGCCGCTGATGTGATCGAGGGAGGCGAACCGTCTGGCCAGGTTGTAGAGCGAGTTGTACGAGGTGGAGGCGGTGGCGATGAGTCCGATGTGCTCGGTGACCACCGCCAGCGCGGTCAGCAGGGTGAGGGGTTCGAGCACACCGGCCGGGCGCTGGCCGACGTTGCTGAAGAGGACCGGGCCGTCGGCGAGGAAAAGCGAGTCGAAGGTGCCGCGTTCGGCGATGCGGGCGAGCTCGCGGTAGTGGTCGAGGTCGACACTCGCGTACGGGTCGCTCTCGGGCAGCCGCCAGGAAGCCTCGTGATGCCCGGTGCTCATGAGGAAGGCGTTGAGGTGGAGTTGGCGCCGGATCACTGGTGGTCCTCCTGGCGTTCTGCGTGCTCTTGGTGTGCCGCGTGTTCTTGATGTGCTGTGACGCCGAGGGCGGCGAGCAGGCGTTCGCGGTACTCGCCGAGAAGCGGGTCCCGGTACGAGCGCGGGTGCGGGCGCTCGATGGACAGGTCGAGTCCGATGCGCCCCCGGTCGAGCACCAGGACCCGGTCGGCGAGGACGATCGCCTCGTCCACGTCGTGCGTGACGAGCAGCACGGAGGGCCGGTGCCGCTGCCACAGATCGCGCAGGAGGGCGTGCATGCGGATCCGGGTCAGCGCGTCCAGAGCCCCGAACGGCTCGTCGGCAAGGAGGAGTTCGGGCTGGCGGACGAGGGAACGGGCGAGGGCTGCGCGCTGGGCCTCGCCGCCGGACAGCTCGTTGGGCCACGCCCTCTCGCGCCCCGCGAGCCCCACTTCGGCGAGGGCGGCGCGCCCGCGTACGGCGGCTTCCTTACCGTCCGTCCCGAGCAGTACGTTGTCGAGCACGCGGCGCCAGGGCAGCAGCCGAGAGTCCTGGAAGACCACCGACACCCGTCCCGGCGCGGCGAGTTGGCCGCTTCCGGCGACCCGGTGGTCGAGCCCGGCGATGGCGCGAAGGAGCGTGCTCTTACCGGAGCCGCTGTGCCCGAGCAGCGCCGTGAACTGCCCGGCCGGGATGTCGAGGTCGATGCCGTCGAGGACCGTGCGCCCGTCGAATGAGCGGGTCAGTCCGGCGAGGCGGACCGCCGGGGCCCCGGCCGTGGTCAGTTGCTCAGTGTGCGTCGCCATGACAGCACCCTCCGTTCGACGAGGCGGACCGCACTGTCGGAGATGAGGCCGAAGACGCCGTAGATCAGCAGGCCGACGAGGATGATGTCGGTGCGGCCGTAGTTCTGGGCCTGGAACATCAGGTAGCCGAGACCGCTGGTGGCGTTGATCTGCTCCAGGACCACCAGGGAGAGCCAGGAGCCGGTCACCCCGAGCCGCAGCCCGACGAAAAAGCCGGGCAGCGCTCCGGGGATGACGATCTGCCGGATGAAGCGGGCCCTGGACAGGCCCTGGACTTCGGCGAGTTCGACGAAGCGGTGGTCGATTCCGGACAGCGCGGCGTGCAGATTCAGATAGATCGGGACGTAGACGACGATGGCGATGATCGCGATCTTGAAGGTCTCGCCGATGCCCAGCCAGAGGATGAACAGCGGGATCAGCCCGAGGGTCGGAATCGCCCGGTTGAGCTGGACCGTTCCGTCGATCAGCGACTCGCCGACCCGGCTGAGCCCGGCCGCGAGTGCGAGCACCACTCCGGCGGTCAGCCCGAGGGCGAAGCCGTATCCGGCGCGCTCCAGCGAGGTGAGCACATCGGTGGGCAGGGTGCCGTCGCTCCACAGTTGGCCGGCGGTACGCAGCACCGTCCACGGCGCCGGGATCGCGACGGGGTCCAGCTGGCCGGCGGCGGACGCGGCCGCCCACAGGGCGAGCACGAGCCCCGGGCCGACGAGCCGGGAGGCGGGCAGCCGCTTGCCTGGCGCGAGGGTGCGGCGCCGGGTGCGAGGTAGCGGAGCGGCCTGCTCGGCGGGTGTCGACAGCACGGGTGTCGTCGCGGTGGTGGTCATGGCCGTCACCTCTGGTACTCGGCGGGGACGGCCTTGGCCGCGAGGCTCTCGAAGCGCCGGTCGAAGAGCGAATCGACCTTGAACCTCTTCACGAAGCCGCCCTCGGCGAGCAGGTCCGCGGTCTCCTGCTCCCACTGCACCGCCTCGTCCCAACTCGGGGGAAAGAGAGGCTTGTTGGCGAGCTTGGTGATCGACTGGGCCTGCGCGAGGGTGAGGTTCTGGGTCTTGACGTAGAACTCCTCGTTCCAGGCATCCGGGTGCTCGTACGCCCACACCTGGCCCTTGGCCCAGCGGGGGACGTACGCGGCGACCGCGGCGGCCTTCGCGGGGTCGGCGAGGACGGAGGTGGGGGCCCACAGCAGGTTGAGGAGGTCCACGACGTCGGTCGGGATGGTGTGCGCACCCTTGGGCCCGTACTGCTTGAGGTAGGCCGGGGCCTGCTGATTGGCGAGCGGGGCGATGTCGACCTGGCCGGCCTGGAGCGCGGTGAGGAACTGATTGCTGGTCAGCGGCACGAGGTGTACGTCGTCGTGCGTCAACCCGGCCTGCTTCAGGGCCCGCAGCAGGACGACGCCCTGCGCCTGCCCCTGCGAGAAGGCCAGCTTCTTCCCCTGGAAACCCCGGACGTCACTGATGTCGCTGCCTGGCTTGGTGGCGAAGACGTAGCTCGGCTTGCGGGTGATGTCGATCGCGACGATCTTCGCGCCGTACCCCTGGAAGTGCGCCTGGATCGGCGGTATCCCAGCATTGTTGGCGACGTCCAGGGATTTGGCGCGGAAGGCGTTGATGACATCGGGGCCGGCGCCGGTGTTCACCCAGTCCGACACGGTGAACGGCAGGTCGGTCAACCCCGCCAGTTTGAACTGAAGTTGCTGGACACCCTGACACGAGGCGATCTTCAGGCTCGTACCGGAGGGGACGGCGGTGGCCAGCGGGGCGGATGCGGACCCCTTGGCCCCGGAGTCGGCGGCGCTGGCACCCGCACAGCCGCTGAGACCAGCAGCCGCGGCGACGCCGAGCAGGGAGGACAGGAACAGCCGCCGGTCGACACCGGGCACGGCTGGGGACGCTGGTGGCATGGAGGGACTCCGTGAAGTCAAGGGGAAACTCAAGGGGGTGGAATTCGTGCGTCATTTCCGGAACCCGGGCGCGGCGAAGGGCCGGGAAGGGCTGAAGTACGCGCAGAAAATGAGCGCACACTAAAGGCGCGTGCCAGAAGCACGAGGGGGTGCTAGGCAGCGAGTGCGTCAATGCGTCAACATTCCCGCAACAATGTGTGGCTTCATCGACGCGTCAAGCCGTGAAGAACACTGCGTCACATCAGCAACAAAGGGTGCGACCGGTCCGCATCAGGTCGATGAAACGGCACTTGGTCAGCGGAACCTGCCCCGAGGGCGCCGGCGCGACACTGGTGATCCGGTCGCAGACCTGCCGCGACCGGATCACCGGGGAGAATTCCTGCGCGCTGCTCATGC
Source organism: Streptomyces sp. NPDC001415 (assembly GCF_053597395.1). NCBI lineage: Bacteria > Bacillati > Actinomycetota > Actinomycetes > Kitasatosporales > Streptomycetaceae > Streptomyces > Streptomyces sp. NPDC001415. The sequence continues at coordinate 61,753 of NZ_JBSFIE010000037.1, forward strand.
CCAGAATGTTCGCGGCCCGGCAGAGCCCCTGTCAACATTCGGAGTTCCTGAATTAATTCGGCCCCGCAGGCACGCCTGATATCGCCGAAGCGCTCAGCGGATCGCGGTAGAGCACGTCGAGGGCAACGGACCCGCCCGCCACTGCGAGGACGGAGTCGGGGAAACTGCTCGGCACCACCAGTGCCGCGCGCTCCCCCACCGCCTCGCGCACCGCGCCGAGGCAGTCGTCCCGGTACATCACCCCGGCCTCGGTGATGACGACCGTCTCCGGGTTGAGTACGTCGAGCAGCAGCCGCACCACCCGCCCGACCATCCTGGCCCGCTCCACGAGGAGCCGTACCGCAATCGGATCTCCATCGGCCGCGGCGCGCACCACGTGCATCGGATTCGCCGTGCTGACGACACCCAGCTCGCGCGCCCGGCGGCACAACGTCCGTTCGCTCAGCTCGACTTGGAGGCACCCGGTCCGGCCGCAGTCGCACGGCTCCGTGCCGCCTTCCAGCGGCAGATGGGCGATCGACCCGGCCTGCGAGCGGGGACCGTGGTGCACCTCGTCATGGGTGGCGAACGCGGCGTCCACCACATTGCCGACGAACAGGTGCAGTGCGCTCCGGCTCCCCCGCGCCCGCCCGAACAGCCGCTCCCCGTTGACCAACGCCCGTGCGTGTCCGTCCACCTGGACCGGAAGCCCGGTGTGCGCACCGATGACCTCGCGGACCGCCACATCGCGCCAGCCGAGGAGCCCGTGCTCGACCATGATCCCGGCGTCACGGTCCACCCAGCCCCCGGCGGCCACGCCAATACCCAGCGCGGTCCGGTCTCCGGCCGCCGCAAGGAGCGCGCCGAGGCCGTCGGCGGCGTTCCCGAGAACCCGGCCCGGCTCCGTGCTGCCGCCGTGACCGAGGCGCCGCTCGGCGATCACCCGCCCGCGCAGGTCGAGCAATGCGACGGTCGTGTACGGCACGGCGACATGCACCGCGCCCACCACGAACCGGCAGGCGTCCAGATCGACGGGTATGTGCGGGCGCCCGGCCCCCTTCGACTGCCGGGGCGTCGCGGCCTCCCGGATCAGGCCGAGCGCGCCCAACTGGGCACAATGGTCGGTCACCGACGCCGGGGAGAGGCCGGTCAGCCGGGCTATGGTGCTCCGGGCGACCGGCCCGTGTTCGAGGACGGACCGCAGGACGACGCTGGCGCTGGTCCTGCGCCGCGTACCGTCCGCCGCCCGCCGTGCCGCTGAGGGTGCCATTGCCATGGACATGGATTTTTTCCTCAAGAGCTGGTCCGACACTGCGCCGTCTCGTCGTCGGCGATCCGGACCCGCTCCGGCCGCCTCAGCTCGGGCAACAGGTGGCCGTGCCCTGGCGCCGCAGGTCGACATAGCGACGCGACGCGAAGTTCTCAGCCTGGGCGACCATGGCTCGAAGCTAGCAAACCGGCCGACGGCTGCCCAGACGCCGCCCACGGTACGGACGGCCCCCTTGACGCTGTTCAGCCGGAGGCGACCGGGCGGCCGGGGACACCGAGCGCGGCCACGAAGTCGGTCAGCCGGCCGCTCCGGGCCGGCACCGGAGTGCGGGTTGACGGCCAAGCCCTCGGTGCTGGGCAGTACGACCACCGAGGACGGGCAGATCCCCAGCGTCGTACGGCGTTCGTCGGCGCCCACCCCGGTGAGCGCTGCCCGCAGCCCGGCGAGCACCGCGGCCCCGCAGAGGCCCGAGGAGACGCCGAGTTCGGCAAGACGGGCGGCCGGGCGGACCGCTGGAGGACCTGCTGCCGCAGCTGGCCACGGTGCAGGTCGAGACGGTTGAGGCCGGCGAGGATCTGGTACGGATCACGGCGCGGAGGCATGCCGGTGTCCTGGCGGTCTGCCCGGGATGCGGCAAGACGTCGGACTGGGAGCACAGCCGTTATGTGCGGCATGTCGCGGATGAGGCCGTCGGCGGGCGCCCGGTGATGATCGGCCTGTCGGTGCGACGGCTGTACTGCGAGAACCCGGACTGTTCGAAGCAGACGTTCGCCGAGCAGATCGCGGGGCTGACGGTGCGCTACCAGCGCAGGACTCCGGCCCTGCAGACCGTCGTTGAGCGGTGGCCCGTGCCCTGGCGGGCACGGCCGACGCCCGGCTGCTTCTGCACCTGCTCCTGCACCAGGTGTTCGCAAAGCGGGCCGCCCTCAGTGAGTTCCTCCGCCGCAGCCCGAACCACTACCAACTCGACACCCGATACCTGGACTTGTTCGGCGAGAACACCAGCTCCGCGATCGACTCCATCCTCCGCCGGGCATGGGGCACGGCGGCACAGAGACCGTTGCATAGGCTGGCCGCCTCAGCCGATAACCGCGACGAGGTCCAGCGCATGCACCCCAGCACCAGGATCCGCCTGATCGAGCCCACGGACGCCGTCCCGATCGCCGCGCATCGGGTGCGGGACGCCGAGGCCTTCCGGCAGTGGGAACCGGCCCAGCCCGCCGAGTTCTTCACCCCGCAGGGCCAGGCGCAGCGGATCGACAAGCTGCTGGCCGGATACCGCGCCGGCACCGTGTGGCCGGGGGTGGTACTCGCCGACGACCAGGTGATCGGGCAGGTCACCATCGGAGGCATCCTGCCGCAACCGCACCTGCGCCGCGGCTCCGTCGGATACTGGATCGCCACCGTCGCCCAGAATCAAGGGCACGCCGGACGCGCGGTCGGGCTCGCACTCCGGGTGATGACGGACGACCTCGGGTTGCACCGCGCCGAGGCCTCCACCAACCTGGAGAACCTGCCGTCCCAACGGGTACTGCGCCGCAATGGGTTCAGCCCGTACGGCGTCGCGCACTCCTCGATCCTGCTCGACGGGAGCTGGCGGGACGGGCTGCTGTGGGAGCGGATCCTCGGCGACTAGAGGTTGTCCCGTAAGTGATCTTCGAATTGCTGTGGGTGAGGCCGCTGATGGACCTTGTTGTCGGTCTCCTGCTCGTCGGTCAGTTCACCACCCGCCGGGCGCCGGTGCGGGATCAGGAGACCGGTGCCGAGGTAGCCACCGTCGGCGATGACCGGGGCGTTCCTGACGGCCCGGTCCGCCCCGGACTCGGCGTATGCCTTCGAGTCGTGCCGGCTGCCCGAGACCGGGCGTCCGACGGCAACGACCAGACGGGTGTTGGCATCGATGACCACCTGGTGGTTGGTGGAGTAGCGGTAGTTCTTGCTCGACGCCGCGACGGTGCGATCCCGGGTCGGGGCCAGTGTTCCGTCCACGATGAGCACGGTGCCCACCGGATGCCGGCGGCGGACCGGGGCGAGCGCGAGGTGGTCAATGACCCGGTCCGCGGCCGACTTCGCTCCGACGCCGTGATCACCCCACCCACGCCAAGGTCATCTCATCTTTGGACAGGGCTTACGGGACAACCTCTAATACGGAGACCGGCCACAGTGATCACTCGCACAGCGATACCCGACAGGGTCGGAACGCCCGAACCACCCGCCGTCGACGGCCCATCACGCACCCGTGGCAGGCGCGCTCGGGGCGGCCGGGTGCACATACCCCGCGCACCGCTACCTGGCTCGCTCAAAACCTGATCCGGCTGGCAGGCGCGCCGTTACGCTCGCCTGCATGAACTTCTCTACCGCGCTGGAGCTGATGAAGAAGGGGCGCCGCATGGCCCGCCGCAGCTGGATCCAGCCCGGCAAATACGTGTACCTGGAACCCGAGTCGGTCTGCACCACCCCCGACTCCCGGGAGCTCCCCCTCGAAGCCCACCTGCGCTTCGTCACCGCCGAGGGCACCGTTCAGGTCGGCGCACAGCCCTCGCACGCCGGCCTGCTCGCCGACGACTGGTACGACATCGACACCCCAGACGAACAGGCGTGATCGCATACCCACGCGATCACGCTCTTCAGAACCCTGCCGCCGCGCTCGCCGGCCCCGGCCGACGACCGGAGGCGGGGAGGGGCTCTCAGCCGACGCGTATCCCTCGACTCCAGCGGCAGCCGGACACGCAGCGCGATGGGGTCGGGGAAGACCCTCAGGGCGCCTAGACCGCGGCGCCCGTGCGGGCCGCGGCGAGCATTCGCTCTCTGACGACCGGCACGTTGCCTCACCCGCAGGTGCTGCTGCCCGGCTCGGGTGTCCGGCCGCTGCGGAAGGGGCGCATCGGGCCCGGCAGTGCGTCGTGGAGGCTGGGGACGGGGCGGAAGACGCTGGTGAGACGGGCGAGGTGCAGCAGGCGCAGGGTGGGCGGGTAGTTGCAGACCAGGCGCATGCTTCCGTGGCGCAGAAGAGCGTGGTGGTGGGCGCGGCAGAGCAGGCCCAGGCCGGAGCAGTCGAGGAAGGTGACCGGGGTCAGGTCGATGACGACCAGGGGTTCGGGCCGGTGGATGGCCGCGTCGAGGCGCGGGATGAATTCGGTGGCGGCAGCCATGTCGATCTCGCCGTGGAACTCCAGGACGGTGTGGCCGTGGGTGCGGTAGGTGTGCAGGTGTCGGGTGAGGGGTGGAGGGCGCTGGGTCATGTGACGTCACCTCGGCGGGGCGGGCAGTTGGGAGCACGCGGGTGGGGCCACCGGGGGCTGGGACTGTGCCATGGAGCACGCAGTACGGGAAGCGTCGCAGGGCAGGAGCCACAGAAACGGTTCACATGGCGTCACATGCCCTATTAAGGATTAAATCCGACCAGACGGCTTGACGTATGTACGTACTAGATTGATGAGATTTTCGGGTCCGTTGGAGCATGCCGCAGCGCAATGGCGGGCACCAGAGGCTCCTTCCACGGGTGGTGGCGTAGCGTCTGCCCGTCCGCCCCGGCCCCCGGAGCTCAGGCTCGCCCCGATGAACACGGTCAGTCTGCGGTCAGTAGCCCCATCTCGCGGGCGTGCAGCACGGTGGAGAGACGGTCGCCGGTGCCGAACTTGCGGTAGAGGTTCTCCAGATGCTTGTGCGCGCTGCGCGGTGAGATGCCGAGCCTGCGGGCGATGGCCTCCGCGGTCAGCGACTTCGCGAGCCGGCTCAGCACGACGGTCTCCCGCGGGGTGAGCCGAAGCTCGGCGGCCCGGTAGAGAGTGTCCTCGGGACCTCCTCCCTGGGGCGCGGGCAGTGTGTGGGCGTATGCCAGATGCCTCACCACCGCCGCGAAGAGCGGCTGGATCCGTCCGGCGACCTCCTGGTCACGTCCGGTGTACGGACTTTCGGTCCTCCCCAGCATGATCAGATGGCCGATTCCCGTGGGCGCCGGCAGGGGCAGGGCCAGCTGATGCTCGGCCCCGAACATCCCGGCGAACACGTGCTGCGCCTCCGGATCGGGCCAGCGGCCCTCGACGTACAGCGCATCGGGGGTCAACGGTCTGGAGTCGGCGGTGCGTTGGTAGTGCCGTACCAGCGGATGCGCGTGCATGGCGATTTCGAGAGCTTCCAACCCGGGGTGGACGTCGGTCGGCGTGCTGCCCACCGGCGAGTCGTCCCAGCCAGTGGTCGAGAACAGTGCCTTGGACGGGCTGTCGAACAGTTCACCCAGCTCGACGCGCACCACGTCCCAGGGCAGAGTCACCCGGTGGCTGTCGAGGATCGCGACGGTCAGGTCGAGGATGCGCTGGTAGTCACGCGCCGACATGTGGGACACGGAAACCCCCTACGTACCCACCCCGAAGACAACTCGCCGCGTCGCCCTGTCAAGGGGGCGGCGCGGGCCACTCGCTACGCAGAGGTACGCATACCGCGCCGGGCGGACCCTCGGCAGGCTTGCACCACCGCGGTGAACAGACCGTGGTCCGCTCTCTCGGGGGTTTCCACCATGGACGAGTGCGCCTGTCGGCACACGCCTCAGACCATGTCGACCGAGGCACCGGTCCTGCGCCGGGCCCCGGAGCCCTGGCTGCACTACGGGGTCGTCCCGGCCCCTTCGGTGCGTGCGAAGCTCTACGCCGAACTGCGGTCCACCGCTCAGGAGTTGCTCGCAGCCGACGAGGGCGCCGCCGACTTCTTCTTCCTCCACAAGCCGCCGGGGCTGCGGGTACGGTTCCGGGTGCCGGGGCCCGAACGCACGTGCGTGGACGGACTGTTGAGGGAGCGGCTGACCCGGTGGCGCAGCGACGGTCTGTTGCTCGACTGGACCGGCGGGGTGTACGAACCGGAGGAGTATCTGTTCGGCGGGCCTGTCTCGCTGCGCAGCGTCCACCGGGTCTTCACCGCCGACTCGCTTGCCTGGCTGGGCTTTCACCAAAGCGGCCCCGGATCGCGCGCGGCCTGGGCGATGTCGCTGGTGATGGTGCGGGAACTCCTTGACGCACTGGACATCGTCGGCTGGGAGGACCTGGACGTCTGGGACCGGCTGCGCCGGCAGACCGGGCGCAGGTACGCCGACGGGGCCGAGCCACCCGAGGAAGCCGAGCGGATCGCCGAGGCGCTGCGCGCCGGCTGGGCGGACCCGGGCACGCTCGCCCGGCGGCTGCCGGCCGGTGCACTGGAGTACACCGAGGAGTTCCGGCGCGCGGTCGTGGCGGCCGGGGAGCGCTGGCGCGGCGAGTACTTCACCGTGGCGACCCGGCCGTCGGGCCGCGCGAGGCAGCCGCGTTCGTCATCGTCTTCCACTGGAAACCGCGCGGGCCTGTCCCTGGTCTGCCAGACGCTCATCGCGGAGGCGCTGACCGTGCGGCCGGGCGGTGGGGTGAAGTGACCGGGCAGGAGACCTCTCTGCTGCGCAGCGCCGGGCTGCCGATACGGCTGTGGTGTGCGGCCGGGTCGCCGGGACTGTTCCGGCTCGTACGGCAACTGGATTGCACCGAGAGCGATTTCACGCGGATGAGTGCCCGGCTCGCCGACGCCGTCGGCACCCTGCTCGTGCCGGATCCCTCGCTGTCGGTCACGGAGCGCCGCCTGACGCTGGCAGCGCGGCGCCGGCTGCACCACGGGCTGCCGCTGCCGCTGCCGCCGGCTGAACACGCGTCCCTCGTGGCGGTCGCGGCACTGCTGCGGGTGCGCGAAGGGCACCTTGAAGTGCTCGCGCTCGATCCGGGGGAAGGCATCGTCCTGACTCCGGTACGGATCCGGCGGACTCCGCTGATCGATGAGCTGTACGGGGCGCTGCGCGGCGGCGCGTTGACGCTGCGCGCGCTGGAAGCGGCGGTGGTGCCGGAGGCAGGGGACGCGCAGCGACTTGTGCTGCGGCAATTCCTGGTGCGGCTCGGCGAGATGGGCGTGCTGCAATCGCGCACCCCACCGGTGCAGCGCAGCCGCTCCTGGCAGGGCGCGCTCCCGCAGCCCCGGGTGGAGCGCGTGGACGGCGGCTATCTCGATGTCTACCGGCGCACCTCCGGTGCGCTGCCTGCCACCGATCTGGCGGTGCTGCGGGCGGCGATCGGGCAGGCGCTGCGGCTGCAGGAGTTGATGACCGATGACGCCGCGACCCCTCCTCGGGGTGCTCCCCCGTTCCTGACCGGACGCGACCAGCCGGTCCTGGACATCCTGCGTGCGCAGCTCGCCGCGCGTCGGGAGCCTGCGGCGGCGGGCCAGCACCGCGCGCAGTGGCCCGCCGGACACACACCCGGCTCCGGCTACACCCGGCTGCTCGACTGGCTCGACACCCGGATCGACGGGCTGCCGGCCGGCCACGCGATCGACATCGGAGCGCGGCTCCTCGACCGCCTCGGCGCACCCGCCGCACGGCCCGACTGGCCGATGGACTGCATCGTGCGCCCGCTGCCGGGCCGGCACTGGGCGCTGGACATCACCACACCCGCGGCCGTCCTCGACGCCCGCTTCATCAGCGCCCTGGAGCGGCTGCACGGACCGCTGCCGCACGTGGAGGCGTACCGCGGATTTCTGCGGCGCTTGGACGAGGAGAGCGGGATCCCCTCGGTGGAGCTGCTGTTCCCCGCCCTTTCGCGGTTCTCGGCCAACGCCGTGCGTCGGCCCCTGTACGCGGCCGCCTGGACCGGGGACCCCGATCTGCTGGCGTACTGCGACGGCAATACGGGCAAGCCGCGCTTCGTTCCGCTGGACGAGCTGACGGCGCTCTGGTCCGCCGGGCGGATCGTCATCAGCGACCGAAGCGGCCCCGTCCGCCCCCTGTACCACTCGGTCCGCAACGCACCACCGCCCTGGGACACGGTCGCCTCGCTGCTGCTGCGCGGCTCACCGCAGGCCTCGGCCTGGCGCCGCCGACTGCGGCACTCGCTGACCGCGCTGCCGGGCCGTGACTACGTCCCGCGGATCACCGTCGCCGGTGCGCTGGTGCTGTCCGCCGCGCAATGGCGCCTGCCCGCCCACCTACTGCCGTCACCCGGCGACTCCGAGCTGACGCAGCTGCGTCAACTGACCCGGCTGCGCGACCGGTTCGGGCTCCCGCGCTGGGTGTTCCTGTCGCCGGGCCCCGGGATCAGCTCGCCGCTGCCCTGTGACCTGGAGAGCCTGCAGGCCCTCCGCGTCCTCGAACGCACCGCGGCCATCGCCGCGGCCTCGAACCTGACGCCGGTGATCGAGGAGATGGTGCCCTCACCCAGCGAACTGACCGTATCCGATCTGGCCGACCCGGCCTGCGCGCCGGTGGCCACCGAGCTGATGGTCCCGCTGCCCGCCGGAGCACCTCCGACCGCACCAGGACAAGAAGAGAGGCGAACGACATGACCACGGGTCTCCCCCAGAACGGGCGGCTCCAGCTCGACGACCTGGACGCACTCATCGAGCAGCTGGAGACCCAGTTCGACGACACCCAGCTCTTGACGCCGAGTGGCCGCATCACCACCAGCAGCTGCACCAACTGCGCGTGCTGCACCTGCACTTGTCCCTGCGGTGGCTGACCACATGGCCCACGGACACCCGGAGAGGAGGTCGGCACGCCGACAACACGTACTCGCAGTACGCCCATCTCTCGCGGATCGGCGTACGGGTCGGCCAGAGCGT